>JACRGH010000073.1 GCA_016212375.1 Microcaldota archaeon
AACTCCTCATCTGGTTCTTCGGGTGCGTCGGGAACGCCGAAGCCCGCGGGCTTTGACTGGACGCTTCCCGCCATCGGCCTGGTCTTGTTTTTAGGCGGGGCGGCCTTTTTCCTCACCCGACGCAAACCCCAAGGACTCTAATTTCATGGCGAGTCGTAATTGGTATTTCGTAATTTTGGTTATTTTTTTAGCACTCGGATGTTCAATCCGACTTTTGGTTCCCATTCATTGTCCGGGTAAAGTTGGTCCAAAAATGCTTCAAGGTTCATCATATGCTCTTTTGAGCGTGGTTCGTAATTTACGATTTTTTCCAGTTTTTTAAGTGCTTCCTGTGCTCCGGATAAGTCTTTCAACTCCCTCTTGGCTTTCACTATATTTTCCAGCGCCAACGTGTGGAACGGATAGAGTTCCAATGCCTTTTCGTAGCAGCGAATGGCCCGGCGGAATTGCCGTTTGAAGAAAAAAACATTTCCCTTCAGGAAGTGGGCGTTGTCGGAATCCGGTGCATGTCGCAATGCCGCATTGGCATGTTGCATGGCTTCTTTGTCGTTTCCTTTTTCAAGGTGGGTGAATCCGTGGTTTTCATGCGCGGATGCATTCAGCAAACCCATTCCGCCGTGATGAAACGTATGTTCATGTGCCATTGCTTGACCCAAATCACGGAGCCATTGGAAACCCAGCGCATTGGAAAGTCCGGATAGCGGGTGTTTCGGTTTTCCAATGGATTTTTGGAGTGCCGTTTTGAACTCTTGATATGGGTAGACGCCTTGGCGTCCGTCCATGCCCCAATTGTCTACGACCAATTCTGCCCCCGTTTCAGTCTTCAGGATGATTGAGGGATGGTTCTGTTCCGGTCCGTTCATCCGTACTACGCTGATGCGCTCCGGCGCTACCACGGTGCATAGCGCCATTGCAATTCCGCGCGCGATGTCGATACAGGTGTTTTCAGACTTGAATTTCCGGCGTCGGATTTCGGAAATGCCGCCGGGTAGATGTCCGAATTCGCGAAGGAACCGGCTTGACGCGTATTGCGGGGTATTTGACGCGGCTCGGCGGGGGCTCGTATGCATTTTTTCCATTTCGCGTGCCGTTACTGTTGCAATCGTCCGAAGAGAGGCCCGCAATTCGGATTGCTGGGTCCGGGTGGGTTTGGCAAGCGTTGCGATAGCGGCAACAGACGCGAGGGGCCGTTTCAACTTCGTCGTGATGCGCTGGTAGGGCGCGGCAAGGCTCATGCGCCCATTAAGGTGACTGGTGTTTTAAGAGGTGATGCTCTCATTTGCCCGTGTAAACCCCGTTAACCTGCATCGCTTTAAACTTGGGTTGCGTTCTTTTGTCATGAAACGCGTACAGACCGGAGTGCCGGGCTTGGATGACCTCATCGAAGGCGGCTTTCCCGAATCGTCGTCCATCTTGGTATCGGGCGGGGCGGGTTGCGGCAAAAGCATCTTCTGTATGGAATACCTCTACGCCGGAGCCAAGGATTACGGCGAGCCGGGCGTGTACATCACCATGGAAGAGGGTCCGCACAATTTGTGGTGGAACATGCAGCGGTTCAAATGGGACTTGTTGCCGTTGGAAAAGGAAAACAAGCTGAAAATCTACAAGTTTGAGCCGTCGTTGGACCTCAAAAACGACATGTCGTTGCAGGCCACCCGTATCGTAGACAAGGCAAAAGCGATGGGTGCCAAACGCATGGTCATCGACTCCATCACCGCATTCAGCTTTTGGATGGATGATCCGGCGAAAATCCGATACGCCATCTATTTGCTGATTGAAGAACTTCGTAAAATCGATTGCACCACTATTTTGACCTGTGAGACCAACGGCGGAAAGAGCCAAATCTCACGCTTCGGAGTTGAAGAGTTCCTGGTCGACGGCGTGGTCCAGCTGTTGTACACGCCTCCGCACCGTTCCATGTTCGTGCGCAAGATGCGCGGCACCAACCATGACAAGTTGGTACATCCCGTCACCATCGATGACACCGGCCTGTCCATCAATCCCAAGGAAGAAATCCTTTGGGAGGCGCTTAAGGACTGAACATGGGATATACTTTTTTTCGGATTGACGGCGGGCCGCATCAGGGAACCTTGCAACTAAGTTCACATCTTCGTCCGATGGAGTCTTTGGCTGAAAGCGTCCAGAAACGCCAAGGCGGGGCCGTCATCGGCTTTCATGAAGCCGCGCCTGGAATGGAACGCAAGTCCGCACTTTTTCTTGAGTTTTCGCATACGCTGCCGGTCGGATTCGAACTCCATTCTAGGCGCCAGCAGTTGAAGCGTTATACGGACCGGCGCCAAACGATTCTTGATTCGGTCAACCTCCTGCTGATTGCCGACTCACAAGGCCATCGCACGGACATGAGTCCGCTGCAACAACTCATTGCAGACCGGAAACCCGACCTGCTTTTTCCCGACATATTCGAAACGAGTGCCTTGGCTACCGAATTTGACCATTCGATTCAAGATCACGAGGGACTGTCCAAGGGAATCATGGTTGCTTCGGTCGCCGCAGGCGGTGCCGCCACTATCGTTTCCGGCGCCAAATACTTTAAGAAAGTCGGTGGGGTCAATGAAAAAGGTCGGAGAAAGAAAACGGAAGCCTTGCGCATCAGTCGACGAACCGTCTTGAAGCGGCTTGGGCTGACTTTGGTCGGCATGGTTTTCGGCTTGGGTGCCGGCCATGAGCTCAATCCGAACCGATCGTGGGCCGGAGTTCAGATTTCGAAACCCGGGGAAATCTCCGGTTATCGTGAGCTGTTCAGGAAATTGCGCATTTCCTATACCCACGGACTTCCCGGACAACAACTCCGCGAGGCTATTGTCGCGGAAAAGATATCGCGGATCTGCAAGAACCTATATGGTTCGCGACCGGCTGACGTCGGTATCGTGTTTGGAGCTGCCCACGGCGGTCTGAAGGAAATGCTGGAAAGTCCGGGGCTGCGAAAGCAGGTGATTCAATCCGAATCCCATCTGCATGAACGGTTTAATCCTGAATTCACCGGCCAGTGCATCCGCCTTCAATTCAATCCGAAGACGAGCCTGTACCAAATGGAAGACACCCACGTCGGCTTTCAATAGTTTTTACCATATATTTTTCGAAATTTTGTTTTGCCGCAAATGCTTTGGTTTACTTCCGTTTCTTGCCTTCCGTAACCAATCCCCTGTTTGCTTCGCTTTTGCCCTCGGTTTCTTCCACCGGTTTGAACAAAAACGAAGCCGCAATTCCGACCAATCCGACCACGACCAATACCCCCGCCAATGGAAATGCCGCACCTTGTACCGCGGCAAAGCCATCGGCTGCCAATTTGGTCAACATTGGCGCTTCCGGTCCCCCCGCTATCGTCGGCAATGCTTCATTCAGTTTGCTTTGCACTAACCCCAACAGTCCAAATGCCAACGCTCCTCCTAATATCAAACCGGCTCCGAGCCATCGGACAATCGAGTGGATGCTTTTACGGGCCAATACGACAATCAGGACGGCCAGCACCAGTGCAAAGACGACCAACCCTAGTAATATCGTCTGGAGTGTGCCCACGGCGTTGCGGGCTTCAAGCAGCTGTTGTTGTGCCCCGGGCTGTTCTGCCAGGTTGACTTTGTCCGGCACTTGTCGGTCGATTTGTTCACTGAACGCGGCTTTCTGAGTAGTGGCCGCGTCTTGCAGGCTTTCTGGCAATTGTTGGATTTTTGCATCCGCCGCGGCAAATAATTTGGTTTTCGGCTCCGTCAGGTCAATCCAAAGCTCGGCGGACTGGCTTTGGCCCTTAAGGTAGGCCAATCCGTGGTCGATGAGGTTTTCCGCCTGGCGTTTGATCCAATCCTTGGTCAGGATATCCGTCATGCTGATACCACTTAGCGTCATCATGGCGCTGGCCTGGCCGCCGCCTTTCTCGGTTACGCTCTGGTTCAGTTTGGCGTAGGCGTAATCATAGATGCCGGCTGCCTGAAGTTCGTTTTTGTAAAACGCCGGGTCCAACGCTACGCCGGATGCGGATTGCACCAAGACCAGTACGGCCAATTGGCCTGCTAAAATGGCGGTGAATAAAACCAAAAAGACGTATTTGACGATAGTGCCCAACGTTGCCATCGTTGCCTTAATCGTCCGGTCTATAAAGCGATTTCGGGTCCAGAGTCTATATCACCTAGCGATTTGTCGATTGGGGGGGTGGCGTGAATCGTGGTCTTTAATCGGTGCCATCGTGTTTTTGCCATCGTCAAGCCCGGCTGCCTTTCTTTTGCTTTCGTCCGCGTTATTTGATGACCCGGAAATACTGCAATCCGTAAATCAGGAAAATGGCGCCAACCAAAATCCCCAGGATTCCGCCCGTCAGGGGGCCGCTGACTTCGTGGGCAAAGCGCAAGCCTACGCCGCCCAATATCCATGCGATGCCCAAAATAATCGCCAAGACGGCGGTAATGGGGCTTAATACCTGTTGGATTTTTGCGTTCATTCAGACCCACCTCGTTTTTTTCCATTGCAATCCGCTGTGCGGTTTTTGGCACCGGTTTTTTTTGGATTTTGGCGCCTTTTTTTTGTTTTGTTCCGACTTCTTTTCCGTAGTTGGATGATGGTCGTCCGAGTTATTGAACGGACGTGTCCTGGTTTGTTCCATCTTTTTCCGGAGAGCCCGGCTTTCCGAGGCCGTCGAAAAAATAATCCGTAAGGGTTTAGTTTTGTAGGTCGACCGAAAGGCGTAAGTTCTACTTTTTCGTACCTCTTTTGCTTGGGCGTCCCGACCAGGACGCCCCGCGCAAAAAAAGGCCCACCCGCCATGACAGACGAAAAATACGTACGCGA
>JACRGH010000075.1 GCA_016212375.1 Microcaldota archaeon
CTTGTGCGCGAGGTAAAAGCGTGGACGATGCGGAGGAATCAGCAGCAAAAGAGGATTGAATGGACTTTTACCAAACAGAAAGCGGATGAAAAACTAGGAAAATATTATAAGTAAAAATTAATTTGTCATACTACTAGTCATGACGATACAAGCGCCAAAAATTCGAAGCAGGATGGTGAGTGAGGGAAACACTCCGCTGCACATTTACCGAGGCGAACCCAATTCGGAATCGGCACGACCCATGGACCGGTTCCAGAATACCGTCACTCAGGCTAATCGGGTTGGCGTAGTCGACAATCGGGCCGAAGACGTCATCGAGGTCCACCAATCGCTGGCGGACGCTAGACGGGCCGTGGACCGCATGGCGTTTGGCAGCACCGTCAGACAAAAGGCATATCACTTGCTCCAGGGCGGCGTTTGGGACTTCGAGCATTCCGACGGAGGATGGGCAGTCAAGCCCCATGTAACGACGTACTTAAACGGAGTCAAAATGGGCAAAACCCCGATGTATTTGGATGCCGGAGACATCCTCAGCGCGTTGCCGCATGGCGACGGGTCGTTCGCCGTGCATGCCCGCGTGCCGATTGAAAACGAAGCCCCGCTTAAGTCCCGCGACTTTGCTCACGTTTTGATGCACAAAAATGCCGAACCCCAGGCATACAAACGCGTCATCGCGGTATTGGGTGGAAGAATCAATGAAGACGGCACCCTGACGGAACGCGTCGACGGCCGCGTGCGCATTGCGGTGGATGAATTTCTCAAATCATATGACCGTGGCGTTCCGGCAGCGATGGTTTTCAGCGGAGGTCCGCCCCGGTATGCAGGCAACTTTGCCGAAGGGGAAACCGAAGCCAAAGCAATGCAGCGTAGGGCTTTGCAGATGATGATTGATGAGCGGCCCGAGTTTAAGAATTTCCCGGATGTGCTCAAGCACATCATGTTCAGGGAGGAACGATCACTGGATGCCGTTGGAAATGCATATTTTTTGAGGAAGTTCCTCGAATCAAAAGAAAACCGGAAGTTTTTCAAGCACGTGCAGAAAGTCGACGTCATCATTGAAGAAAAATATGAGAACCGTTTTCGCGACGCGTTTGCCCACATTTTCCAAGGCATGCGGTTTGGTTTGCGTTACCAAAACCCGCCAGCACTGAACCAGCGCGAGTCGGACGAGGAAATGAGGCGGATGGATGGGCGGGAGCAGTTGATGGTGGAAACGAAAGCGGGGGACTTGAACGCCATCGGCCGTTTTCTTCAAAAAAACCATGGATTGTACAAAGACAAGCCGTTGGCATACTTTTTCATTCGCCCAAATTGGTACAAGGACCGCTTTCAGCCTTGGGCGGAAAACGTGGGCGACCCGTGGGTGAAAGAAAAAGGAAAAGAAGCCTGGGGCGCGACCAAAGCGGCCGGACGGCGGACGGGAACCGTGGCCGCGGATTTAAGCCGCAAAGCCGTCCAACACGGCGTGCCAGCACTCCGGCAATGGGGCCAGGCGGTGGCCCGTCGCATGCGGCAGATGCGGCGCCGCGGCCGATAAGCGAGCCGGAAGAATGGATTTGCACGGCCAAGCGTTTTAATGGTAGTACGCCTATTTTTCTTCAATGGACAAACGATTGCTTTTAGCCGCCAACGTCGTTTTTGCCGGGGCGTTGGCGTTTTGGTTCGTGCAGTCCATCGGCTGGCAAACCGTGGTTGATGCGGTGTCGCGCGCGCAATTGGGCTGGCTCATTGTGGGCGCCGTTTTCTATGCCGCAATGAACCTCCTGAACAGCTTCCGCATCTCATGGGCCTTGCAGACCCCGTGGAAACCGCAACTATTTTTCATGCACATGACGGCCATGCTCATCAGCGATTTTACGCCCGGACGTACCGGGTATTCCAGCTTGGTCCTCAAGTTGCGGGCGGATGGGTTCAACAGCGGACGCGCACTCAAGGCACTCGGAGTCGTGTTTGCGGCCGACTTTTTGGCCCGCGGCATATTGGCAGCCGTTGCGTTGGTTTATTTTGCCGGCAAAGTGGGAGCCGGCGTGTTCATTGCCGTGGGCGCGGTCATGCTGATTTTGGGCGGCGGATTGGCCTATTTGATGGCCTTCCGGTCAAACCGATTAGACCGGTGGATCAAAACATTGCCCTGGATGGGCGTTCGTTTGCATGCCGCGTACCAAAACGCGTTGGACTCCAAAGTCACCGCCGGATTCTTGGCACTCAACGTGGCTTGGAGCCTGTTGGGCGCCGTATTGCGGGGGGCCGGGTGGACCATGGTCTTCATGGCATTGGGCATGGGCGCGCAAAACGCAATGCCGGCCGCCATCTTGGTCAGCGCATTGGTCACCGCTTTGTCGTTCGTGCCGCTGTCCTTGGCCGGTTTGGGCCTGCAAGAAGGTGCGGGCGCGTATCTTTTTTCAGTGGCTATTGGCATCAGCCTCGGAACAGCAGCCGCCATCATGCTGTTGGCGCGCGTCATGGAATTCAGCACCGACGTGCTATTCGGGTGGAAGGAATTGCTGAGCAATTGGAGTTCGGAAAAAAAAGCAATACAAGTGCCGGAAAAAACGAAAGGATGACGGGCACAATGGCAACACTTGCACTCATTGACAATTACCCCTCCGAGAAAGCATTTGCGCTTGAACGCAAGGCGCGGTTCGTTAAAGCATTTCCGGACTTGGAAATTTTCCGCCGGGACTCATTTCTAAAGGCTGAATTTGCGAAAAAGTTGGATGCGGAATTCGATGGAATTGTTTTGACGGGCTCACCGGATAACGTGACGGATTTTGGAAAAGCGGGGTTTGAGTGGATGACGGCAGAAGCCGCATTCATCCGTGAAACGCGAAAACCGCTTTTGGGCATCTGTTTTGGCCACCAGCTGATCTGCCACGCCTTTGGCACCAAAATCGGCATCATTGACGCCAAACGGAAGGAACACACCCTTACGACGCTACGTCTGAAAACGGCGCACCCGCTGTTGCCGCAATTTACGCAAGGCCAGGCGTTCCAAGTGGAAGAAAGCCACAATCAAAAGGCCGTTTTCGGAAGCTTGCCCGATGTTTTGGAAAACGCGGCCGTTCCAGAACCGAACTGGCAAAACGAAAACAAATCGTTGAAAGAATCCGCCATCCAATTGGTCCGCCACAAGACCCGTCCGATTTTCGGGACGCAATTCCACCCGGAGACCTTCGATGGGGCGGAACCGGCGGCGGAGCGGATTGGAAATGCCCTGTTACGCCAATTCGAGTCGATTTGCGAACGTGCATCAAGGCCGCAACTGAGCTGAACGCCAAAACGACGTCCGCAGGGCCTAAGCGCATCACGCCTCGATTTGCTCAATCTTCCCGCTTTGCGCGGACTTCATCCCGGCGGCCACCGCGGCCACGGCCAAAATGCCATCTTCCGCGCTGACCAACGGGGATTCTTTCCCATCGGCACAGCGGATGAAGTGTTCCAATTCCAAGCGGAGCGGTTCGTCCTTTTGGAAATAGGGTTTGACTTCGGTCCCGCGGCCCACGCGCATCAAAATTTCGTCAAAGGAGCTGAATTTGGTCTGCGGCGCCTCGGAATGGCTCACCACCAGTTCCTGTGAAATGTAGTCCAGTTTGGCGGAGCCTTTGGTGCCCAATACGATGAGTTCACGGGTCTTAATCGGCGTGACGCGGTTGGCTTCCACCGTTGCGAAAAACTCGCCGTAATCGACGATGGCGGAGCACAGGTCATACACATCGGGGTCCAGGATGCGTTGGCTGATGGCCCGGATGTTTTGAGGGACCTGGCCGGTAAGAAAAGATACGACGTCCATGTCATGCACGGCCTGGTCCAAAAACGCGTCCGCCAATCGGCGTTGGGTGGGAATGCCGAAGCGGTGGGCCGAGGCGTACACAACTAGTCCGAGGCTTTGCATGTTTTTCTTGAGCGCACGGACCGCCGGATTGAACCGCTCGATGTGGCCTACGGTCAGCACCACGTTTTTCTTTTTCGCAAGGTCGGCTAATTTTCGGCCTTCCACCACGGTGGGAGCAATGGGCTTTTCGACCAGCACATGGATTCCGGCGTCCAACAGTTGCGAGGCAACCGGAAAATGTGTTTCCGTGGGCGTGACGACACTAGCGGCCTGCACGCCGCTTTTAAGGGCGTCAGCAATAGAGGAGGCGAAGGAGACTTTTTCCAAGCCCATGGCCTCCAACGCGGCGCGCGATTTGGCATCCGGTTCGACCACGACAATGCGGTCCACTTGGGAATCGGCCGAATAGGCACGGCAATGGTTGCGGCCCATGGAACCGGCGCCAACGACAAGTACATCCATCGACCATCAACCTCGGAAACTTTTGACCGCATCCGCAACGGTGTGGACATCCGCCTCACTTAAACCCGGATGGACCGGAATGGAAAGTACACGGGAACTGACCAAATTGGCATTGGGCAAGCCGGGACCTTTGTCTTTGCCGAACGTGTCCAATTGGCTCAGGGGCATCGGATAATACACGTTGGAGCCGACGCCCAATGCGGCAAGGTGCGCTTTAAGAGCATCACGACCCGCAGCACCCGCATCCACTTGGAGCGTGTATTGGTTGTACACGTGCGTGGCGTGCGGGTCCGCATAGGGCAATTGGATTCCGGAAACGCCGGCCAACAAATCGCTGAGCATGCGGGCGTTTTCTTGGCGTTTTTGCATGAACGCATCAAGACGCTTCAATTGCGACAGTCCCAATGCGGCTGAAACACTGTTCAAACGGTAGTTGTACCCCGCATTGGCGTAATCATAGGGTTTGCGTTGGCCGATGTTGCGCCACAGCCGGCATTGATCCGCCAAATCATCGCGGTCCGTGAGGATGGCACCGCCTTCGGTGCTGGTCATGTTCTTGGTGGGGTAGAACGACAGCGTGGCCATGGCGTCCCCCAGATTACGTTTGGAGTTCCACGCGGTTCCGATGGCCTGGCAGTTGTCGCTGACCACCGGAATACCATGCTCAGAGGCAATTTTGGAAATGGCGTCCACGTCGTAAGATTGGCCGTACAAGGAAACAGGAATGATGGCCTTGGTCTTGGACGAGATTTTGCTTTGGAGGCTTTCCGCATCCAAATTGAACGTGCGGGAATCCACATCTGCAAAAACGGGCGTCGCTCCGACGTAGCGTGCGGCATTGGCCGTGGCGATAAACGTGAAATCCGGAACAACCACTTCGTCGCCAGACCCGACACCCAATGCGTGCATGGCGATGTGCAATGCCGCGGTGCCACTGGACACGACCACGGCATGTTTGTACCCGGAGTAGGCCGCCAAATCGGTTTCAAATTGGGCGACGATGGGCCCGCCGGTCAATTGGCCGCTTTGGAGCGCGGCAACCACGGCATCGATGTCGGTTTGGTCGATTTGGGGCTTGGCGATGCTGATTTGCGTTTTTGTGATGGGAGCGGTAGCGGCCATATATAATCAAACCTCACACAAGTTTTTCAAAATCGTTTTTAGGGATGATGGTTTGGTTTTTACACGTCGGGCAGGACATGGCCGCGCCGTCAGTTACTTGGGAAACCAATTGCAATTTGTTGCCGCACTTGCAGACAAAGGAATGAAGCCTCGCAGGATTGCCCATGACCAAACCATGGGGCGGGACATCATGGGTCACCACGGAGCCGGAACCGGTCATTGCCCACGCACCCACCGTGATACCGCAGACCAAGATGGTGCCGGCACCAAGCGCGGCGCCGTCGTCAACCCGGGTCTTGGACACGGTCCAATCGGCATTGCCTTTTGCAGAACCATCCGCGTTCACGGCACGGGGGAAGCGGTCGTTGGTGATGATGCAATGGGGGCCGACAAAGACGCCGTTGCCCAACGTGGCGCCGTGGTAGATGGAGCAGTTGTTCTGGATTTTGCAATTGTCACCGATTACGACGTCAAAGTCAATGTAGACGTTCTTGGACACCACGCAAGTTTTTCCGAGTTTCGCGTTTTCGCGGATTTGGGCCTGGTTCCACACGGACGTGCCTTCACCCAGGATGGCTTTGGGCGACACGTCGGCGGTCGGATGGATGCGCACGTTGGGTCGGGGGACATCGGTCATGAAAAGTTCACACTCCGTTTTTGGCTTCTTGATTCGGAGTTGAATTGATAAGGGTTTGGACAATGATTTGCGCCGCGTGGCCGTCGCCGTACGGATTTTTCCACCCGCGCGCAAGCTTTTGTGCCTGGGCAAAGGCGGCGGTCATTCCGGATGCGGTGGTGCCGGCTAAAATATTGGCGCCGACCGTGACGGTTTCGGGCCGGTCCGTGCTTTTTCGGACCGTGACGCAGGGCACGCCCAAGGTGCAAGCCTCTTCCTGGACCCCGCCGGAATCGGTGATGATGAATTCCGCGGCTTTTTCCAGGGCCAAAAATTCCAAATAGCCTTGCGGCGGCAGGACGGTGACGGGCAAAGACAGGCCGAACGCCCGGAGATTCTTGACGGTGCGAGGATGGAGCGGGGCCAGAATAGGCAGGTGGGCAGGAATGGTTTTGAGTGCGACGGCAAGCGCTTTCAAAAACACGGGGTCGTCGACGTTTTCCGCACGGTGGACCGTCAATAGCACGAATTTTTCCGGCACATCCTGTTTGGCACCCAAAAGCGCAGAAGGGATTTTGGCAAACGGAATGTTCTGCAAGGTGGCATCCAGCGAGGTGTTGCCGCAAACCACGATTTTAGCTTTTTGCGTGCCGCGCGAGGTGATGACGTCGTGTGAACCGATGCCTTCTTCGCGTAAATGTCCGGCCGCATCTTCCGTTGGCACAAACAAAACGTCGCTGATGTGGTCGGTGACCACGCGGTTGTACTCTTCGGCCATGCGGCGGTCAAAACTGCGCAAGCCCGCCTCGATGTGCGCCAAAACGATGCCGCTCTTGGATGCGGCCAAGGCACCGGCCAATACGGTATTGGTGTCGCCCTGGACCATGACGCAATCGGGTTTTTCTGCCACCAGAATGGCGCCGATTTTTTCCAGCATCAAAGCAAGCTGGACGGCCGGTTCTTTTCCACCAGCGCAAAGATTGTATTTCGGCGTGGGAAGCTTGAGCTGCTCAAAGAACAATTGGTCCATTTCATAGGAGTAATGCTGGTTGGTGTGGAGGATGAAAAATGGCTGCTGCTGGCGTTGCAGCTCACGGATGACCGGAGAGAGCTTGATAAGTTCCGGACGGGTGCCCAAAATTATTGCGAACATGGGTCGTCCTCCGAAGATTTTACAAGTTGAGAAAGTCGGGTTTCAAGTTTGCGTTGCTGGAATTGCCAATTGTACTGTTTTTGGGCCAACGCCAGGTTGGCGCGAAGCATTTTTTCCAAAAGCGGTCCGTTGGACAACAATTTGTTCGTAGCAGACGCAAATGCGTCGGGGTTTTCCGGCTCGACCAACACGCCATTTTTGCCGTTTTCAATGTAATGGTGGAACTCAGCCATCTCCGAAACAATTGGCACCGGCCCGCAGGCCATGTACTCGAACAGTTTGTTGGGACTGCCCACGTTGTTGTACAGCACGTCTTTGAACGGCACATAACCGATTTCCGCGGCCGAAAGGTAGGCGGGCACGCGGGCGGATGGGACCGGCGATAGGAAAACGACATGTTTTGAAGCGTTGCCCCCGGCATTGCCGTTTGCGTCCAGTTGTTGGGCCGCGACTTTAAGTTGGTCCAAAAATTCCGGATTTTTTGCCGAGCCCAAAAAGACCAAATATGAGTCCGGATTTTTTTTCAAAACCGAGGGCATCATTTCAATGAGCGTGCGGCAGCCGTATTCCTCCAAGATGCTGCCAAGGTACAAAAGGACGCGGGCGTTTTTCGGCAAGCCCATCGAAGCCATTGAAACGGGACGGATGCGGCGGAAGATGCGCGTGTCGGGGCAGTTGAGGATGACGGACGTGGAAGTTTTGCCTTTACTGACGTTTCCAACCTTGGCCATTTTATTGTTCGGCGTTCGTTTGCCGTGTTGCTTTTCCAAAAAGGCCAGTTGCTCAAAGCTTGCAGTCGTGAGCAAATCCGCGTCTTTGTACAGGCGGCGCTCGATTTTGGAAAACGCCTCCCGACCGATTTGCCACTTGAGCGAATCCGTCGGCATATTGTGATGGTACCATCCGCTCCAAGGGTCCGGATAATCATACCAAAAACGCGCATTAGTGCCTCGAGTGCCGAAATATCCGGCCAACGCACCGCCGTGACCATAACCTAAGACGATGTCTCCGGCTTTAACGTGGGCGCGCAGGTAGCGGGCCGCTTTGAGGATATAGCGGATTTTACGTTTGCCACCCACTGCAATCACGCCGGTTCCGCTGCCGGACATCACGACAAAACGAACGGGCATTTTTTTGGCAAGAGTAGCAGCAAGTTTAGACACGCGCGGTTGATCCGCACGGTAAGGGCCGCCAATGCACACAAATCCAGTTGCCATCCGTCAAAACCAATTCCCAATAAATAAAACAGCATATGCGAAATTGTCTTTTTTTCTTTTTTTGGCCGTCGTTCAGGTTCAACGCGACATCTTAACCCCAACAACGGACTTCGGCAAAATCGGCCAAATCAAGGTATAGTTTGTTTTACATTCCCCTATATAACGCTTACTGGGCAATGTAAAGTTTATTTAACATGGAAAACGTGATATTCCAATGGAAATAATCCACCGGTTGCAACGGAAAGCCATGAGCTTAGCCTCGCCGATGCTGTTCGACCGTTATTTTTCAAAGGGCCAAAAAACGGAAAAACGTAATACCGATAGCGGCCATGACATCAGCACCCAAATGCAAAATAGGCCGACTTGGCCCGGCGGGAAAAAATTCGCCGTAACGATTTCATTTGATTATGATTTTCCGGAAGACGTGGCCGCGATTCCAAGGCTATTGGACCTCCTTGAAGCCTACGAGATTTCCGCATCGCACGCGGTTATCGGCAAATTCGTCGAACGCGACCCGAAACCGCACCAAAAAATCCTGGAACGCCATGATGAGATCATCAACCACACGTATTCTCATCCGAACAATGAGACGTTCAACCCGGACCATTTTTTCAACCGGATGACCGAGCCGCAACAAGAGGAAGAAATTGCCGGCTTTGAAAAAGTCGCCCACGACAGTTTGGACTACCGCGCACCCGGATTCCGGACGCCCCATTTCGGCAACTTGCACACCCAGAGCGTCTATCAAATCCTTGAGCGCCGCGGCTACCGTTATTCAAGTTCAACGACATTGACCACCACGGAATCCTGGGGACTGCCCTACCGTCCGGCTCGGAATGATTTCCACAACCGGGGCCAAAACGTTGCTCCAAACGAAAACAACGATTCGAACAATGAAAACGGGAAAACCCAGTCTGGATACCCCCTATGGGAATTGCCCATGATGGCGTGCCCCGAACATTACAAGCCGCTGTTTGATAGTTGGCATTGTTTCCGGAGCCATCCGCCGGCCCACCAAAAAGCGGGCGACTTCTTGAGGCTGTTCACCAAAGCCATGGCGCTCGGGGAAAAATACGGCGCGTACATGAATTTCTATTTCGACCCGCGCGACGTGGTGGATTTGGCGGATTTCGAGAAAAGCCTTGCGCTACTAAAAGAAAAAAAAGCCTGGGCCGCCAAAAGCGAAGATGTGGCCGCGTGGTTTGATAAAAACGACACGGCGGCCGAAGGAAAAAACAAAAACGTGGATTTGAGCCAATCAAGCTCAGCCTTGACGGATTGAAAAATGATGGAAAAAATCGCGATTTTTGGAATCGGCAAGATGGGCCTCCCCCTGGCATGCGCCTTTGCAGAAAAAGGATTCGACGTAACGGGAATTGACGTCAACACCGAGTTGGTTAAGCGAGTCAATGCCGCCCAAGACGTGTTGCCACAGGAACCGGGCGTCCATGCCCTTTTGAAAGCCCATGCGGGCAAGAATTTGCGCGCCACCACCGCAACCGACGTATCCGACCGCGAGGTCGTCATCATCTTGGTGCCTACGCTCATCCACGAAAATGCCGGATTGGTCGAGCCGGACTTGACGGCGGTACTGGATGTGGCGAAACTCATCGGCAAAACGCTTACCCCCGGGACCATCGTCATCACCGAATGCACCATGCCGCCGGGCGCTACCGAAAAAATCGGACAGGCCATAGAAAAAGCCATTTCAACGTCCCCAAAAAAAACCAACACCAAAAAATCAGACGCCAAGCCATTCGGTTTGGCCCATTGCCCCGAGCGCACCAGCTCCGGCACGGCCTTACGCGACATCCGGGGCCAGTACCCGAAAATCATCGGCGCGTCCGACGCAAAAACGCTGGAAACCGTTTCCAGGATTTACGAAAAAATCAATGCCAAAAGCGTGGTCAGGATGCCGTCCGTCAAGGCGGCGGAATGCGTCAAGGTCTTTGAAGGCGTTTATCGCGACGTGAACATTGCCCTTGCTAATGAGCTTGCCAAATACTGCGAAAGCATCGGCGTGGACGCCGTTGAAACGTTTGCCGCGGCCAACACCCAGCCCTATTGCCACCTCCACTCACCCAGCTGTGGCGTCGGAGGGCATTGCATCCCCTATTATCCGTATTTCGTGATGGCAGGCTCCACGAGCACGCCCGTATTGCGCGCGGCCCGCGCCACGAATGATGCCATGCCCGCGTACACCATTGACCGTCTTGCTCCAAAAAAAGGCGACCGCGTGGCGGTGTTCGGCCTGACGTTCCGAGGCGGGGTCAAGGAATTCAGAAAAAGCCCGGGCCTTGAAATCCTCGGCATCCTCAAGGAAAGAGGCGCGGAAGTCTTTGCCCACGACCCGCTCTGTTCCAATGATGAAATCCGCGCATTGGGCGCAACACCCATCCGTCTGGACCAAACCGACGGCCTGGATGGCATCATCGTATGCGCCAACCATGCGGCATTCAAAACACTGGACTGGGCCGCGATGGTCAAGAAAATGCGTCACCCCAACGTGGTAGACGGCGTGCACGTCGTTCCGGCCGACGCAGTACGCAAAGCCGGTGGCACGTATGCCGGAATCGGACGGTTGTGACACAATATGACTGAAGCTAACCAAAACGCCACTTCGGATTCCACAATCCACAACGTCCCAAACGACGCCATGGCAACCGCTGCAAATGACCAAGAGGCCGAAAAATTCATGACCGAGGCCGCCGTGGATACACAGGAAAGCACAACAAAGCCGAACTTGGCCATCATCCTGAACTACCCCTTGCAAAACCAAATCGACGTCGGGCATTACGACGTATTGCAGACGCAGTTTGAAAACGGACTGGAGAATTTCGGCCACGTCTATGTCATTTCCCCGCGCGATAACCGGACTTACGCAAGCCAAAACCAATCCGGCATCACCATTCTATCCAACGGTTGGTCGCATCCTCTTGTGTACTACGTTGCACTTCTGAAAGACATCTGGACCTTACGAAAGCTCGTCAAGAAAAACAACGCCAAAGTCATCCGCGCCATGGCGCCGACCAGCGGCTTTGCGGCGGTAATCGCAGGCAAGCTTACGGGCGTAAAAACGGTCGTTTCCGTGCATACGGACGAAGATTTGGCCAAAAAGGATGAGGGCCGCCGATTCTTGCGCAACGTATTCGTGAACGCCATCGTGCCGTTCGTCATGAAACGTGCGGATTGCGTGCCGGTCATCAGCGGTCACATCAAAGATTACGCATTGCGCAAAGGCGCCGATGAAAAGCGCATCGTGTTCCATCCCAATTTCGTCAATACCGACCAGTTCAAACCCCATTTGGCGCCCAAACGGCCCAGCCAAATCCTCTTCGTCGGTCGCTTATCCAAAGTCAAAGGCGCGATGGAAACAATCGATGCCATGGCATTGGTGACAAAGAGCCGCACCGATGCCGAGCTGGTCATTGCGGGAAAAGGCGAGGAAGAAACGGCGTTGCGCCAACGCGTGCAACAGTTGGGATTGGAAAAAAACGTGCGCTTTTTGGGCCGCGTGGACCACGAGATGCAGTTGCCCAAACTCATGTCGGAAAGCGCCGTGTTTTTGGCGCCGCAAATGGCGGGCTTTACGTTGATTGAAGCCATGGCCTCAGGCGTAGCTATTGTTGCCGGCGACGTGGAATGGAGCCGGGAGACCATCCAAACCGGGCATAACGGCATTTTGGTGACCGCAGGCTCCGTGCCTGAGTGTGCCGACGCCGTTCTGAAATTATTGACCAACCCAACTGACGCGCAAAAAATGGGCCTTGCCGCACGCACCATGGCGGAAGAAAAATTCAGCTTGGGCGCGTGGAAGGAAAGGGAAAGGGTAATTTACCGGGGGCTCATGAACGGATGAATACCCCGGGTCGAATTCCGAGAATAAAAAAATGCAAAAACAACGGTGGAAACGTGGTACGGATAAAAAAAGGGACCATTGAAACAATAGCGGAAAACACCGAAGAGATAACAAAAAAAAATATTGCCAAACGTGCAGTCCACCAAGGGCAATGAATAACGTTGCAAACCGGGAAAAAATTGAAAAAAGATTGCAAGGTAGACGAACATGAAGATGGAACTTTTGCCAAAACTTAAATGCGTAAACTGTGGGGGAAAATTAGCCGCACACGAAGAAACATCGGACAAAAATGAAATCCGTACCGGCCAATTGGCCTGCCAAACGTGCAATCGGACGTATCCGATCCGAAACGGAGTCATCGATTTGCTACCGGAAAATATCCACACGTTATTGAAAGCGGAAAAAGAGGGCTGGATCAACCGGGCAAAAGCGAAAAATTGGTATGAGGCAACGGATGAGTATTTGCTATCCTTACCCTACCCGAAGCAAAGCAACGAGGAAGTGGATTGGGAAAACGGGGCGACGCAGTTTTACTACCTGGTCGACAAGGCGTTCACGGATTGGCAAGGCAAGACGGCATTGGATATCGGAGTCGGAAAACCATGGACAAGCCGGCATCTGGCCAAAAAAGGGGCCCACGTGATTGCGACGGACATCCTTGAAGACGACAAAATCGGGTTGGGCGTCGCGGACCTCTACATGAGGAATGACGGCACTTATTTTGAACGCGTATTATCCGACATGAATGCCTTGCCGTTCCAAGACGGGACCATGGACGTCGTGCTATACCAAGGGGCGCTCCACCATTCCCTGGACCTTTGGAAATCGTTAACCGAGGCGGACCGCGTGTTGAAGAAAAAAGGCCACATCATACTGTCGAACGAAGGCAACGGGGGGATTTTCAGCCGGGAAAGCGTCGGAAAACCCACCGAAGACGGGATCAACGAGCACAATTACAAGAACATCCGATACGTCTATTACCTGAAAAAATTGGGGTACAAAGTCCGGACATACCAATACCCCACGTTTTACGACAAACACGGAAATAACGCGATACCATGGTTGCTCCATGAGTTCTGGAGATTCGTACGCGGCGGGCAACTGTTGTTGGTTGCAGAAAAGGTTGGATGAAAATGGACTGGTTGGACCGCTGGAATACGAACACGAAAGGGCAGACGGGGCATATCCCCGACATCGTAAACGACGTGAAAACAAAGCTTGACTTGAGCGGAAACGAATCGATACTGGACGTGGGTTGCGGATCGGCAAGCCTGATGGAAAAACTGCCCGCACGGGAAAAGACCGGGTTGGACCCATCCGATGCCCTTCGGGCGGAAGCGGAAAAAAGGAACATCCACGTGATAAAAGGGGTATCCTGGGAGTTGCCGTTCGGCGATGAGACGTTCGACCGCGTATTGTTCTATTCCGTCATCCATTACATGACGCGGTCGGAGGCGGATAGGACCATCACCGAGCTTAAACGCGTATGCAAAAAAGGCGGAAAAGTGCTGGTCGGTGACGTTGCCGACACGGAGTCGTACATGCTGGGGCCCATCGTATTCGAATACCTGCGGGAACCGATATTGTCCGCGTTGGATATCACCCGACCGAATTATTTTTCCAAGAAATGGTTCACCGACCGCGG
Source organism: Microcaldota archaeon (assembly GCA_016212375.1). Lineage (GTDB taxonomy): Archaea > Micrarchaeota > Micrarchaeia > Norongarragalinales > Norongarragalinaceae > JACPGT01. Next base: position 13,907 of record JACRGH010000075.1, read on the forward strand.
GTTCACCATCGCAAAATCCGCCAACTCGGTAAAAAGATTCGATGCGCTGTTCGATAAAAAAGAACAGGCCCAGGTCGTTTGACATGGAATTCATCGCCAAGCACGCGGTTGATTCAGGGATTTGGGATACCTTCGTCGAAAGCAATCCCGAAGGGACTTTTTTCCAGACCACCCGGTATTCCGATGCGATGAACGATTTGCACCAATCGGTGCCCGTTTTTTTCACCGTGGAAAAAAACGGCCGGACATGCGCCGCGTTGTTGGCCCTCAAGGAAGGATACGGCGAGCAGGCATTTGAAAAAACAGCCATCAACCGCGCCACAAAACCGCTGTTGCGCGCAAGTCTTGCGACCCTTAGATGGCACCAAGGACCCTTGGTCCTACCGACGGAGGAAAAAACACCGATCCTGCGGGCGATGATAGGCGGGTTGAACGAGTATTGCAAAAAGAACCGGATATTCCTCGCGGAAGGAAGCCTGCCCGTACTTGGAAACTCCGACCAAGACGCAGTCGGGGCCTTGTTTTGTGAAGCGGACTTTACAACCAAACCGGCCGCGACATTCATCATCGATTTGGCTGACGGCGAGGAAAAACGGTGGGAAAAATTGGACAAAGCCGCAAAAAAAGCGGTCCTGGGTTGCAAAATGCAAAACATCGACGTGGTACGGGCATCGACGGAGGATGACGTGAACGGCTACCAGGAACTGCTGGGTTCGTTCCGGAAAAAAATGGGATTGCACATGCCCCCGTTTTATCCGAATCTGGATTTTTGGAAAAAAAATAAGGGAAAAACAACGGACATCTACCTCGCGCACCAGGAAAAGAAGCTGGTCTCGGCGATGGGAGTGGTGTATTGCAACGGCCTGATTACCGAAGTCGCGGTGGCCCGGGACTTGGAAAACAAAGCCTACGCCCAAGATGCGATAAAATGGAAAATCATACAATGGGGCGCCGAAAACAACTACCGGTTTTATGATTTGGCGGGAGTCAATCCGGACCCCAAAACGGCGCAGGAAAAAGGGGCCTACCAATTCAAGTCCAAATGGGGTGGAAAATTGGTCCGGACCACGGAAGTCCGGATGCGCCACCCGGGATTCCGGGACAAAGTAGTCAACAGGGTCAAAAACGGGTTGAAGGGTTTACGATGATTGACCGGATGAAAATCCTACTCACGAAATTTTACAAGATACCATTCTTGAATTTGTACTGGGATGAAAAGGAACGGGACGCATTCAAATCGTGCCTGCGGGACAACCAAATCGTCAACGGGGATAAAAATGCCGAATTCTCATCCGCGTTTTGCAAAAAAACCGGATTGCAAACGGCCATCGGGACGAATCTTGGAAGAAGCGCAATACAGCTCGCGTTGGAATCAATCCAAAAAGAACAAGGTGCCGAAGTCATCGTCCCGTCGTTCGGATGTTCCGGAACGGTCCAGCCCATACTCCAAGCCGGCCTGATGCCCCGGTTTTGTGACGTCGGACCGGATGGGAACATACGGGCGGAGGACATCGAAAACGCGGCCACGGCGAAAACGCGGGCCGTAATCGTCCCGGGATTATACGGGAAATCCGTGGATTGGAAGGACATAAACCGCCTGACCAAGGGAACAAAATGGTTCGTCATCGATGACGCGACCCAGACGTTGGGATTGAAGGACGCGGGAAAAAATGGCAACGCATGCGTGTTCAGTTTCGCATTGGGGAAACTGTTGTCATCGACCGGCGGGGGAGTGCTGGGATATAACGGCCCACGGCCGGAACCGTATCTGGAAAAGGAAATGTACCGGAACGTGATGGGCCGCGCGGCAAACGTCATCCTTTTGGCGGGAATGCGGAAATACACGTTGCCGGCGTTCACGATCCAATACGCATTGTTGTCGAAAATACGGCCGAACACGTTCTCATTTGAAAAAAAGGCCATGGCGAATTTGGATGCGTCGATTGCTTTGTGCCAGCTGGACAAGATGGACCGTGCCATGGAAAACAGACGGCGTAACGCAAAAATATTGATGGACGAACTTTGCGGGATTGACCGGATTGAATTGCCCGATTTTGGAGTCGGTCACGTTTTCACAAAATTCAACATCGTTCTGAAAACAAAGGATGAAAAATACCGGCCGAAATCCGCGCGGGGAACCTTCGTGACAAAATTCGTCCGGCACATGGCAAAAGCGGGCATTGAATGCGAATGGAGCTATTTGCCGCTGCACCTGCGGGCGCCGTATACGGAATACGGCCATGGGAAATTGGAAAACACGGAACAAATCTGGTGGCGGAATGTGTCATTGCCCGTGGCGCCTGGCCTTTCTGAGGAAAACATGAAAACCGTGGGCAAAGCTGCCAAGGATTTTTTCAGCAAGAACGCCCAATGAACCGCTAACCAAAGGGCAGACGGCGCGAATGTCGTGCGCTATATTCTCGGTTTGAAATAAAGGAATGGATTTGAAAAAAATACGGGATAAAACCTGTTTTCGTGAAAGACGCCATGGATACTGAACGGGAAGCGTACGTTTCTGGGACATTCCCGCTATTATTGGTCAATATCGCGGTGTTGGTCATCGGCTTTTTTTCCCGGCCGATTTTGGCCAAACTATTGGGGCCGGAGCAATACGGTCTTTTTGCATTGATTTTCAGCACAAGCGCGGTCCTTTGCACGGTCCTATTGTTTTCATTGAACTCCGGGGTCCTCTATTTTTCGGCGAAGTGGGCCGATGAGCCGGAAAAAATCGCACGCTTGGCGTCCACAGCCGGAGGAATCATACTGGGGCTGGGCGTCATCCTTTTTTTGCCCTTGTTTTATTTGACACAGTATTTCGCCGGCATGGGTTGGGAAAGCTATGTTGCAAGCTTCGCGCTGGGGCTGGGAATGGCGATTTTCGTATTGCTGCAGTCATTCCAGCAGGGACTGCAGCGTTTCAAAGGATACGGCCTGACCAACCTGGCATCATCCTTTTTGGCCGCAAGCTTCAGCATTGCTGCCTCGTTTTTGATGTCCGGCGCGGTGGGCGTATCCATCGCCCGGGCGCTGTCGTTTTTCCTGATTTTGGCGGTTGGACTTTTCGTGTGGCGGCGCTTTGGCAGGATGGACGCATCCATTGCAAAGACCCTTCTGACGTATTCGCTCCCGTTGGGCATCGCCGCAATCGGCGCGTCATTAATCGTGGTGGTGGACCGGTATTTCCTAGCGCAGGGGTACCCGGCATCGGTTTTGGGTTTTTACGACATCGCGTATTCGCTGGTCACCGCCGTCTTGCCGTTCACCAGTTCATTGCTCATCGTGATGGCGCCCAAAGTCATACGGGAAGAACAAAAACTGAAAGCGTACCACACGCGCCTGATTTCCATCAAAACGATTTTGTTGAGCACCGCGGGAATCGGGCTGTTCTATTTTTCAGACATCATCGTGACGGTATTGTTGGGCCCCGCATATGCACCGGCGTCGTTGATGCTGAAAATCATCGCTGTCGCATTGCCCTTGATGGGCATCTACGCGTTGAACGGCTCGCTTCTGTCTTCCATCGGTAAAACGGCCATGGCCGGTGCCATCAGCGTGCTGTTGGTGGTGGCAAGTTTCGCGTTCAACTATTTCTTGGTGCCACCATATGGGGGAGTCGGTTCGGCCATGGCCAACATCCTGGCGTATCTAGTGGTTTGCGGCGCGGGTAGCTATTACCTACGGGTCCGCAAAGGATTGCAATGGGGGGACGCCAAATTCCAGCTGGCATTGTTCGTGGCATTTATTGCAACCTATTTTTGGGTGGAGCAATTCGGTTTTGGGGCCAAAGTACTGGCCGTAGCCGTCTTTGCTGCGCTCACGGTTGCCATGCAGTGGAAAACCGTCCGGGAAGTGGGGCTTGTTATAAGCAAAGTGGTGCCCGGATTAAAAGGCATCCAGACGTACCTGAAATAGGCCGAACAGACGAACAAAAGCCGGAAAACAGGACGCTTAGGCGCGGTGTTGGTCAGATGCGAAAAAAGCTACGCTTTTATAGGCCGAAGCCGATACAAAAGCCAACAAGAGCCATCCGGGGCGCTGGGGAGCGTCTCGTAATCCAGGATGGAGGCTAGAACACGTCGGAACAAATTTCGAACCATTAAACACGGTGATTTTTTCATGTCCTTTGAACCATTTGCAGCCATAGCCTCTGTTTTGATTACCGCCATTCCAGGCATCGCCGCCGGTTTCGCCCTGTTTCATGGGATGAAATTTTCCCGATTGGACAAAATCATATTGGGCAGCTGCATCAGCCTCATCGGCATCCCCATGCTGTTATTCTTGGAGTACATGGCGTTCGGTTGGCAATTGAACGTCGGCTTGGTATTGGCTAACGCCCTTTTGGTTTTGTTTGCCGGCATCGGGGGATACTACCTGCAGGCAAAGACGTTCACGTTCACGCTGGACTTGCCAAAACTGGACGTCGCATCGGCTAAAAAATACGGCCCCGCCCTGTTCGTGTTGTTGATGATGGCGTTGGCGTTCTACGTGCGCTTCGCACCGGCGTTCACCACCACGTTTTACGAATTCGACCCGTACTATTACATGAAACTGACGGAGCGTTTGGTGCAGAACGGCCAAATCGCGATGTTCACCGACGATTCGTTCTTTCCCAAACAACAATTCCAACACTGGCCCCCATTGGAGCATTATCTGACCGGTTCGTGGACCTTGCTTCACCAATGGATTACGGGCCAAGGGTATGACCAAAACACCATGGTCTTGGTTTCGGAAATCTACCCACCCCTGGTCGGCGCGTTGATTTGCTTCATCGCATTCGTGCTCATCCGCGAGGAATACAACGCGTATTACGGCGCGGTTGCGGCGGCCACATACGCCTTTTTGCCGCAACTAATCCAAAAATTCGGCGCCGGAGTGACGGAACAGCAGCCCTGGGCCATGTTCCTGGCGTTGTTGTTCTTCATGGTACTGATGCTTTCGTTGCGTCAAAACAGCTTGCGTCTAGGCGCGTTTGCGGCATTTACCGGCAGTGCGATTTTGATGAGCAGCCAGCAATACATCTGGCCCTTGATGGTTTTCGTCGCATTTGCCTTTTTGCAAAGCGTGCTTTATTTTGTGTCATCGGATTTTGGCAAACGAAAAATCGCGATTCTCGCGGCCGCAGGCGTCGGCATGTTGTTCGGTAACACGGCGATGGCGGCGTACCAGAACCAGCAATACAACGCCTATTTCAGCGGCGAGGTCATCTTGGTTCTTGCAAGCGTCGTGTTTTCGGCAATACTGTTTTTTGCCACCGGATTTTTCAAGGACAAACTGCGTTCCAAGACCGCGCGCCTTACGGCATTGGGAGCCTTGGCGGCCATCGTGCTGGTCGTTGCCGCCCTGACGCCCATCGGCCAGATTGCCGCCGGAAAAGTCATCAGCTACGCCACAGTCGCACTGAACACCAACAGCCTGTCCAAGACGATTGCGGAAAACGGTACGCCGTCTCCTGCAATCTATGAATCCGCGTATGGCGTGATGAGCCCGCCCGTTTTGCTTTTATTGGCCGCATTGGTGCCTTTGCTTTCTGCCGCCGTTTTGTTGTTTTCCAAAAAACACGTCAAATGGGGCAGCGCCGCATTATTGTTGGGTTTGAGCTTGTTGTTTTTCAAAGGCGCCTATGAGACGCTTTTCAAGACCATCTTTGGCGCAGGTCCGTCCATCCTTTTGACGTTCGTGCAGAACGACGTGTTCGGATTCCTGCTCATCGGTTTGGGCGCAACCGCGCTGATTTACCTGTTTTCAACGCACGAGAACCGCACTGAAAGCACCATGTTCATGATGTTGGTGTTCTTCCCGGTGGCCTTCATTGCCGCGACCCAGTTGAAATATCTGCTCCATTTGGGTTTCGTGCTGGCGTTATTGTTCCCATTCCTGTTGGGGGAAATCCAACGCATGGCCGAGCGGCTGAACGATTGGTTCAAATTCGTCACGAACCATGCCACTTTGCGCATGGGCGTTTTGGTCATTTTGCTCTTTGTTGGCGGCGTTGCATCGTTTGCGCAGGCGCTCAAGGTCCAAAATAGCATGGACCAATTAAGCTATTCCCGGTTACCGGTCGACTGGGTGGCAACGTACCAATGGATGTCCAACAGCTCACCGTCGGATACCCGCGTGATGTCCTGGTGGGACTACGGGCACTGGACGACGTTTTTGGGACAGCGCAAGACCGTGTTGAACCCATCCAATCTCTACGGCGGATACGACCAGGGCGTGGCGCGGGCGTTCGTGAATGGCAATCCGGCCGACTTGTACGACCGGATGGAATTCCACAACGCCACCCATGTTTTGGTGGACGGTGACTTGATTGGTAAATGGGGCGCGTTGGTGTACCTCAGCGGCACCTGCCCGGGAAGCGAAGTGCCCATCTGTCCGCAAAAACCGGATATTGATCCGAAAAACTCACCCGGCCAGAACCAATACGAGGTTGAGCATTACTTTGAGTACTTAAGCGTCGCCGGTAATTGTCCCGCCGGAGTCTTGGGCATCCAGGTCCCCATGCTGCAAAGCAACTTGGGCGCGCGGTATTGCATGACCCAGACGGACATGGTGTATCTGACCGGACAGGGCCAGGTCAGCAACGTGACGCGCAAATACAAATTGGCCGGACGCGACGAAATTACCTCGACGGACAAAGACACCAGCTACCTGTTCGCGGTCGGGCAGAACCAATTCGTGAACATCAATCCCTATTTCGAGCCGTTCGGATTGCACAACAACGTGTTTGACGCGGCGTTCACGAAAATGTTCTTCTTTGACAACTATCCGGGATTCAAACTGGCCTACCGCTCGCCCAACAGCTATGTGAAAGTGTTCGAGTATACGGGACGGCCCAACGTTATTTTGCGCCCGGTGCCCAAACCAAGCGCCACGCCGACTGCCACGCCGCTTGCATCCGGAACTGCAAACGGGTCTGCATCGTCCGGCAATTCAAGTGCGTCCCCGCAGAACTTGGCGGACCAATTGGCGGCCAATGCGAAGGGCTGAAATGGCGTCCAATTAAACGGTAGTCCCCGAATAGGAACAAGCGTGCGAGCGTACGCTAGAAACCAAAAAAATAATGCCGCGACCCGGGATTTCGAGTGCGCAAAAAAAAATCTAAAAAAAACGGGGCAATCCAAAATGTCGAGGCTTATTGGCCCGACTAAGGCACGATCACGACGTCTTTTTTGTCAAACCGTATTTTTGCAGGCTGGACATCCGCGGCATAACCGATGGGGCACAACACCGTGGGCACCAAGTTGGCGGGCAAGTTCAGGATTTTAGCGAATTGAACGGGGTCAAAGCCTTCCATGGGGCAGGAATCAAAGCCCAACGATTTGGCGCCGTTCAAAGCGTTTCCCAATGCCAAATACACCTGACGCTGGGACCAGGAACGTTTTTGGTCATCCGACATGCCGGAGGCAAAGCCGCGCATCATCTTGAGGTACGGGTCGCGTTGGTCCGCATGGACGCCGGCGGCCGTCATCTGGGCGTCCAACCGGTCAATCAGTGCGCTGACATTAGTATCGGCTAAAAGGACCAGCAAGTGTGAGCAGGTGGTGATTTGCGCTTGATTCCACGCGGCCGGAGCCAATTTTTCCTTGGTCGCGGCATCCTTGATCACTAAAATCTTCCACGGTTGCAAATTGAACGAAGACGGCGCGAAGCGGATCAATTCCAGAAGGGCGTCAACTTGGTCCTGAAGCAATGGGCGGCCGTCAAATGACTTGGTGGCGTAGCGGTTTGAAATGATTTGTTTGAATTCCATGAATTTGTCCCTCCAGTTCCGGCGGCTTGGACCTAAAGGGCGACCAAATCCGACGGACAATGATATTGGACGGACAATATTTAAGGATATCGGGCATCCAATATTTGAATATGAGCGAACAGGATGCACATTGGAAAAACAGAAAAAATGGTACTGGAAATCGTCGGACCCGCAAAAGCCTTAGGGCGCGCCCAACAGCGTTTCCAAGCCCGCATCAAGCCCCACCGATGCCTCAAAACCCAATTCCTTTTCCGCCAAAGCCGTGTCGGCCCACGAGTGGCGCACTTCACCCAGCCTCGCCTGAGCAAAGCGGATTTTCGAGTTCGACTTCGTCAAGGCAACGATTTTTTCCGCCAATTCCAACACCGAGACGGACTTGCCACTGCCGATATTGAACGTACCGAACGCCTCCGGATAATCCATGGCCGCCCGGATTGCGGAAATCACATCATCAACATGGACAAAATCACGGCTTTGTTTGCCGTCACCAAAAATGGTCAAATCCGAGCCTGTGCGGGCGGCCTGGATGAATTTGGGTATGGCGGCGGAATAATCCGAATCCGCGGACTGCCCAGAACCGTAGACGTTGAAAAAACGCAGCACCACACACGGCAGGCCTTTTTTGGAAAACGATTCACAAAGCCGCTCACCATCCACCTTGGTTCGCGCATACAAGGAAAGCGGATTGAAAGACACACGCTCATGGAGCGGCGGTTTTGCATCACCATACACGGCGCAGGACGAGGCGAAAATGAATTTTTTGACCCCAGCGGCTTGGGACTGCTCCAATTGGACGCGGGTGCCCTCCACATTAGTCCGGCGCGTCAATTCCGGCTCCAAGATGGAGCGCTGGACCGAAGCAATGGCGGCCAAATGGATGACGATGTCCACGCCTTGAATGGCTTTTTTGACCGTTGAGGTGTCCGTGACGTCCCCGACCACACAATCGGTGGCATCCGTGGGCACCGAATCCAACACCCGGACAGCGTGCCCAGAAGCCTGAAGCGATGCCACAACATGGGAGCCGATGAAACCGGAGCCGCCAGTCACCAGAACGGAATGCAACTTGGATGAGGTCAAAATACGAGGCATATTGGAAAACACACCGGAATGGAAAAACGCACCTTAAAAAACAATGTATACAATACTTTACATTAGTGGGGATTCGGATATAAAAACAACCCCTCCGCAGGTTCAGGATAACATGGTTTTCATCATCGGAATCGCATTTTTGGTCGCCTTAACCGTCACATTTTTCGCCCTGCCGCTGTTCATCCAAAGCGCCATGCGCAAAGGCATCGTGGGAAATGACGTAAACAAAACAAATCGGCCAAAAGTCGCCAATTTGGGCGGCATCATCCTATACTTCGGCTTCGCCTTTGCAATCCTTGCCAGTATCTTGGCCTTGACGTTCGGGAATAAGGAATTCCCATTATTCACGGCCCTGCTCGCCGGATTGTGCAGCATCAGCATCGTGGCGATTATCGGTTTATACGATGACACGTTCCGAATATCCACCGGCCTTAAGATCATTCTGCCGGCATTGGGTGCACTACCCTTGATTGCCATCACCGCCGGCGACACCGCATTGTCGTTGCCGTTGATTGGCGCAATGGATTTCGGAGTATTCTACACCTTTTTGCTCATTCCATTAGGCCTGACGGGCGCGGCCAATGCCGTGAACATGATTGCCGGATACAACGGCCTGGAAGCCGGCATCGGCGCCATCTGCTCGGCCGTCTTGCTGGTCATCGCCTACAGCGCAGGTGCCACGGCATCCGCCGTAATCCTTGCCGCCATGCTGGGCGCGTGTCTTGCGTTTTTGAAGTACAACTGGTACCCAGCCAAAGTGTTTCCAGCGGACATAGGCACACTCATCATCGGCGCCACCATCGCGGTTGCCGTCATCTTAGGCAACATGGAAAAATACGGAATCATCTTGTTGTTGCCGGCATTTTACGAACTGCTTGCCACGCTTTATTATGGCTTGAAAAAAGTCCGCCGCCGCGCGGCATGCCACAATCCGGGCATCCACGCAGATGGATCCATCCGTCCGCCACCGGGCGCAGAAAAGTACACGCTGGGATATTACATCCTATCCAAAAAACCCATGCGTGAACCCGCATTGGTGGCAACCGTATTGTCGCTATTTACGATTTCAGGCGCCTTGGCATTGGCGGTCTATTGGCTGAAAATCTGAACGAATCGCAAAGAGTCCATTCGGCCGGCCTAGGCCTGATTTTTATTGTCCGAGTACCTATAGACATCCGTCGATTACACGTTTTTTTGACGAACTAGCCGCAAGGATTTGCAACGTTATGGGCATTACCGAAAAAATAACCGAAATCGAGGAGCAGATGGCCAAGACCCAGAAGAACAAGGCCACCGAGCACCACCTGGGCATCCTCAAAGCGAAATTGGCGAAACTCAAGCGCGAGCAAGTCTCCGGCACCGGTGGGGGAAAAGGCAAGTCCGGCGGCGGCTCCGGCGGGTTTTCGGTCAAAAAAGCCGGCAACGCGACCGTCGTATTCATCGGCTTGCCCTCCGTGGGAAAGTCCACGCTTTTGAACGCCATGACCGGCGCCAAAAGCAAGATGGCGGCATACGCGTTTACCACCGTCACCTGCATCCCCGGCATCCTGCATTACAAAGGCGCCCAAATCCAACTCCTTGACTTGCCGGGCATCATCGCTGGCGCCAAATCAGGCGTGGGAAGAGGGCGGGAAGTACTGGCCGTTGCCCGCAATGCGGATTTGGTGTTGCTGATTGTGGACGTCTTTGACCCCCACTATGTAAGCCGCCTCAAGGATGAATTGGAAGGCATCGGCATCCGGCTGGATGAGCCGCAACCGGACATCAAGATTGAAACAGCCGTTCGCGGCGGCTTGGACATCTCCTTTACCAAGAAACAAAGCCACTTGGATGAGCGGCTGGTAACGGGGGTAGTCAACGAATACGGCATCTTCAACGGCACCGTGACCATCCGCCAAGACGCGACCGTGGACCAATTGATTGACGTACTGGTGGGGAACCGCAAATACATCCCCAGCCTGGTGCTGGTCAACAAGGTGGATTTGGCACAGGGGCGCAAATTAAAAGACCTGCCATTTGATTACATCCCCATTTCCGCGCAGAATTCCCAGAACCTTGAAGCCCTCAAAGAAGCCATTTTCCAAAAACTCAAACTCATCCGCATCTACACCAAGACGCGCTTCAAAAACGTGGATAAAGACGATCCGATGTTGGTCAAAACGGGCACCACCATCGGCGATACCTGCGACCAAATCCACCGCGACATGCGTTCCTTGTTCAAGTACGCCCAGATCTGGGGCAAATCCGCGAAGCACCCCGGACAGAAAGTGGGACTGTCACACGTCTTGCAGGATGAGGATATATTCCAGATTTTCAAGAAATGAAACGCCAAACAAAAGAACCCGGAAGAACACATATCAAAGCGAGACTGAAAAACTCAATGCCCATAGACCCCGTACTCCGAACCGCCGTCGCGGAACGCGAACGCATCAAAAAAAAGATCGGGATGAAATTGCCTCAACTTACGGAAGAGAACATGGAACGCGCCATCCGGGAATTCGCCTCCGCACGAACCAACATACCGCCCTTTGGATTCCATTTCGAAGTCGGCCACAGCCTCATCCAACAACACCTGGAGCAATGGATGAAAGACAATACCGAAACCCCGTTTCGGCCGAGTGAAACCAAACTATTCAAAGCCCTGCGGGGAACCCGCCACGCTTTGCCGGAAGGACACCCGGACCGCCAATTGCAGGTGCAAGCCGCGAACCGCATCGCCGAATTACCCACTGGGCGGGGCCAAGCGCGTTACAAGGCATTCCATGAAGAGTGCAGCCGAATCGTGGCCATGGCATCAAAAGTTCAAAAGCGCCTGACCAAACTTTCCGACGTCGAGGAACACCGGCAACCCCACAAATACGGTAGCATGTTCACCAACCCGCTTGCGACCATCGCAATGATTGACGATTTGCAAACGTACCGAAGCATCATCGCACAAGAATGAGCGTCATTCGGTCACGTCGAATCCCGCCGCACCCATCTTTTTCAATGCCGCCCGGAAGTCCATCCAAGCATTCAGAATAACGATGTAAGTGTAGAGCCCTGAAATTATTTCACACCTGGGCGGCTAATTTGGCTATGACCAAATTAACCAACGCCCAATTCAGTTGGGCTGTACGAAACGTGACTTACGGACGCATAACCGCGAAAAAAGCCGCTTTGGCACTCGGCGTGTCGAAACGCCGAGTGCTTCAGTTAGTCGGAAAATTCCACCAAAGCGGCCAAATGCCCAAAATCAACAAA
>JACRGH010000074.1 GCA_016212375.1 Microcaldota archaeon
CTTGTGCGCGAGGTAAAAGCGTGGACGATGCGGAGGAATCAGCAGCAAAAGAGGATTGAATGGACTTTTACCAAACAGAAAGCGGATGAAAAACTAGGAAAATATTATAAGTAAAAATTAATTTGTCATACTACTAGTCATCGGCTGCGCATTTCCTTCGATTATGTGCGCGGTTTGAATGCCCGTTACCATCTGTTTTATCCAGGTGGCGTGTTCGCGTATTGTTTTGTACCTCGGCTTTCGGATGGCTTTGGTGAGTGCTTTTGATAGCGTTTTCGGGATATAGTTGGTAAATAATCGGTTTTTGTGGGTTTGTGAAAGCGCATTGATTATCGCCTCATCAATCGCGTCCGTAATGGCGTTCGGTTTTTTTCCAATTTCATTCAGTAACCGGGCGTTTTCTGTATTTTTTTTACTGAACCGTTCTTGGTGTAACGCTATTTTTTTGTCGTAATGGCTTCGAAACGCCCGGATTATTTCTTCCGCTCTTTCGATTTTTCTATCTCTTAAGTCCAAACGCACGCGTTCCCTGATTCTCGTTTCGTTACGGATTCCCATATCGCGTATTTTTTCGACATGGGCCTGGATTGTATCGTAATGCGCGATGATGTGGGGCGGCAGGCTCATGGTGTGCATATCACTAGCTATTTGGATTAAAACGCTTCGTCGCTCTATTTGAAATTCAAATTAATTTGGCCAGTGTTTTCTGCTTCTCTCCAAGCACCTCCAGCGGCTGCGCGTCCAAACCCGCTTTGCGCAAATGGTGGGCAAAGACGTCGGAGGGTCCATGGGTGGTGTAGACTTTTTTGGGGTTGCATTGCACGGCAAATTCGATGAGGCCTAAAAAGTCGTTGTGGTCGCTGAGCGCAAAGCCGGCGTTGATGCCGCCTCCGCCACTACCATAGCCTCCGGTCAGGGCCCATCCGGTAGCCACGGAAAGCTTTACGGGCCGTCTGTAGGCCGTTTTGAGCGTCTGCGCCAAATCGGGTTTGACTTGGTGCATCGGGACAACGGCGGCAAACGCCCCGGAACCAAGTGTCGCCGCGTCATTGAGGGTGTAATCCAACGGAACGCCGTATCGGTGGTAGACCTCGTTCACCGCGGCAATGGCCGGGCTGACGGCGGGCGCGATTTTGACCTGATTCAGTGCGGCGATGACTTCTTGCGCTTTTCCCAAACTGTACGCGCCGATGACGGCAATCCGTCCGGCCGCAAGCTCAGCGGAGGCCCATTTGCCAATCTGGTCGTACACAACGGCGCGGTCCTCGAACTGGTATTGGGGTAAGCCATAGGTGCATTCCATCAAGAGAATGTCGCAGTCTTTCGGCCGAGCGGCCTTTTGCGTAAGGGAGTCCTGGGAAAGGAAGTCGCCGGTGTACAATATGGATTGAGCGCCGTGGACTGAGTAGTTTTTGGCGCCATCATGGCTGTTATTGTTGGCATGATGAATAGGGTCGCTTTCAGAGGTGTTTTCCGAGTAGAGCATGCGTGAGCCGAGTACGTGGCCCGCGTTCAACAGTTCAAACCGCGTGCCGTGGGCGTCGTGGCGTTGGAGCGATGTTTTGGGCGCGGCTTTTCCACGGGCTTCCAGCAGTTGCAAGGTTTCGGGGCTGGATAAAACGGTTTTGGCCTTTTTGAGCGAGCGGTAGTGGTCCAGATGCGCGTGCGACACGAAAGCGTGCTCACCCGCGGTATCCAGGGCCATGTGGTCCGGGCCGCAGCGGATGTGAGCATGGTCGTTGTGAAAGGTAAGCATTGCAACGGGTTACCCCGCGGTAAGATTTAAGGCTGTGGTGGGAACGCGTCTACAGCAAGACGGAGCAAATAAGACGACGAAATAGGCCGGTCTTGGTGTCTAACAAACCAAGAATTCAGTTGGGAAACTTTCTTGGTTTGTTATAATGGCATTTTTGGCGTTATGCATTTTTTGTTTTTTTTTCTTGCGCTTCCGGTTTCGATTTTAGGCCTCTTTGACTTTCCGTCTACCGGCGCGGCGAGCTGCCACGAACGCCCCGACGGCTGCAACCAACACCAGCCAAACCGGCAATTCCGGCGTGGGCGTAGGGGCGCGGCCGACCACGGTGAAGCTGCATTGGGCGGACATGCCATATGCGGAGGCACTGAATTGGTAGTTGCCGCTGGCCGACGTGTTGATTAAAAATACGTGCTGGCCGTTAAGCGGGTCACACGTTTGGAATTTTACGGTTTGCGGGGAATTATTGCCAACTACTTGCACTTGCATGGCCTGGTTGACGCACGTGGGCACGCCTCCCGGGACATAGAATACGCTGACTGTAATGTTTTCATCCACCACTAACCCTCCCGGACAGCGGGCCTGCATTTCGCTGGTTTGGAAAACGCCAAATGTGGGTGAGACGGATGGAGGCGGCGTTGGGCTCGGGCAATTGGTGGGGCATGGTGTGGGTGTCGGAGTCACCGTGGGATTCGAGTCGTTCACGATGAAGTCGGAAAAGGATGCGGCATCAAAGATGGCACGGCCGTTGACAAAGGCGACATTTTGGCACTTGGTGGCTGGGCATACTTGCGCGTTCTGCAGGATTTCCGCGGCAGTGCGGTGGAATCCGGTGGCGTAAAGCAGCGTCGGTCGCTTGATGGTGGTCGGATAATTGAGGACCACGGACACCGGTTGTGCCGGACTAACCAGGCTTGCCGACAAATTCGAATCGTTCAATGCGAAAAATCCGGGCCCAAATGCGACGTTGGAATCGAAATCCTGGCCGCAGAGGTTGACGGCCGAGCGATACGACAATTTGAACCCACCGGTCGCCTCGAGGGCGAAGTTGTTCACGCTTTTAAGTTCGGCCGATGGGTTGGACAGGATTCCGGCCACGTTGGTCGTGGCGCCGCCGAAGCGGGATAAGTTGGGCGGTTTGCGGCAGAGCGTGCTTGGGGTGATGGTGCAATTGCCCCACGTTCCATTGGCATTGCAGATTTGGCTGCCGTTGAGCCCATTCAGCACGCAGATCTGGTTGGTGCCAGGCCGGCATGAATTGCAAAACGGTGGATTGGCCGGGTTGCATCCAAAGGGGCAAGTTTGGATCAGCGTAGTCTGGTTGTTGGCTAGGCTTTGGCATCCGCCGGCGCATCCGGGAAATACGATATTATCAATCGAATAATTCACGTTTGGTTCGTTCTGGTATGCGTTATGAATTAATGAAAATCCGACGGCTATACGGCCGGAACTGTAATCCATGAATGGAATAGGGCTGGGGGTGAGTTTTTGACCGTTCACGCTGACGTCATACGTGGAACCGTACCAGGTGATGTTCAAGTGGTACCATTGGTTTGGGCTATAGGAAAATGGAGCTGGGAAATCGGCAAATCCGCCGGCTCCATTTTTGAAGTCGGCAATCGTGGGATCGGTTGCGCCCGCGGGTGCTGCGGCGTTTTTGTCCCATCGTTGGATTTTTCCATTGGCGTTGAAGAAAATCGAAATGAAATGTCCGCCCTCGTATTCCAAGTTTAGGGCGAGGCGGTTGGCGTTGCTGGTCGCATGGACGTCCAGTTCTACTGTTCCGGTGGTACTGGGGCGTATCAGCCGCTCGGCTATGCTTGCGATATTGCTTTGCCTGTTTTGATCTGTTATGACCAATGCTTTTCCAATCAGTCCCGATTTCCAGACACCAATTGTGACCGGTGGAATCGTATCGGTGTATATGCCCGTCATTTTATCCCCGTAGGATCCGATGGGAATGTCGTCATACTCGAACGGTTCGGTCACCTGTATCGGCGTGCAATTCGTCGTGGGCAACGGCGTGAATAGTGGCAGACCAAAGACCGGCTGCAACCGGGCAACCGTACAAACGGTTGAATACGTCGTCGTGTTGACGTAAATCCCGTTGTTTTGGCAGAACGTCGTGTTGGTAGTTGGCACGATGCAGCTTCCCCATGTGCCGTTGCTCGCGCAAACCTGGTTGCCGTTTTGTCCCTTGAGGGTGCACGTCTGGTTCGTTCCGGGTCTGCAATCGTTGCAATAGGGCGGATTGGCCGGGTTGCATCCAAATGGACAGGTTTGGACAAGCATGCTTTTTAGCGTTGCAACGGGGGGCTGACAACCGGCGACCATTGAGCTTAAAGGTGGAATGGCGGCCGGCGGGATACAAAGCGGCGCGTACGCCGTACTGTTGGCGTAGATGGCGTCCCCTTGGCAGAAGTTGGCGGATGGCGGTGTTATGGGGTTGGTTTGAATGGATCCGATCGGGCATGCCAGTTTTTCCAATTTGCTACTCATTAAGAACGTCCGGTAAATGAAGTTGCCTTTCGATTCGCCGATGCTGGTTCTCGGATCATTCGAACTGGCATTGACGTAGGTTCCCACGTTGGTGAAGTCGCTCAGCCGAATCGTGTGCATGTTTCCGTTCCGGGATGAAAAGAATACGTATTGGCCGTTGGGGTCCATTACCGTGGTGGTCAGTCCGCCCCAGCCGTTCGCGTTGGCATCCGTGAAATTCAACACGTTTTGAACCGTGAAGTCGCTTAACCGGATTTTCAAGATGTGTTCAGATGGGCTGATGAGCGGGTCACTGACGGCCACATATCCGAATGTGCCTTGTGGATCGGTAATTCCGGATTCAGGGGAACCGTATCCGGTGCGCAGGGCCACTCCGGGCGCGCCTGCATTGGTGGTCGTAATCCTGCCGGTGACGGTCAAGTCGCTGAGTTGGACTTTTATCAAATTGGCGGAATCCGGGTTGATGACGTTATAATTCGGGGTTTTGGAGAAGTATCCGTATTGGCCTTGGGCGTCGATGAACGAAAAACCGAACGTGTCCGCAAATGTCGCGGTTTTTATGATGGTTAAGTCGCTGGCGTTGATTTTGGTGATGGCCGAATGAAATAGTCCGGTTGGGCCGTTTGCATCTCCGGTCATTACGGCGTATATGTTCTGCCCTTGGGAATCCAAACGCATGTCCACAATCCCATTGGTGCTTATCCAGTTTGCGCTGTTCGGTCCGGAGAACGGCATGCTGACGTTTTTCTCAATGGAAAAAGGGTTCAAATTGACTTTTTCCAACCATGAACCCCCCACGTAACCGACCGATGCGACGTATCCGTATTTTCCTTGTGGGTCCATGGCGGTCAAGCCCCATCCAGGCCACGCGAATAGCGGAATGGTTCCTGCAAGGGAGAAGTTAGTGGTGTAATATTTCGACAAACCGGCTGATGACCCAATCGGTGGCAAGTTGAAGGGTACATAGATGAAATTTCCCTGTGGATCCTCGGCTACTGAACGCGGCCCGTTGGACGATGTTGGCGCGATATCGAAAACGCCGGCTTGGGTGCAGTTTAAACTTGGCGAGGGAGTTGGGGTCGGGTTGGTTTCGGGAGTCCCGTCTTGGCAAACGGCGCGGAAGCATTCCTTTCCCAGGTTGTACGAGTTGGTACAGGTTTCCGTTAACGGAAGGATATAATTTCCGGCGTTGTTACCTCCTGTAGCTGGCAGTGGGGTGTCGCATCCTCCGATATTATTGGTGTACGTGCCTTGTTGGAACGCGTAGACGAATGCACACGTCTTATTCTCGTGGGCGCATAGTTGGTTGCCCGATTGGTCGGTGGTGAACCAACGCGTCTTGGGATACGTGTCCCCGGCAGGGCCGTCCGTGCACAATGCCTGGACGCAGCTTTTGCCGAGGTTGTATCCGTTGGCGCACGGCTCTGCGCTTGTTTGCCAGTAGTTATTCGCATTGGGACCGGTGGACTGTGCGTCCACAGGCGTGGTGCAGTCGGAAATGATATTGGTGTACGTCCCGGATTGGATCCACTTGGTGAACAGGCATTGCTTGTTCTCGTGTGCGCAGATTTGGGCGCCGGTATATGTCTGGGTCTGGGTTTGCGTGGTGGGACTGGGTACGTTAGTGCCTGGGGGGTTTACGAATGCCAGCGGCCCGTCCAGCGCATAGTTCGTTTCACAGTTGGGATCCAGAGTTGAAATGCGGTCGGTATATCCGTTGTAGGTTTGTCCATGGCAGCGATAGATTTGGGAAAATCCAGCAGTTGCAGCAAGAGGGACGTATCCGAGGACTCCTTCGGAGTATCCTGCATTTTCGCAATCCGCGCGGGTTGATTCGATGTGTCCTCCCGGGGTGTTGCATCGGTATAGGGGGCTGGTTCCGGGTTTTTGGGTTGAATAAACGTAACCGAAGGGCCCGTCCGAGTGTCCGAGGTTCGGGTTTTCGCATGTTGGTCCGGATTCGGTGGATAAGTAATGGTCCAACGTGTATGTCGTTGTCTGGTGCCAGCAACGGTAGAGCAAGCGGTCCGGCTGGGGCACAGGCGTTGGAGTTGGCGCAATGGTCATCCACCGCGTCTTTGGGTAGAATCCGCTTTGGGTTTGGTTGCCGCCGCATACTGCGTTGGCGCATGAATATCCTTGGTTGTAGCCGTTTTGGCAATTTTCAGGCACGTTGGGGGTCAACGGCGTGCCGGCCACCTGCCAGTAGGTCTTGGTGTTGGGTGCAGCCGTATTGCCGGCGTATGGATCCGTACACTCGGCCAAGTTGTTGACAAAGTTGCCGGATTGCCAAAGGGCGGAAAAAAGGCAGTTTTTGGAATCGTGCTGGCAAATCTGTGTGCCCGTATATTGTGTTGAATCCGGGGTGGGCGAGGGTGTGATCGTGGCGGAAGCGGAGCCGACGTAGGCGATAGTGCCTTCGAACGTCGCGGTATATTTTTCGCAGTCTGAACGCGGCGTGGCATAATACGAAAAATCATTGTCTGCGGTCCGTCGGCAAAGGTACAACGGGATCAACCCTGCTTGGGCGTTCGGAAAGACGAATCCCAATGATTCCTTTTTGCTGGAGGCGCTTTTCGAGCAGGTGCCGTCCGTGGTCGGGTACGGGCCGTTGGAGTTCGAATAACATAGGTACAACGGTACGGACCCGGGCGCCTGTGCCGAATAGGCGACTCCCATGGGACCTTCCGGCAGGACTTGAGCCCCGGGGTAGGCGTATTGGGACTGGTTGGACAGCATGTGAAACACCGGACTTGAGACGGGTGTGATGAAAAACCGGTACAACGGCAGGTTGGGTACGTTGGAGCCGGTTTGGCCCATCCAGCGGCTTTTAGGGTAGATTCCAAAGGATGAAGATACGCCCTGCGTATTTGGACTGGGTTGTGGAGTAGCCGTTGGTGATGGCGTAGAGCCCGTAACGGTTTGGCAGAACAATTGGTCCACCGCTCCGTCCCCACCGGTCGGACTTCCCACTGTGTCGGCCATGCCGTACAATACCTGGTTGGTTGGGCATTCGACCGAACTTACGGGGCCATATAAAATTGATGTTCCAGGTTTGGTTCGATTCAGGGGAATTCCTTGGCTGGAAAGAGGACAACATTGCATGCCGGAGACCCGGGGCACGCTGTTGAACCGGATGCCCGTCATGACGGTGTTGCTTGGGCAGTACTGGGTGGATCCTTGGCCAAATGGTTGTTCGGTACATGCGGTCGTGGACACGTCGACCGGGTTGTTGCCATACGTCAGGCTGCAACACTTGAACGTCTCGAATATGGAAAACGGTGAGTATTTGTCGCTGACGTTGACGGCCACTTTTCCGGCCGGACAACTGGTCAGACTGTTAGCGTTAGCCGTGAATTCGACGCAGTTGGTCAAGGAAGCCGTGGCGGTTGGGGATGACGTGGGAGTTGCGGTTGGAGTTGGTGTGGGTGCTGGAACGTTACATAGGTAGTCGGCGATGATGGTGCCTTGGATTTCGTAATTTCCAGAGTAGAGATTGGCTTGGTTTTTGTCCAGTACGAAGTTATAGGCGTTTCCGCTGCCTTCGCCGGTGCTGCGGACGCTTGCGACACATGCGGCATTGTCTTTGGGTAGTCCTGTGTTTCCGGTGCAGTCGGTGGTGGTCCAGGGGTGGTTGTACCAGGTGAGGCTGGACATGCCTTGGGGTGACCAGGAGCACGTGTGGTATTTATAGGGAAAATTGGGCGTAGGCAATGGGTTGTCTGAGCAAAGAAAGTCGGCGACGATGGTGCCTTGGGTTTCTCCGTTGCCGGCGTACAGTTGCGCTTGGTTTTTATCGGCCACGAAATTGTGGACCCGGCCGCTGCCTTCTCCCGTACTGCGGACTGCTGTATAGCAATAGGGATGGTCTTTGGGTAGTCCTGTGTTTCCGGTGCAGTCGGTGGTGGTCCAGGGGTGGTTGTACCAGGTGAGGCTGGACATGCCTTGGGGTGACCACGAGCAGGTGTATTTGCTGAGGCCATTTTGCGTAAGCTCTGCCAGGGTATTGTTCGTGCAAAGATAGTCGGCTACGACCGTGCCCTGGACTTCGTAATTTCCAGAGTACAGTTGGGCTTGGTTTTTGTCCAGTACGAAGTTATAGGCGTTCCCGCTACCTTCACCCGTACTCCGTACACCCATCACGCAAGTGGTTTGGTCTTTGGGTAAACCCGGACTGCCGGTGCAATCGGGCGCTGTCCATGCATGGCTGTACCATGTGAGGCTACTCATGCCTTGGGGTGACCACGTACAGCTGTAATTGGTGAAGAACAATCCGGGGGTTGGGGATGGCGTCGGCAAAGGAGTTACCGTTGGTGTCGGGTTTGGGTTCGTGCCTGGCGTAATCGGACAAATCTGGGCCGTCGGGTATTGGCAAACCCCGTACCCGTTGGTATCTAGGTTGATGCACGTGCCGGCAGCGGTAAAACTTGCATTGCCGTTGCATTTTGGGGCGCATCCGGTTTGGGTTTGGGTGGTGGAAACCACGGTATCCCCGGCGTTGCATCCGGACGTGCTGGTGTAGGTCGTGGTGGTCCCGGCAGTGGTTCCCGTACATGTCGGGGGCGTGGGGCCGGGACAAACAATGCCCCATCCATCCGTACATTGGGCGGATGACGTACATACCGTGCTGCCGCTGCCGTCGTCCGGTAGTGCTGCTTGAATGGTGCACGGATTTGCGGTAAGCGAGTACCCGCTGGGGCATTGGGTGGTGCACGATGTTGCCGTCCGAGTCGTCCAAGTGGACGTGTAGCAAGCCATTCCGACGTAGCAACGGAGGGCACTTCCGGGTGTGGATGTGTAGGTAGCGGAACAACTTCCGGCGGTGGTCTGGGTGGTTCCGGGTACGGTGTGCTGGCAGGTGGAGGTTGTGGTGATGGAGCAAGCTTGGGGAGCGGGAGTCGGAATGGGCGTGGGTGTTGGAGTTCCGGTCGGAGTAGGTATGGGCGTGGGCGTCGGAGTGGCCGCCGTGCAGGCGCCGTTGAGGCATCCGTTTGCACATGTCTGGATAAAGACGTCACTTCTGGACCCAGCTCCGGAACAGGTGTTGCCACTGCAAATCGGCGCAAAAACGGTGCGGGTCTGGTAGATGCTGTTGCCGCTGCAATAGTTGCTTCCCAAAACAGGCGCCGGCGCGGTGCAGGCTATGCAGCTGCCGGGCGCGCCACAGGATGCCGTCGTGCCGGCGCAGGGCGTGTATTCGGCGGTGGCGCAAAAACCATACCACCCGGTTCCGCCGCTGGGGTACAGCACGAAGTCCAATCCGGCGTCGGTGTTGCAGGTTGCGACGTTGGCCTTTCCAACGTTCGGGTCGCTGACTTGGGCCATGTTGAACGGACCTGCGTTGGTGGAGGTGAGGATCAAGGCAGGATTTGTCGTGGCGCAGGTCATGGTGTTGCCAAACTGGCCGGCGGTCAGCACTTCGTTGGTTTCGCAACCGTAGGTGTTGTATGTGGCGGTGCGGCTGGTGCCCAGCGTGATTCCGGGTGCCAGCGTGCAACATGCGATGCCCGTGCCGCTTCCAATCGGTTGTTGTCCCCAGAAGCCGCAGGCGATTTCGTTTGCGCCGCAGGTCATGCCGCTGACAATTCGGGGCGTCCCGGTCCATATCGTCACCGCCTGCGTTAAGGTGGCCAGGAGCAAAACGAGGCACAAAACGCGGCCCGGGTTCGGGCGGCTTTGGACGGGAGTTTTCATCGTATCGACTTACGTTTTCGGCCTCTAAATACGTGTCGTATTGAAGGAAGAGGTATGGTTCAGGCAAACCTGTCTCGGACGGTCCGTTTTCATGCCCGATGATAGCTTTGCATTGTTTTCTTTGCTCTTTTTACCACTCCCCCAGTCCTTTCTGTGTTCCCTTTATTTTGATTGAATCTTTGTCGTATCCTAGGCTTCCGAGAATCTTGAGTACGGCGGGCAACACCTGGTTATTGATGTAATATTCCGGGTCGTAATTCTTCGCCAATTCCAGTATGCGGGCCTTTTCGGTGATGGCCTCAGAGGCCCCGCCCCCGCCGTCCGTGGTGATGACGTACGCCACCGTGGCGCCTTCCGGCACGTTCACCCCGTTCTTGCGCGCGTGGATCACCGCGCCCACTTCCGGGCTTTTGATTTCGTAATTGGCCACCTTCTTTTTGAGCTGGGTGTAGATGACGCAATCTTCCATCGGCGTCTTGCCGGATTTTAGTTCATTGACCACGGTGCGCACCAATTCCGCGGCCTTTTTGACGTCGCCTTCTTTGAGCAAAATTTCCAGAACCGAGCGTTGGGTGTTGCGGGCTACTTTGCTCCAATCCCGTCGGACGAGCTCGAATCCACGGATCTTGATTTTTCCTTCCTCGTTAATCAGGGCGTATTTTTTCTTGGCTCCGGTTTCTTCCTGCTTTTTGGAAACGAAGATGCCGCGGGGGTAGAAATCCTCCAATTCCAATTGCATGGATTCGGGCAGGGCGGCGTTGACATTTTTGGCGAAATTCAGCACGTCCTGTTTTGATTTGTTCCCATACTGGAAAAAAACGGAATCCGTATCAGCATATAATACGTTGAAGCCGTCTTTTTCGGCTTTGGCAATGGTGTCCTGGATGTATTGGCGACCGTACGCCGTGACGCTTTCGCCGCATTCCCGGCGGAACCAGCGGAAACGCGGATACAACAATACGCCATAGGTCGAATTGGCTAAAATCTTCAAGGCCCATTGCTTGCCGTACAATTGCTTGTATTCCGCGGAATCCTTGTCCAACGCCTTCATCTGCTTTTGGATGGCAAAGCGCGTGGTCAGCACTTCCTGCAGCATGGCGGGAATCAATCCGAGCCGTTTTTTGCAAAAACGATGGCCCATAGGCGAGACGTGCGCCTCGCCATCGCCACGGCAACACTCGCAATCCAACGTGGATGGGTCGATGTTGTGCGAGATGATGATAGATGGGTATAGGCTTTTGAAGTCGTATACCGCCATGTTTTCGTACACGCCGGCCTGCGGTAATTTGACGTAGGCGCCTTGGATAGGTTCTGCGGTGCGGGCCGCCACTTCCTCGGCCGTCGGCTTATTCGGCACGATTTCGCCGCGGTCAAACGCTTTTTTCAGAAGAAGTGCTTCTACGAGTTGGCCGGACGAGAAACGGCTGGCGTCAAACAGGGTTGTGCCGGTGACCTTGCCCAATGCGTAAAAAAGCGGAAGACAATACTGGGCCAATTCGTAAGCGGCTACGGCGTCCTGGCGGCTGTACTCGATCAAATCGGTAAGCAGTTGGCCCCCGTTGTCCCACGCGGGTACGATTTGGTCCTTTGGAAAATCGACCTTGGTTTTGCCCAACAGGCCTTCGTACGCGGCCAGTTGCGTCATGCGTTGCAATTTGGTCGCGCCGATGTAGTTGAGGAAAAAGACGGTGTTGTACACGTCGAAATGGATGCGGCCGCCGAGGCTGGTCACATTACGCAAGCCCAGTCGTTTGGTCTTGGCCGGTGCGTGGTCGCGGCCGAAGTGGGTGGTGGCACGGGTCTGGAAGGCGCGCTCCGAGATGTACGGCACGTCGAATACGTCGCCGTTGTAGGTGCATAGAACGTCGGTGTGTTTTTCGCGCAAGACTTGGGCAAAGCGCTCCAGCACCTCTTTTTCCGAGGCCACGTTTTGCACAAAACGTTCGGTCCGGGCCGGCTTGGCGTAGGTAATGACGTTGGACGAATGTGCATCGGCGTAGGACAGCATCAGCATCGGGTCACGCTTGGCCTCCGGCATGCCCGATGGGTTGTATGTTTCGATGTCAAAGGCAAGAACGTTAGCCGGCGGGATTTCTTCGGAAGGGATGGTGCGGATGGATGTCACCCAACGCAAGCCGTTTTTGTCTTCAAACTCCACCTCGACCGGACTGGATGGTGTAAGCTGATTGTCAATCAGATACCGGCGCGTGAAAAGGATGTTGAATTCGTACGTTTCGCCATACTGCCGCACAAGGTCCTGGAATTTGGGCACCAACCCGGGGTGTGCTACCACCAATTTCAAAACCTGGGTTTTTTTGCCCTCCAATAACCTTTCGACGGGCTCGATGCGTTCCAGGTTGTAGTTTTTCTCGCCGTCAAAGGTTTGGATTTTTTTGAGTTGTTCAATGGTGCTGGCAAATCCGTCGGCATTTTCTTTAGGCGCATCGGTTCGGACTTCGTCTTTGGGCTTGAGGTAGAAATACGGCTCGTGCTTGTGGTAGGCTCGGATGGACTTACCGTTGGCTTTCAGCAACAGTCGGATGGCTTTTTTTGAGTGGACGTAGCTGACGTCCAGTAACCAGGCTTCCATGGTGCGTTAAACTCTCCCTACGCATTTAAGAATCCGCCCGCATTAAAAACTCCCGGTATAGCAAATCCTTGAACGTCCGAATGCCGATTTGTTCAATGGTGTCGTTCCAGTAAATTGAGGTTCCTAAACCCATGGTCGTAAAAGCCAATCCCGCGGAGGACATCCGCAACCAATTGCGCACCCAGGATTCCAAAATCAATCTCGTGGTCGAGCGTTTGAAGACGTTGGAGTCCAACCAGGAAATCGCCGGACGCACCCTATTGGCGCTCAAGGACGTAGTCAAACGAGGTCCTTCAGTTGTTGCCGAGCGGCCCGCGTCATCCAGCGCACCCGCGGGTGCGGCCGTCAACCTGGCACCCCTTGAAGCCGACGTCAAGGCCTTGAAGGACGACTTAAAGGAGCTCAAAGTCCAGGTGGAAGAGCTCAAGTACGTGCTGGATTCCATCAATCCGCTGGAATATGCCACCTTGGACCAGGTCAAGGAATTGTTGGATGAGAAGTTGAAGAAAAAGTAAGGTCATTTTTTGCCAACGTTAACCTTTTTATCGGGTGCGTCGGTTCTGATAGAACGCTTCCAGTTTTTCGTACCATTCCTTTATTTGAAAATCCTTGTACGCGGACAATCCGGCTTTTTCCAGGA
The DNA here is from genome assembly GCA_016212375.1 of Microcaldota archaeon. Classification (GTDB taxonomy): domain Archaea; phylum Micrarchaeota; class Micrarchaeia; order Norongarragalinales; family Norongarragalinaceae; genus JACPGT01. The sequence goes on from JACRGH010000074.1 coordinate 13,177, forward strand.
CCTGGATTACATCTTCCGATGGATGATTACCGCTGGAAATGAACCTCACGCCTTTATCTTCCAAATGCTTTACGCACAACGCTTCCAGATGGGAGCCCCAACGGGGTGCGCCATTCCTTAGTATGATGGCGTGTGCATCCTCGCTGGATGACTTTGGGAACTTAAATGCCGTGGTCGCTTTTTCGTTTTCAACGGTGAATCCCAATGAACCCATGTAGCGATGGTGAGGGTCCTGCGCGTCCTCTTTGTATTTGAATGGCCCATGGGCATCCAACCAATCCGAGACTAGGTTCATTATTTCTTCGGGGATAGGCTCCACGTGAATCCGGTCCAATGCAAAATCAGGGCGGCTCATGGTGGATGGATGCCGGTCTTTAAATTTCCCCTCGTGCCCCAACCGGATTTGGAACTGGTGGGAATTACCATTCTGTAGGTGGTAGATGGCAATGTGGGTTGGCCGATTTGTCTTATTGGGTTCCAACATGGGCCGCATCCAATGGTTAGTGTTTGGTTTATTTTTCGAATCTGTTCCCAGGATTCATCCTTTGCCCAAAAAGTACGGCAAGGCGTTCAGTAGCACCAACAAAAGCATCCCGATTCCGGCCGCCGTCGAGAGCTTGGCCGCTTTGTCTTTTCCGAATCTGGGCACCAATTCGTAGTAAATCATCTTCTGGCCGTCCGTGATGAAAAGCGGCAGGAGGTTGACGATTCCAATCAGGATGTTCAATAAAAAGGTCCAGCTGAAAATCACCAAGACAAATGACAATACGGCATAGGCTTGCTCCTGTCCCGCTTTGGGTTGGTTGTTCAATTCGGCAATGGAGGAAAGCGCGATTTGGATGCCCAGTTTTCCATCGGAGCCAAGCAAAATCGTTTTGTTGGCAGTCTGGGTTTGGATTCGGACGGATTCTCCGGCTTTTTTGTCCCGGATTGCTTCGGAAATGTCGGATGGCACCTTGATTGAAATGCCTTCCACGGCCACGATGCGCTCATCCGGCAACAAGACGCCCGATGCGGGGTGGTCTTTGTCCACGTTTTGCACAACGACTTCCATCAGGTTGCGTCGGATGGTCTTGCCGTCCTGCAGGAATATTGCATCCGCGTTATTGGAAAGGTTGGCGGCGAACAAATCCTTGGTGTTGTTGACGGTCTGGCCGTTTATCGAGGCAAGTATTGCACCTGCTTGAAGAAAACCAAATGCCGTGGAGTTGGCTGGAACCGATTGCACTGAAACGCCAGCCACCATACCGGGCAGGATGAGCGCAAGGGGCACGCTCAGGGCTAAAAATACCAAAAAGAACAACGTATTGGACGCGCTTCCGGCAACCAGGATGCGGCGTTTGGCGGGCAAGGACATGGCATCCAGTTTTTCCTCATCCGGTTCGACAAAGGCGCCAACGGGCAAAAAGCCGAACAACAGCACGCCTGATGACTTCAACTTCAATTTTTCCACGTAACACAGCACGCCGTGGGCCGTTTCGTGCACGATGGCAATCACGGCAATGGCAAAGAGCGCCTCGCCTGGAACGGTCACGAAAGGAATCAACAATCGCACGCCCGCCGGGGTGTTCGGCACCGTCAGGATGGTGAATGCATGTACCGCCATGCCCAACACGCCTAAGCCTATGAATCCGGCCAGCACGCCGACCAGCGCGAAAATGATTTCGCCGTTTTGCATCACGCCGGACAGCGAGGACAACAAGTTGGCGCCCAAAAAAACGCCCATTAACAACAGCAATACGACCAGGTGGCCCATCGCTTTTCGGCTGCCATACGTCTTGTAGGCCCACGGGATGCCGAAGGTCATGGAAGCGCCGAAATCCGCGGCTTCCGTGGAAAAGCGGGGGTGATGGGTTGCAACGGACTTCATCAAATCAAAGCCCGCCAAAGAGCGGACCATCAAAAAGCCGTAAAATGATTCGATCCCGGTGATTTTGTGCACTGAAAAGCCCGTGAGCATTAAAACGGCCAAGGCCGCCACAATCCGGGCGGTGGAGTCGATATTTGCGTAGATGATGAAAAAAAACAGCAGAATGCCGGAGAAGAAAACGGACGTCAGCACAAATGCCGAACGTCGGTCCTTTTGCAACGCAAAAATCAACGCTTGGAATACGACGAGCCCCAAGGTTGCCATTTTCGCCTCGCTGGAAGTGGGCGTCAAGAAGACGGCAAGCATTAGGGCCAGTTGCACAACGGCGGCGAATGCAGTATGGAATAACGTATTGGTTCCGCCGTGGGTTTGGCGTCCGCTTTTCGTTTTTGGTTTGTTTTTCGTTAAGGTTCGGCTCGCCATGAATAAAATCCGCGCAATACGCCCTTTCCGGGGTTAGGTTGCATGCATCCGTTAGGCGTTTTATCAAAGAAAAAGGTTTGGTTTTTTCCGGCGGTCCGGTGGGGGTTTGTCTATCCTTATTTCCTTCTTTTTTTCAAGGCGTCCATCAGCGAAAACCGCGTCTGGCCATTGCGGGCCACGTTTTCAAAATGGGTTCCGGCGTTTGCGGCCCGATTGGAATATGCGTTATGGCGGTTTTGGCGGATGATTTGGCCGATTCGTTTGAATGCCACCGCGGCATATGACGGAAGCTTGTATAGGGCATACGCGGTGCCAAAAACGGTTGCCGCGCCGACGGCGTGCGCCCAATCCGGATGGTATCCCCACGCGGGGATTTTTTCGTTCAGCCAGGCCATCGCGTGCGCGCCGACTTGGTTGAAATCGCCCCCCGGAATGTTGGCCATTCCGTACTTGACGTGGTTGAGCATAAGCGTCAGTCCGGCGGCAAACAACGCCGGTCTCAATTTCCGGCCCACCCGCATTGTGTACTGTTGGTTCCATTTTCCTCCAATAGACGCCCCGGCGAATCCGACCGGCGAGGCCGGCATTCCGGCGAAGGCGTGCGCTTGGATGTGCTCGTGGGCGTGTTGTATCAACGGATGCCATTTTTTGCTTTTCCGGTTCCGGCCGATAAACGTCGCCAGCGGCACACGTTCAGCCCGTCCTTGGGCCGAACGCAAGCTGGCACTCATCATGGTCGCGCCAATGGCCATCATGGCCACGTTCGGTGCACCGGAAATGAACGCGCTTTGCAGGTGGCTGACCTGGCTGTATCCGGCATTCGGAATGGTGTTCATGGTTTCGGGGGTGAAATATAGGCTTGGGAAATAGTGCGCAAGCAATCCGCCGCCGTAATATTTGGGCAGGATGATTCCGTGTACGCTTGCACCGACCATTTTGCTTGCGATGGCGTGGCCCGTTTCATGCACGACGGTTCCCAACATCGTGGCCGCCGCCGACGCGCCCACCAATGCGGCACTCCGTGCCGCCGGTTTGCCAGTATTGCGTACCAGCGTCACCAGGCCGGCCGCGGTTTTGCGGATGGCCTGGACTCCCCGCGTCTGGGCAAGGGTTTGCCGAAGCGTTCGTCCGTTTTTTCGACCGAAAAGTTTCATGGGGTTTTCCTTCTGACCACTTGAATGCCGGCCCGTATTATCTGCTTTTCAATGTCTGGAAAACGGAGGAATAATTGGCTTTTGATTTGGGTTTTCAAGTCACGACTGCTCTGTTCCGCCCCCGGTTGGTTGCTCTCAACCGCGGCGTTGACTACTTGTGCGGCAAGGCCCACCAAGTGTTCGTCCTCAATTTGGCCGGCTCCCAGTCGCCTGACCATGGCCGCAATATTGGGGTGGTCAAGGTTGACGACGACGTTCTTGGTATGCGTTATCCGGTCGTCAGGTCCGTTTCGCGTGAATTGGATGCCGGGTCGGCGTGCTATGTTTTGGATGTGACTTCCCATTAATTGGACTAGCCGGACCAGCCGCGATTTTCCATCGGTGCGTCCCCGTTTTGCGCCAAAGTGGGCCAGGCCCTGTTCGGTTTTGGCCATGCTGATTTTGAACGGGTTCCACCCCGTTTGTGCTCGCTGATTTTGCCGTTCCGTGATGCCGGCCGCCTCCTTGAAATCCGCATGCATGAACGTTCCATCCAGCTGCGTCATCTGGTCCATCTGTTCGGGGTTGGAAAAAAATGTCAGCGTTCCGCGGTGGTAGGCCCGTTGCGCATGAACCATGCTGATTTTCTTTTCACTGATTTGGCCTTTTTGGCCTCTATTGCGGGAAGGATGGGCATCCTGCGAATCAAAAACGGCACGTCTCCTCGGTATTTCGTCCATAGCGCGGCCACGGCGTCGCGGACCAAGATGGGAAACGTGTTGCTTTTACCCTGTTCCTGCCGTGACACGAGATACTGGTACAGCGGGCCTGCACCTAAACCTGTGATGAGGCTTCCCATTGCTAATCCACGCCTGCCTTCCTCCGTCGTCGGAAATTCCAGCGGTTTTTCCGGCACCTCTGGCGCGTCCATTTCGGCGTGTGGAAGGGGTGGCGCCTGTGCGCCATCGATTTGCAAGCCGCCCAGTTTGGTTTCGGCCCCGCTGGCCAGGCTGAGCCAGCTTGCTGCATAGCCTGCGGCGGCCAATCCGGCGGTGGCCGCGGCAAATTTGAGGATTTTTTGTCCCATGGGGCTCGCGCGGCGAAGGAATGATATTTCCGCCGGCGTAAGGTGTTCTTTTTCCAACAGGCGTTGCGCGTATCGGCGTATCATCGGTTTGAGTTGTTTCCGTGCGCTTTTTTCGATGGATTCCGGCACCACGTCGCGGCCCCGTTCTAGCAAATATTTGGACCCGCCCGGCATGTCCAGGTAGATGTTGAGCGGTTGGTTTTCATACATCCGGTTGATGAGCATTCCTTTTTGCAACCACGTCGTGTGATTGCTTTCAGAAACGGTCGGTTCGGCGTAGACGCGGATACCGCCCACGTTGCCGATGTGCGCGAAATTTGGATTGCCGGCGCGTTGGACTTGGTTGATTTGTTTTTCCACCATGCCGTCCGGGGTGTCCGTTTGGTGCATGATTGGAAAGTGCGGTTCCACATGGCTGCAAAAACCGGTCAATGCCTGGTGGAAGTCCAGTTGGCCGTCGATGCCTTCGGCCATCACGTCCAATCCCGGAACGTAGTGCTCGTTTTTGTTGAAGCGGGCTACATATTCGTGACCCTTTTGGACCAGTTCCCCGTGGAGGTTGCGGCTGGTCGCGTGCAACACATTTCCCACACCGAGCATGGCCTTGAATCCTTGTCCGTGACCGCCGACGGCGTTTCCTTTCTTTTGGCTTGCACCTACTGTCATCAAAAGCCCGATGAAATCCTCAGCGCTTAAGCCACCGGCTTGGTCTTTGAATTCGAACACGCGGCCGCGCTTTGGGTCTTCATATTGGCGGTACTGCATGGACCCGCCTTCGGGCCCGTACGCATCCATCGAGTTTTGGACCAGTTCCTGCACCGCCCGCGCCCGCTGGGAGTGCTGCATCTGCGTCGCTTGACGCAGCTGCTTTTCCGTAATCTGCTGGTTTAAGTTCCTCTGGCTTTCCGACAACAACTCCCTCGTTTTTTCCGCATCTCCGTTTTCGATGGCGGCCGCCAAGTCGCGCATGGGCTGCGGGTCTTCGTTGGCATAAAAATAGGCAAAGTGGCGGATGGGGATTTCAATGGCGCGCCGTGCGGTCCGAAATGGCGTTTCCCTCATCACAATCCCCTTCCATACTGCCGCAGAATGGCCTCTTTGCTTGTGGCACCCGATGAAAATAGCGCATGGTTCCGGTTGATGTAAAAAACGGAGTGGAACCCTTCCTGGAAATTCCCGATTTGGCCCCGGTACATCGGCACCGCATTGTCCGGACTCAATTCAACGAAATGCACCAGGGGGGATTCCTTGAACCGCATGCCCCATCTACTCATTTCATCCGGTGTCAGTTGGCGGCTTTCGACCGTCCTTTTCGTGAGAAATTGTTCGGCATCCATCACGGCCGGATTGTGTTGGTAGTGGCCGGAACGGAGCAAATCGCGCCGGTTCAACACGTTGGCATCCTGGCCCATGAAATGTTGGATGCCATTTGGGTCGTAACCATCGTGAACCATTGGCTTTTCCTTGTTGAGCAGTCCCGGGAGCCATTTGTCGTGGATTTTTAGGAGGTCTTCTTTTGGCGCGGTCCGTGCGAAGGCGTCAAATGGGTGGATGACGTTGTTCACGTGGTTGCTCGTCGCAAAAACGGTTTCATTGATAAACGTTTCAAACCGTTTCCGGTGAAAGAACGGTATATTGGGTTGCATTGTTTTCACGTAGTCCAGTAGCTTGGGAAACACAAGCCCCAACGCCTTGACGTATGCCGCGTTCATGACAAATCCGCGTCGGCCTTCCCCGACCATGAATGACGTGGGTAAGTCAATGACCAACCGGCCTCCGCGCTCGCGGTTATGGCTTTCGATTCCTACGCCGCCTTGAGTGAGGCGGGTTTGGCCGCCTTTTGCCGCGTAATCGATTCGCACCGTGATGGGCTGGCCCTCGTATGAAAGCGTGTATTGCCGTTCGGTTTTGCTTTTTTTTCTTGCGTTTATTACGCGGCCGTTGAGCCGGATTCGGACGTCTTGAACGTCGCGGAACATGTCCGCCACGTTGTCCTTTACCTCTCCGAGCAACGGCCGGTTGTTCACGCCGTAGATGGACGCCTGCGTCCCTCTTCCCGTTTTTTCCGCGCGTTGGATGCCGACGGTGTATTCGCTGGGGCCCGACGCGTTGGATTTTTCATAGGTTGCTGAATGGGCCGGTTCCCCGTCTTTTCGTGTCAGCACTTGCAGGGACCGAGCGTGGCCTTCGTGAAGGAATGAAAAATTGGATAAGAACCCTACGCCGAAGCGGCCGATTCCCCCTTGCTGCGCCGTGGTGCTTTGGAAGGGAACCGACAGGGTGTGCAATACCGTGTTGAGGTCCATGCCGGCCCCGTCATCGGAAACCCGGATCAGGCCTTTGCGGATGGTGACGTCGATTATTTTTTTTGATTTGGGGTCGGATCGCACGGCGTCGACGGCGTTGGACACCAGTTCTCCCACCGCCCGTGCCGGGGTGAATTGCTGCTCGGCCAATTCGCGCACTTCATGCTTTAGAAAATCCGGACGCCGGCCATGTTCGGCGGGGGGTGCGTCGGTTTTTTGGTCGACGGCTTCGGCGATTGACTGGATGTATCCGGCAAACCTGGGTTGGTTGTACTTGGCCATGCCTAATAGGTCGTGCAGTTTGATTCGCACGGTGGGTTGAATTTCCGCTTTGGTCTTTTTTTTCAGGATCCAATCCAGCGGTACGCCGCCTTTGTGTTGGTTTCGCGTCCTCCACAATCCGGGTATATCCATGGCCACAAGAATGAACGGTTTGCTTTAAATCCATTGTACCGTCCGGTATGGCTCCAGTTGGCGGTAAGAGTTTCAAATAGGGCGTTACGGGGGTTGTTCCGTTATTTTTTCTTGATCGTCACGATGTCGCCCAAGGTGAACTCCTCGGGTTTCCGAGGTCCCGGTGTCCGTCCTGGCGTGCCTTCGCGTGGTTGGGTTTTTTCGTTGCCCCCTTTGTCCCGCTCTTCCGGTTTGTCCGTCACGACCAATTTGATGCCCAATTCGTGCTCCAGTTTTTCCACCTGCGCGGGGGTGGGAAAGCGTCGGTCGTCTTCAAAGGCACGGATGTCCGTTTCCGAGATGAACAGGCGTTTTCCCAATTGGGTGCGGTCCCAGCCTTTTAGTTCGCGGGCGGACTTGATGGTGCTACCCGCATTTTCAATAAAATGTTGTTCGTCCTTAAGGTGGACCTTCGGTGCGGGTTTTGGCGGCTGGAATTGTTGGTACAATTGCAAGCGGTTGCCGTATTGGGCGCAGGTGTGACAAAGCGGAACTTTAGCACCTTCGACGTACCCTTCGCCGACGGCTTCTTTTCCACAAATCTGGCAGGCTTCCATGAAGAGAGGGTTGTGGGGGCGAAACGCTATAAATCCACACGTCGAGGCCGGTAGTTACAAAAAATCGGAGCCCGTTTTTTCCAACGGCTTGCGCTCTCTGGTTTTTTTTGAGGTGATGGCGGTGCTTGCAAATGGTTTAAACTTTCATGAACCCTTATTGAAATCGGGTCTTTGTTGTGGGCGTGAACTTGAAGCCGATTTTGGTCAAGCACGAGCGCACGCTGGATGAGCTTTCTGGAACCTATGCGGTGGATGCCTACAACGTGCTGTACCAGTTCTTGACCATCATCCGCCAACCCGACGGCACGCCCCTTCTGAATTCCAAACGGGAAATCACCTCGCACCTATCGGGCCTTTTTTACCGCACCTGCTCGCTTCTGGAAAAAAACGTCATTCCGATCTACGTCTTCGATGGCGAGCCCTCACCTTTGAAAGCCAAGACCATTGCCGAGCGCGTGGCCGCCAAAGTGGAAGCAGAAGAGCTGATGCGCAAAGCCCGCGAGGAAGGCCGTCTTGAGGAAGCCGCCCGTTTAGCGCAACGGACCGCCCGCTTGTCGCGCTCCATGGTCCAAGACGGCCAAAAATTGCTGGACGCCATGGGTTTGCCCTGGGTGCAAGCGCCGTCCGAAGGCGAAGCCCAATGCAGTTTGATGGCCAAAGCGGGGGTGGTGGATGCCGCCGCTTCGCAGGATTTCGATGCATTGTTGTTCGGCGCGCCCAAATTGGTGCGCAACCTCACCTTTTCCGGCCGCCGCAAACTGCCGCAACGCAACATGTATGTCACGGTCCAACCCGAATTCTACGACCTCCAAGAAAATTTATCCACGCTGTCGCTGACGCATGAGCAACTCGTGTGGGCCGGCATCCTCATCGGCACCGATTTCAACGAAGGCGTCCTGGGCATCGGCCCGAAAAAGGCGCTCAAATTAGTGCAGGGTGCCAAAAGCACGGACGACATCAACGACAAGCTTGAGGCGATGCGGAAGAAGGCGGCGGAAAAGGAAAACGAAAAAAGCAAGGAAAACGGCGCCAAACGAGCAGTAAAAAAAAAAACCGATGACGATGCCGATTCCGGTGACTCGGACAAACTAGTGGATGAAGATGATGCTGAAAACCAAGACCCGCCCCTCCGTTCGGCCATTTCCGATTCGTCCATGCCCAATCCGGTGGACTTCGCCGCCTTGGAAGACCTTTTCCTCCGGCCCAAATACGCGTCCGTGACCCGCGCCGACCTCAAGCGTAAGCCGGTGGACATCGCGGCCGTGAAAAAAATCATGGTGGATGAAAACGATTTCTCCTTGGACCGCGTTTCGGCCACGTTGGAGCGGGCGTTCAAGAACGCGGATGAGAAGCAGGGCACGTTGGGGCAGTGGACTTGATTTTTTTTAGCATCCCGGTTTCTTTATTTTTCACGTCTCATTTCAAAAACGGCACCGCATCCAGGTTCTTGATGCCGAAGATGCGTATGATTTTATCCTTGCCTCCGGGGGTTTTGGCGAGGCGCTCGTAAAAGGCGTTGGCTTTTTGGAATTGGGCGTCCAGAAATGCGGTGTGGTCTTTTTTCCAGGCGCCGTTGCTGGTGCGGATGTAGTGCGCCCAGCGGTCGATTTGTTCCAAGCGTTGTGCGTCCGTCATAATCGCCACTTATGGATGAGTTCTTTGATCCGGTTAATCTCATTTTCGTCCACTTGTTCCGCATAGACGTTACGCAAATGGCGGGCATCTTCCATATCTTTGTCCGATTTGAGCAGCTCTTCCTTGAACGCGATATTGGTGTTGATGGAGCTGAACCAGACGTCCAAGCCGGTCAGCGGCAGTTTGATGCGGTTCTTGATTTGTCCTTCATCCAAAAGGTCTTTGGCGAGTTTTAATTCCATTTCCGGCAAGAGGTGTCCTTTGAGGATATAGCGGATGCTGAGGTTATCGTTGAGGTAAAGATTGTACAAATCTGCGGCGTTAGGCCCCTGGATACACTCAAACCCGGCCTTTTCCAAATCCGCATGGATTTTCTCAAATTTTTCCTTCGGTACCCGCTCCATAATGACGTCGATGTCTTCCGTTCCACGGGAGCGGCCCGATGAAATGGCGACAAATCCGGAGACCACGATGTAGGCCGCATGTTTTTCCAAGACGTGGCAAAATCGGGTACAAAAGGAGTCCAGGATGTTCCGGTCGTCGACGCTTCGCATGGTTTAACCTTGGGGTTTGCGGCTGTTAAAATAAGCGGATGGTTTGCCGATCTGTTTTTGCCAATAGTCGCCCCGAGGGATGACATCTGGTTTTTTTTGCCCATTTTGTCGGTTTTTGACCCAAAACCAACCCTAATAGACCCGTATTGCCCAATATTTAATGACAGAATGATGCCCTAAACGTCCTTCTGAAATTAGGTGATTGGTATGAAAGGAAAAGTAAAGATGTTCAACAATGAGCGCGGCTTCGGCTTCATCTCCGGCGACGACGGCAAAGACGTCTACGTGCACTCCTCGGCCATCGTCGGCGGCACTTCGTTTGCCATCGGTGACACCGTCGAATACGACGTCGAGACGTCCGACCGCGGATTGCGCGCCAAGAACGCCACGAAAGTCTAAGACGCTTTGACGCGAATTGGGACATTTCCAATAATTTTCTTTTGAGGCCGTTTGGCTGAAATCCTTTTTTTTCCGTTTTCCTTAGAATTTACTGACGCTTGAGTGTGTCAAAAATGCCGATTCTGTCAATTATGTCGTATCATTCACGTGATTCCGTGTCCTCGTGGATTTTTTTGCTGTCCTATCCGTTCGGACTTGGAAGCTGGAAAGGTCCGTATAAAATCGGACCACGCGGCATCGTGAATTCTTGAATGAAGTAACTGTTTCCGCAGATTACGGCTAACCGATTATAGCCTCCGCAAGAATTTGCATATTGGCATTTAATTTCAAATAACCGGATTGTTGTAGGCATTTTTCCGCTCGTTATGCACGTGTAACTTTTCCAATCCTCTCCGAATGCTTCGTCCAGCCGGCGGGTATTGTTGTTTCTTGTTAATAGTGCCGAACCATCGACGCGGGTCAGGTTGATTTTTTGGCTTGGGTCGGTGTATTTCATCCCTGCGGGTATGTTGTCATTGATGCAATATTTCCCTCTCAATTGGAGGTTCTCGCGGCACGTATTTGCTTGATAAAACAAATATGCACCAAAAATAATGACTGCGAGGGCCATTAGGGTTGCTACTCGGAATTTCATTTGCATAGTGTTTCTGGTTGTGTGCGCCGCTTAATATTTGCAGGTGTTTGGGGCGAACTTCTGGATGCGGCTGGCGCAAATTGAAGTTTGGGCTGAGTTCAGTGAAATGGGCTGAACTCAACTTGGACCTTCATGCGGCTGCCGGGAATCGAACCCGGATCTCAACCTGTTTCCAAGCCGGTTTTTGGCGCGGTATTGGTGTAGCGCTTTTATTCCGGTTTCTGGGAAGGTCGTATCATGCCATTGTCCGGAAAAAGGCGGAAAACGCCGTTTTCCTCTGGACCACAGCCGCTTTAACATTCACGAAGATGGCGGCGTCGGGTTTTAAGCGCTTGGTTTTGTTTTTGGCATTTTCGTTTTCCTTTCGCTCCGCGACCCGTTTTACCTCTTCCAAGCCGTCTTTTAAGCCCCGGACGGCACAACTGGTTGAGTCCAGTTAGGAGTCGATTCAAGGTTTACTATGCCTGTCAAAATATGCCCCCGTTGCGGCAAGTCAAGTGCCGACGTGGCGTTCATTGCGGCGTTCTGCAAGGACTGCTACCTCCAGCGCCAGCCCCTTTATACGCTTCCTGATGTGGAATTGGACCGTTGCGTCAAGTGCGGCCGCATCCGCTTGCAAGGTCTGTGGCTGTACGAACAACACCTGCCGGAATACCTCAAAGGCAAAATCAAGAGCAACCATGTCATCAAATCCATCACTACCAAGATGCACGTAGACCCCGATTCCAAACTGGCGCATGCCGACGTTGAAATTAAGGTAGTGGCCGAGGGTCAGGCCGTCACATTGAACGACCGGTTGGACTTCCGGCTCATCAAGACTCAGTGCCCGGATTGTGGGCTGATGGCTGGTGGATACCACGAAGCCGTCATACAGTTGCGCGGAAATCCCGAAAAAATCGAGCGGCTATTGCCCAAATTGGTCCGCCGCCTCGAGGCGCGCACGTTCATCTCCAAAATCGTGGAGCACAAGGAAGGTCCGGACATCCAAGTGGGCAAAAAACGCGCCGCACTGGAAACGTTATCGCAGATGAAAGTCGAGTTTTCCACGTCGAACAAGCTGGTCGGCGAGCACCAGAACAAGCAGGTGTTTCGGACCACCGCGTGCGTGCGGCTGGAATAAGCAGCTATCTGCCGGAATTACTTTTTCTGTAACCGTTTAGTTTCGTAGGCGGTTTTCCGCCAAATCATGGACAAACTCGATGAAGTTTTCGTTCTGCAAACGCGCCGTCTGGAAAAAACTCATTAGCACGGCTGTATCGTTCGCGCCGTGCTCCGACTGACTCCCAA
>JACRGH010000006.1 GCA_016212375.1 Microcaldota archaeon
GCGTACGTATTTTTCGTCTGTCATGGCGGGTGGGCCTTTTTTTGCGCGGGGCGTCCTGGTCGGGACGCCCAAGCAAAAGAGGTACGAAAAAGTAGAACTTACGCCTTTCGGTCGACCTACAAAACTAAACCCTTACCAAAATAGAAACACTTGAACAGTTCGATAAAGAAAGCCGAATTGAATGGAGCAAAAACGGAGTACCTAGACTCAAGAGATATATCCACGAAACAAAAGGCGCACCATTGCAGGAAATCTGGTCAGACATTCCCATCTTGCTAAGTCATTTCAAAGAACACAGAGCATACACCACACAAAAACCAGAGGCACTTCTTGAAAGAATAATTCAATCGTCATCAAATCAGGATTCAGTCGTCGCCGACTTCTTCTCAGGTTCGGGAACGACCGGCGCCGTCGCCGAAAAACTTGGTCGTCGCTGGATTATGTCCGATTTAGGCAAGCCTGCCTGCATGATTACCCGGAAGCGGTTGATTGACCAGGATGCCAAGCCGTTTCTTTACCAGTCCATCGGCGATTATCAGAAAGAGCAGTACGAGCAATCTGAATACCGGACCATCGGGGCGTTGGCTCACGTGGTATTGAATCTTTTTGGTGCTTTACCGTTTCCACCTGGCGAGAACGTCCCCAACAACCTCGGCTACCTCAAACCATCCAAAACGCTTGTTTTTGTTGACTCACCTACGCGGGTGACGAATTTCAACACGCTCAAGAAAGCGCAGGAATTGCGTGCAGGGTTCATGGGCGGATGGGAAAAAGTACTAGTATTGGGCTGGCAGTTTTCTACGAAAATCGGCCAAGAAATTGAAAGCCTTGAAGATGAGAAACTGGAAGTCCAAGTGATTCCGGCGGATTTGTTGGATAAGCTCAAGACCAAGGCCAGTTACGAGCAGTTGTTGAAGTCAGGTAAAGTCCGATTTTCCTCGCTGCAGTATTTGACGGTCAACCAACCGGTAAAGACCCATTACAACGATGAAAACGACGAAATCACGGTGGAATTGGACAATTACGTGTTGCTTTCTCCGGACGCGATGCCGTTGGATTCGGAATTCAAGGAAAAAGTTGAAAAAGTCATGGCCAAAGATCCGTTGAGCCTGATCGAGTATTGGAGCATCGACCCGGATTATGACGGAAAAACCTTCCGCAGCAAATGGCAGGACTATCGGGAAAACAATTCCAATCTAAAGGTCAAACGCAAGGCGAAGTTGGTTTTACCCAAGACTTTGGCCAACCGAAAGATTTGCGTCAAGGCCGTGGACGTTTTCGGCTTGGAAAGTGCTGTGACGAAGGTCGTCCTATGACGAATCTGAGCGCCCTTGGAACCGGCTCAATACCATTGAAACTAGCCGACCGCATTTCCAAAATGGCCAACAAGGAATGGGCCGATGAGACGTTCCTTGAAAAGGTGTCTCCGGTTACGCGGGATTTACTCCGCTATTGGGCGCCGAACGGCGGATTCGCCGACACGCGAACGGTCAACTTCCACGAAGGCCAGTGGCAAGCCATTTTGAATACAATTTACGTGCACGAAGTCCTGAAAATCGGGAACGTCTACGATTTGTATTCCGTCATCGATTCGCAGCTGCTGGCGGAACTGGATTTGGTCGACCTCAAGAAAGAGAAACACGGACATTCCAAATACTGCATCAAGTTGGCCACGGGAACGGGCAAGACCTGGGTCTTGTCGGCGCTGCTCATGTGGCAGTACCTGAACTCCAAACACGAAGACGATGGAACACTGACCGCAACGTCTGGGCGGTTTTCCAAGAACTTCTTACTGGTGGCGCCCGGCATCATCGTCTATGAGCGCCTTCTGGACGCGTTCCTAGGGAAACGCAATGCGGATGGAACCCGGGATTTTGACCAATCCGATTTCAAGGCGTTTGAGCCGCTTTTCGTGCCGCCCAATTACAAGGACGAAGTCTTTGGATTCATCCAATCCAGCGTCGCCCAGAAAGATGAAATCGGACGGAAAGTCACAGGAGAAGGCGTCATCGCCATCACGAATTGGCATTTGCTGGCATCCGAAGAGGAAGACGAAGAGACCACAAGCCCGTTGGAGCGCCCGGACTTGACAGTAAAGAAGCTTTTACCCATTACTCCGGGAACATCGGCGGGCCATTCGCTTGCGGAATTGGATTCCAACCGCCTATCGGGTTGGCAACTAGAGTACCTCGCCAAATTGCCGGATTTGGTGGTGTTCAACGACGAAGCGCACCACTTGGGTGAGTTCAAGAAAGCGGAAGACGTCTTGGAAAAGAAATGGCAGGAAGCCATAGACACCATTTCCGAGAAAAAGAAAGGACGGTTCCTCCAAGTGGACTTTTCGGCGACCCCCTATTCCGTCACCGGTTCCGGGCAGAAGCGCACCAAGCATTTTTTCCCGCACATCATCGTGGACTTCGAGTTGGTCAAAGCCATCCAGAAGGGATTGGTCAAGACGGTCGCCATCGACAGACGGAGGGAGTTTGCCGCATTTCCATTGGATTTCAAATCCGATAAGGATGGCAAGACGACCAGTTTGTCCGAAGGCCAGCGCGTCATGCTGCGGGCCGGGACCACAAAGCTGAAAATCTTGCAGGAAGGCTTTGCACGGTTGGATGCCAATAAACATCCCAAGATGCTGGTCGTCTGCGAAGACACGCGCGTCGTCCCGTTGGTCAGCCAATTCCTGAAAACGGAGGGATATTCCGATGACGATATCATGGAAATCCATTCCAACCGCAAAGGCGAAGTGGGGCAGGAAGAGTGGGACCACATCAAGCAAAAATTGTTCAGCATAGATAAGGCGGAAACGCTAAAAATCATCATCTCGGTCCTGATGTTGCGGGAAGGCTTTGACGTCAACAACATCTGCGTCATCGTGCCTCTGCGTTCCAGCTCATCCTACATTCTGTTGGAGCAGACCATTGGCCGCGGTTTAAGGCTCATGTGGCGGGAGTCCGAATATGCGGATAGCAAGCGTGAAAACCGCGAGAAACTTCTGGTGAAAAAGGAAGAGCCGAACAACTACATGGACATTTTAAGCATTATCGAGCATCCGGCCTACATCGAATACTACGAAAAAGAGTTGAGCGGCGCGTTCGGCGAAATTAAGTCAGCAATCAAAGCCGAGCGGACGGTGGGCGACCTCATCAACGTCTCACTCAAGGAGGGCTATGCACAATACGACCTATTCTGGCCCCTGATCATCCACGACAAGGAAGAACACCTCAAATCAGAAGAGCTTTCCATCGAGAAGCTAGAACCATTCCCAGTCAAATTGGAGGAACTCCTGCCACTAGTGAATCAAAAAGATGATATCTTTTTCGGAGAAGAATTGACCGTCAGGACCAAGTTCGGCGAATATTCCGTCACGGCGGACATCTTCACCGCAAAAAGCTACAATTCATTCATTGAGAAAATCGTCAACGCGGTTTCCTCGGTCCCGGTCAAAATCGGGAAGCGCTCGCAAAAACAATTCCCCATCATGCAAATCAATGCAGCCATCATCGCCAAAATGATTGACGATTACATCCGAAAGCGTTTGTTCAATGCCGAGTTTGACCCGCTAAAGGGTAACAACTGGAAGGTGTTGTTGCTGACGCAGGAGCGCATCATCCAGCACATCGTCAAGAATGTCAGCCAGGCGATTTACGATTTGCAGAACCGGTTGGAAGTCACGGACGCCACTATCGTGCCAAAATATTTCTCTGAAGCCGGCGACCTGAAAATGCGGGAGACGTACACCATCGTCGTGGCCAAGACCATCTATCCCCGCATCGCGTTTCCATCGAACAAAGGCGGATTTGAGAAGGCGTTCATGGAGTTCGTGGACTCCGACTCCAAGGTCAAGTCATTCATCAAAATCAACGAGCACCGCAACACATTCGCCCACGTCATGTACGTCCGGGAAGATGGGATGCTGGCGCATTATTTCCCCGATTTCATGGTCCGCATCGGCGAAAAGATTTACGTTGTCGAGACCAAGTCGGAACGGGACATGAACAATATCAACGTCAAGCAAAAACGATTGGCGATGCTGGATTGGATTGGAAAGATCAACGAGTTGGACGGCCCAAACCGAATGGATTGCAAATGGCACTATGTCCTGTTGGGTGAGAACACGTTCTACGGAATACGGGACAAGGGTGCGACTACGCAGGAAATTCTGGATTACGCCAAACTGTCAAGGGCAAAAGTTGAAGGAAAGCTGGATTTAACGGCAATCTATTGAATTTGCAGGCCCAACGGTTCATTTTTTGCAATTGCATCGGTTGTCACCACATAATGCCCCAACATTTCCAACCCGAGGCCGGCACATAGCTTCTGAAATTCAACGGTTAGTTCCACATCCGCCTCACTGGCCTCCACATTGCCCGACGGATGGTTGTGGGCCAGCACGATGGAAGCCGCATTTTCAGCAAATGCCGTTTTGAAAACTTCCCTCGGATGGAACGCCGAGGCGTTGACCGTGCCGGTGGCAATCAGTTCGGTTTTAAGGACTCGGCCACGGGCGTCTAGGTAAATGGCGTAGAGCATTTCTTTTTGGGCGAACGCGGTCTGCGCTTGGATGGTTTCCAGTGCGCTTTGCAAGTCGGTGATGGGGGCAGCGGATGCCAGCAGGCGTTTGGCAAGTTCGATGCAGGCTTTGAATTGGACGGCTTTGGAAGGCCCGATGCCGGACGTTTGGCTGATTTGTGAAAGTGAAAGGCCGAATACTTTGGCAAGAGAACCGTCGTGGTCACGAAGTAGCGTTTGGGCCAATTCGACGGCGTTTTTGCCGGGAGAGCCGGTTCGAAGGAGTACGGCAAGCAATTCAGCATCTGATAGCGCCTCCGCGCCTTTGCACAATAGGCGCTCCCGGGGCCGTTCATGTGCGGGAAGCGACAGGAGATTCATGAAGCAGTCGTAGCGATTTTGTTTTCATAAGCCTTTGGAGGGGAAGTGGCCGGTGACACCCTAATTGAACCCCAAATACCACGTTTCGTATTGCTTGTGATCGCCAGGTAAAGTCAAAAGTATTGCGGGCTCAGGGGGAATCCGGAGGACCGTGAAACTGAAGGGGGGACGTGCTCCCCCCTGCGGTTCCGAAGTGGAAGCGGACCTCATTTTGGGGCTCGAAGACGCGGCAAGTGATGCGGTATAGCAAACCGTGAAAGTTTTGCAAGACCTTTCACGACACAAAAAAGAAACGAAAATTGGAGTGTATATGGAACAAAGCGAGTTGGCCGGTGGCGTGGCCGAAAAGAAAGAGATATAATTGCGTTACATCGTAATACTTAGTAGTAAATACAAGGTGAAGCACGCATGGGCGGATTGGTCAACATTTCTTTGAAAATTCCAAAGAAACTGAACGATGACTTGGAAGAATACATGAGGGATAACGGTTACGCGACGAAAACCGAGGTTTTCCGGGAGTTGTTGCGGGCCCAGCTTTACAAGACGGTTGAAGGCCTGCGAGGAGTGGCCAAAGGCAACGTGAAGCCTTCGGATGGCTCGCATGGGGATTGGAGATGCAAGGAATGGGAAGCGGCGCTCAAGGAAGCGGGCGGGAATCCGCGAAAAGCAGTGGCGTTATTGGATGAAAAGGAAAAACGGGCCGTTTCAGGACTTCGACTTTAGCAAGACCGACGAATTTCACGGCGAATAGGTAATAGGCGAATCCGCGTCAAACCGGGTTTACCCCGATGACCTTGATTGCTTTGATGTCCACGAACGGCGTCTTGGGGCGCGAGGCTGCAACCACGACGAACATCCTGGAAACCACGGTCGGGACATTGGTTTCAAGGATTTGCTTGCGCGCCGATTCCTTCCGTACCCGGTATTGATGGGCAAAAGACCGCGTAATCGACTCGATTCCTGCAAAATCCAAGGTGACCTTCATGCTCTTGACTGACTCGACGTTGTCGAACAGGCGGTCGGCCGAGTCCCGCAGCGCCAAATCCGACGCCACGAATTCCTTCAATACGATAGTGACCATTTCAAGCACGTCCTTCTATACGATTGGGTATGCTGGGCCTTTTATTCACTCCAGATACGCGGTAGTGGTCCCGTTTAGCGTTGGTGAATTCGGGAACCGAAAAATTTTTCGCCTTTGACGACGTGGCTTTTCCAACAATCGTTGTGCAATGATTGGAAAAACCAACGCCGCGGCTCAAAGGCGATAGTAGTGAACCCCA
>JACRGH010000010.1 GCA_016212375.1 Microcaldota archaeon
ATAATAATCGTCCATGCGGGGCGTACTTGGGACGCCAAGGCGGCTGTTTCCGATAAATGCACGAGCACCGTTCCGGATGAGATTGAAAACGACGTTTTCGTCGGGCCATATTGGAAGGTTTTGATACGTTTTGTCGATTGCCGCGCTAAAACAGCCTCCATTCAGGATAAGAGGATTACCGTTTAGGGCAACCGTAGGCACAAGGTGGTAAAACAGCATTTTGTCCGGGGTCACCAGGGTTGAAAATAATTCGGTTCCAGACGCATGGACGGCGAAATTTATTATGCCCACATCGTTAGAGGCCAATTTTGAATTATAACTTGCTGCGGACGGACAAGGAACAGCGGATTGCCGGGGATTTTTAAGGGATTCCGATTTTGTACAATATTGTGGTGGCTTCACGCAACCGGGATTCAGTTCGGTTATTTTTCGAAGGCGAAAATTGGGGAAACTTCCGCCAATTTCAGAGCATTCTCCGCCTAAAAAAGAGCGGGCTTGGGGATCCATCAGACCGTTGGTGTCACAGGTAAATCTTATTTGTAGAATTTTTTGCCAAATCGCTGAAGAATCTGAATCAGGGGCGGACTCTGAAGGCTCCGGTTTGGAACATAGGCCATTGGCACAGGAACCGTCATCGGAAGTTCCAGGATTCAGACACGCCATAAACGGAGCCCAATCCGATCCATGATCCTGCGCAACGCCTGACTTTACAAACGCCCGATTTTTTGAGGATATCTCGCTTAATTGTTTGAATAACCGCTGCAACTCAGCCCGTTGGTCGGTTGTAAAACTACACCCGCCGACCAAGTATCTTTTCGGAGTCACTTTTTTCCGCGCGTCCAAAGCATTTTGAATAAACCGTGAAGCCAATTCACTGCTTCCTTCTCGCGGACTTGGAAAACGGCTTACGGCAACGCGCGTGTACGAACGGGCCTGACATCCGTTTTCCAAGGCTGCATAGCACCAATCTGTTGGCACTGTGCCGTCCGAACTCATGAATTTCAACATCGAGGACTTCCATTGTGCCGATTCTGTTTCCCGGATAAACGGAACTGGAATGACGGTTGAGCCGCCCAGGAGTACCAAGTATTTAGCACTTGATTCTTTAACGGCGGCAAAAATGGGTTTTTGATATTCCAGATATTCGGTTTCCAACGTTTCAATAGACGGCATCAGAGTGGCAATGAACGGGTCAAAACGGAGGATGGATAATTTGGCGGATAAACCTAAGGGAGTCAGGTCATATGTTGAGTCGGTGTGAGCGCCCCCTGGCCCGTTCGTAAACTCATCTCGTATAGATAGTGTCTTTTTTTCGCCGTTGATTGTCGCATGCAGATCGAAGAGCCGAAGAGTTTTTGAACCAACTACTTTTTTCTCAGGTTCTTTTGTTACGGGAGTCGAAACGCTCAACCAGACGTTTCGCCTGGGTCCGTCGGAAATTTGCGTAAGCGCATCCGAAATATCAATCCCGGTCTCGCCCTTTTTTCCCCGTACGATGACGAGCGGTTTTATTGGCATTGGAAATTTTTTATTAGAATCTGACAAATCCAATAATCGGGCAGAAAGATGTTCTTTTTTCAGTTGGGTGAAATAATCCAGAAGCGTATGAGTAAGCTTGGTCTTTTGTTGAACCGTATCTTTGAATGCGTCCCGACGGGTTACCAAAAGAACGTCCGTTTTGCAACTCCTCATGACTTGGACGCGTTTTTGGACTTGGGGATTGAACGTCTGGTAGGTGAATTCAACGGCCGGTTTTTCGGGTTTGTCCGAGCATCGTTGACATAGCGGATTGAACGTGACGGGATAGGCTTTTTGTTTTCCGGCCGAACTGGATTCAGATTTGATTGGAAAATTCAAACAGGCGTAATCATTTGACCGCTCAAACGATCTAGTGGAATCGGATTCCTTGAATAAGGGGGCTTGGGAGTCAAAGGAAGAAATGACAAACGAATTACCGTCTTTTTCCGGGTTCCAGGATATGACGTCCCGTCCGGATTGGCTCGACGAAAAAACTGCATTGGCTAAAATGAAAAGAAAAAAGAAATGACTTTATTCATTTGCCTTGGCCTCCAGACAAACCTACTTGGCCCACCGATTGTACAGATTCGCGAACCCGTATCCGCTGGCATAGGACAGGACCAACCATGCGACCAGGCCCAGAAGGACGCCGGCGATACTGAAAACGGCCGGCTGGAGGCTGACGCCGTGGAACATGTTTTGACCCAGCATCATCGTCGGGCTTTGGAAGAGGTACAACGCCGCGGCGCAGAGGATGAACCAGAATCCGAATATGGCGGCTGATGCCGAACCGATCGCATGCGCATCCAGTTTTTCAGATTTCATTTACCCACCTCGATTTTCAATGCTTGACACAGCTGTTTTGGGACAATCTGTTTTTCGTAAAACGTTTTTTTTAAAACCGATTGCTTCAGCAATAAAAAAGATAACAGCGTTATCGTAGATATTCGTTTGCATAACGAGCTCATCACGTCCGCAGATTGGATGCGCCGCCAAAAACGGGCCTCAAAAAAAGCTTTCCGCTTGGAATGACGGCATCAAACCGCCTGACCCTTAACAACACCCGCCTTTTTTCGGTTTCTTCGGTCCGCCCATCGTTTGTTCCACCTCCGTTTTTTCAATGGCGCGCAATCAAATAACAGTGCCCTTCGGGTTCTTCCGGTTTTACCGTTTTCTTTTTTCATTTTCTTTTTTCCGATTCCTGAAGTTTCTGTTTCAGCTGCCCCGACCGGTATTGAATCAATTAATCAAAAAAGTGGTGTAACGCAAATCCGCCGGCAAATAAGACCGCACCGAAAACCAAGTCATTCATCAGCAAAAAGACCAACGCGCCCGCTGCCATCAACGCCATATCTATATACATCACGCCTTCATGCCCGCGCATAACAAACAATACTCGCCTTTTTTCAGATTTTTAAGTCCTCGCATTCATTCCGTCTTCGTAAACCAGCACAAATCCGGAATTTTTTTCAGCCGTTTTGCTTATCGCGGAAATGTTGGAACGTTTAACTCGGTTTTCAATTTGGGCCAATAATCTGCTGTTTTTGGAGCTGGATAACCGCCTTACTTAGGCACCCCGTGCATCACGACCCACATGCCGCCGAACGCAACGGCCATGCCGATCCAAAGTGCGGTATCTTTCCAATCCATGTTTTTCCACCTCGAAAGCCATTGAACGCTAATGGCCCTCGCTCATTTCGCGACCTTCTGCAAAGCCAACGCCAACGGAATACTCTGAAAACCAAGCCCCCGTTCTCGCCAATCGGGAACTAATGGCACGACTTTTTATCGTCTTTTCCATCCCCGCCCGTATGCGCCGCCATCATCAGCACGTGCGAGCCGATGCATAACACCAACGCCGCCGGCCACAACAGGGGACTACGATAGCCCAACGCGTAAGCCGCGCCGATCACGATCCAGGGGCCGATGCACAACGCCATCATCAGCGCATGATTGTGCGTCAGCGATTCCCATGTTTTTTTCACGAATTCCAACATACAATGCACCTCAATGACCAACGGAAAAATGCATCAGGATGCCTGCGGCCAAAAGACCGCCGCCAATCAGGAAATCACCCAATGCCATGACCAAAATACCGGCGGCCATCAGCCCATAGCAAAGATAACCCAACAACTTGCTCAACCGCTGGTCAGTTCCTGAGCCGTCTTTCCGGTGGCTTGTTTTAAAAGAGCCGGGTCAATTTTACCATAACAACTGCCATAGCGGTCCGGGTGGTGCGACAGGTGCTGGATGTTGGAAATGTCATTCAAATCCCCGCAATCACTGCCCGCGGTAGCCGCCTGTTGCTGGAATAATTGCTGGTTTTGGCCCGATTGGATGACGTTGCCATAGGCATCCTTTTGGACCCCGGTTGGAGTTGGCGAATATATGAAAAAGGCGAATGCCAGGACCAATACGACGACGAACACGAACGCATATTCCAGATTTTTCATTTTATCACCTCAACGCAACGACTTGACCCAAAGCGAACCTGCGAAGGCCAAGAACAGCGCGGCCGCGGACACCAAGTAAAACGGAAGCCACGCTTTGAGTGGGAATGCCATCACGCCGTCCAAAAAGCCGTCCGTCTTAAGATGCGAATCCTGGTAGCAGGACAGCATGTACCAAAGCCCGCCGATGTTGCTCAAAACACCCAACAAAAGAAAACTGTCCTGGTAGTAGGATAGGAACGAGGCGGCAGCCGCCAATCCGAAAGCCGGCAGTACATCGGCCACATGGTGGGCGCAGCAGGCGGCCATGGAAAATGCGGAGGTGCCACCGGATGCGGCCACTCCGCCTGAATCGGCTTGCCCATGTAACCGCCGCAACCGGAAGAACAACTGGACCTGCAAGCCCAATCCGATGGAAAGGATGGCCATCCAGCCGGTCAATGAGGCGGTTTGGCGCAACGCATGGCTAAAGCCACCGATGGCCGTCAGCAAAATCAGGTAGAAACCTGGCAAAACGGCGGCGGCCAAGATGCCGGCTTCCACGTCGTGTTTTTCCAGGTACAGGATGGCGGCTTGGAAATGACGGATAGCAACGGTTTTGAAGCCATTTTGTGCGGATTTTCGGTCCAAGAGCAAGGAAGACCGGACCTCCTTTGATTTGGGCGCACGGAAGGCCGGTATTTGCGTCTTAAGGAAGGGTCTTTTTTTCATTTCAGCACCGAATACAAAATAAATGCCGACAGGGCGATGGCGGCTCCGCCGAGGAGGAATTTGAAATTCTTGCGGTTGTCGTGTTCCAGGGTTTCCAATTTTTCCAGGACTTTTTCATTCGACGCGAACAAAAGCGTCAGGATCAAGGGCATGACGAAAAAGACATTGTAAAGCACCAAAAATCCGACGCCTTCCAAAAACGTCGCTTTGACCGTCAGAAAGCCCAAAACGGCCAAATAGATGCCGCCGGCGCAGGGAAACGCGCAAAGTCCGACCAGGATGCCGGCGAGCAGGGCGGCGGGAAACGTGGCTTTTTGGATGGCGTCGTTAATCCATGGTTTGCTCATTTTGGGGATGACCAGCGTTTCGGTGCCGCGGATGCCGTCCAGGATGCTGATCAGTCCGATGACAATCAAAAGTAAGGAGCCGAAGATGGCAAAAAAGTGTCCCGGAAACAGGGAAATGGCTTTGAGGATGCCAAGACCTATCAGGAAATAGGTGAGAAAGACGCCGGCGATGTACGCGCCTCCGATGAGCAAAATATTGGTTTTGGAGCGCTTGATGGACAAAAGGAAGGCGATGAAAAACAATAGGACGGCAAATCCGCAAGGGTGTATGCCGTCCAAAAAGCCGGACGTGGTTACCAACGCCGCCAATTCCGCAAAGTTTGCCGTCATGTCTGAATCACCGCAGGTTCTTGCTCATTTTTTTAGCCCCAAAAACATCAAACCCCCCGTTGCCGCAATCAGCAAAGCGGGAATGGCGTATTTGGCGTAATCTTGCCCCGGCGCGGCTACGGGTTGCCCCCAGCGCGAATACACTTGGCGTTGACCTTGAGATAACGTCTCATAAGACGTAATCCCGGCCTCCATCGAATCCTGATAGACGACCAACGGCCGGCCGGGTTTCGGCTCATTTAGAAAACCTTGGACCGCCTCCAGAGGAACGTGGCCTTCCAGCACGTATTGACCGTCCAGAAGGGCGATCATATGTCCCTGCATATCCAACGGAACGCCGAACTTTTGCTGAAGTTGGGCGACCTCTTGGCGTTTTTGCGGATCATTGATGTAATCACTCATCCGGATTTGATCCGCAGAAATGCCATTTTTTTCCATCAAAACGAAAAATTCCTTCAAATACAGCTCACAGTGGTTGCACGCGTCGTTCTTGTAGATGACCACGCGCGGCGATGCGGCATTGACCATAGGCAACAACAAGACGGCTAACAACAACCAAACCTTCGGATAAGCGTTCATGCGTCAATCACCTCTACATCATATATCCGGGATTCCGGCCGCTCCAATGGCCAGAGGGGGACCGGCATATTCAGCCGGAATCCTCGGATGGTTTTTTTCCGTACATACTGGAGTTTGATTTGGGGCGGGACTAAAGTGCCTCAACACCCTCCGACTTGGTTGGGCAAGCCGTTCAAACCGCCGCCTTGTCCGGCTTGCGCCGGAACCTGTGCTGCGACCGGTTGGGCCGCGATGGACGCCGGATTGTACGAGCCCGGGTTGGTTTTGGCCAAATCCGACTTGAGACCATTGAGTTCAAAGGCCTGGAACACGGATGCAGCCAGAAGCATCACCAACAAGGCGCTTAACAGGATGTTTTGGTCCATACGATTATCCTCCTTTTTCATTCGGTTTCCGTTTGGTTCCGGCTTATCATACCAACGGCGCGCGTTTAGCAGCCGCCGACTTGGTTCGGCACGTTGGCCAATTGGCCTCCGCCCAACGCGTTGCTGGCGGCTTGTTGTTGGACGAATTGGCCCGGATGCATGCGCGCCATCATCTGTTCGTAGGTTTCCGCACCGCCGCCGGATATGCTCCGGACAGGCGCCGAGGCGAACGATACGCCCGAAGTTTTGGCAGCCATTTGGCTTTTGAGACCGGTCAGCTCGAACGCCTGAAATACCGAAGTGACCAGCAACAGCGCCATCAGACCGGATAAAATCACGTAGTTGTCCATTGGTTTCATCGTCCTCCGTTTGTTTTTTTAAGGGTCGCCGTGTTTTTGGCATTTTTTGGCGCTTCGATGGCGCAGGTGCCTTGTTGGCGCGGTTTGCAATCAAAACAATACTCCGACGTGTCCCCGCAGCAGGACAAATACGGTTTTTGACATTTTTTGCATCGTTGCATATGTTTTCAAAACCTCCAGTTCTGGTTCATTTTCGTTGAATTCAGCAGCCGCCGACTTGGTTGGGAATACCGGCCGGTCCCGAAGCCGAGCTTTGTGCAGCGGCAGCGGTTTTTTCAAATCCGCGGTACTTGTTCGACGTCAGGTCGATGATGTTGAGGGGTTTGCCGGCGGCTTCGAAGGCCAACGCCTTGGTCAGCATGGGTTTGGGGAAGAACAGCACCTTCCATTTGCCCAATTCTTCCAGGATTTGGTCGTCCGTGTACTCGCCGCCGTGTTTGGTGACCAGATATTTGGCAAGACCCCGCATGACATACGAGTGTTGGCAGCCGCATGCCGCCTGACCGTTGGCAAAAACGATGGACTCCGCGCCGCAACAGTACTCACATGAGATTTGGAGCGTGATTTTGGTGTATCTGGCGAGTTGTTCCGGGTTCAGCGTGGTGCCGTCATCCAAGGGGGATAAAACGGCCATGGCTGAAACCGGGTCGTCGTAGGATATGCGAAGTTCGGGTCCGTAAATGGCCGGAATGCCTTTGGACATGACTTTGGCGGACAACGCCTGCAATTGGGCTGAGGTTCCGGCGTTGGCATTGGTGGATGACAACGTGTTGGAAGGCGTATTGGTTTGGGTGGCAAAGGAAGCCGCCGAAGAGGCAACGCCGGCGTATTGGGCCGCGACTTTGATGTCCGTGATTTGCAGTTGGTTGTAAGCCGTCAGTGCGACGACCAGGCCGATAAGGATGAACAGGATCCAGGTGGTTTGGGAGGGTTGCTCCGGATTGGCACGATCGGATTCAGGGTCATGACCAGGGCCCGCGTGCGTAGAGGGGTGGGCGTCCGATGATGAGTGGATTGGACGCGCGTGCGGATTATCGTGCGAATGTTCTTTCAAATCAAACACCTCTCGAAATGCTTTACTAACTGTGTAACGCTCCTACTTATTAAAGCTTTGCAATGATTGTAACACTTTGGACCGGCACACGCCATAAGGCCCAACTCGTTGCACGCCCAAGCCCACGTTTGCATCCATATTCGCCATTTGAAGTCCCCCATTAGCGGCCGCCTCCTGAGGACACATTGACCACAGTCACATTGGGCAAAGCCGCTAGGTTTCGAAACACATACGTGCCATCCGCCTCGCGAGTGCCCACTTGGGGCCAGACCTGGACAAACGACGGATACACGCTTGCCTCGGAAGAGACCAAGACGGTGGGCAATTGCGTGACATTGTACTTGACAACCAGTGATTTACCCTGCGTACCGTTGATGCCGTTGATGTCAAATCGGCTGACATTGGTGATTTTGATTCCAAAATTTGCCAAAAGTTTCTCGTGAATGGATACATCATAACACGCCGTACAGGTCCGGGCCTCCAGTTCAACCAAACTGACCCGCCCATCGATTCGGCCACTGGTCATGTTCCGGAAAGGCGGAATGATTTGGCGAAAAATGAATGAGCCGTCCGACTCAACGGTTCCGATTTGCCTCCAGGCATCAGCAATGGCCGAATAGGCGCTTGCGTCCTTGGATAGGATGAT
Source organism: Microcaldota archaeon (assembly GCA_016212375.1). GTDB lineage: Archaea > Micrarchaeota > Micrarchaeia > Norongarragalinales > Norongarragalinaceae > JACPGT01. The sequence goes on from JACRGH010000010.1 coordinate 8,360, forward strand.
GAAAGGCAGGGCAGCGGGCGCGTATTTTTGGACTAGGGCGACGCCCTCCACCGAGGTGGAATTGACGGTTCGTTCGGACTCAAGATATACGCCGGCTTTTTTGAGTTGGCCGCCCAACGACGAAAGGTCCGCACAATCTGAGCAGGACGGGTCAACCACTTGCAAAAAGGTGACCTTTCCGGTCATTTCGTACGTCACCGGATTGAAGTAAACCGGAGTTTGGCCCACGAAAATACGGGCGTCTGCTTGCGTTTTCCAGCCTTGCGAAAAAGCGGAGGCGAGGCGGGAATCATTGGTCTGACCCGTAACAATCAGCGTCGGTGCCTTGGTAACTCCGTATTTTTTGACCAATTCCTGGCCTTGCGGGGTCTGGGCCGATATGGTTTCGGTCGTGGCTTGGGATTGGCCGGCTAAAGTTGCGCTCAGCGCATTGGGACTCCAGCACTCCGAACATAACGTGCTCACCAATTGGGTAAGGCGCAATACGGGCAAAGGAGCCGGAGTGGGAATGGCCGTTTTTTGGGCGTACGAGGCGGCCAAACCATTGACTTGCCATAAAGAATAAAGAGCGACTAACAACACCAAGACGGTCAAACCAAGAGGCAGTTGTTCCAAAAGTGCGCTTTTTTGATGCGTGCGACCGTGTTCCATGCAATATTTCCCTCCAACCCACCATTTAGAATTACTATGAAAGTAACGCTTTTCAATTCTGAAACACTCGAGTATAAAAAGTTTTTCCCGGATTGTAACGCATTTCACTAAAGAAACGGTTAAATAGCCGAAACCCCAAAATAATCACCATGGTCAAACAATCCGACGTGGTCAATGAAACGCTCAGCCCATTGGAATCCGCCATCCTCGAAGCGCTGTGGCAAAGCGGGGAATCCAAGGTCCGCGACATTTTCCAGAAAATCAAGACCAAAAACCCGTGCGCCCAAAGCAGCGTGGCCGTAACGCTGGACCGGCTTTACGAGCGAAAATTGGTCCGCCGCACCATCACCACCGGCCGCGGGGGACTGGCCTATATCTACTCGACATGCCTTTCCAAGGATGAATTCCGCAAAAGTTTGGCACAACAGGCGGTCGACCGCATTGTCGAGCGTTTCGGTGAATCCGCGGTCAGCTATTTCAACGAAAAATACCGGAAATAAACGGTTCAGCGGAAACCTTAACCAAAAAAGCCAAAAATCCAATCAAAAGACTGAAAAAGCGAATCATTGTCAAAAAAAAGCCGCAATCCATGCGCCACTGCCCAGAACCGGATGGCAATGCCGAGCTGACCAAGTATATCGGAAACGGATATAAACGTCCGTCGTGACAAGGATACTGCACATGTGGGGAATGTTGGCTCATCTGGGTTCGGCCTTGGACTTATTCCTGGCCGACAGCACCAAAACGACGCTGGTCGTAGCGGCAATCGTTTCAGCCGTAACGCTGATTTGGCTTTCCCGCAACCTTGATTTTTCAGCCAAAATCCGATCCGCGTTCATGTACGCCCACGTGGCGCTATTACTGTTTCCTCCGGTTTTTTTCGCAACCACCCTATCCTGCAAGCAAGTGGGACTGTGCGAAGTGGGTCTGACCCAGACGCTTCTGTTCGTCATCCCCATCACGTTGATATTGGGCCTGGCATTCGGTCTTTTAATCGTACCTTTATTGCACCGATTACGCTCACAACCGGAAAGCGGTAAATGGCAACGATTCGTCAACGGACAGTCCGACCGCCTCGGCCTGCACAAAGCGCCGGACGTATTCATCGTGGACTCAGGCCGGCCGGAAGCGTTCTCCACCGGCGGACTTAAACCGGCCATGTTCATCAGCATCGGCATGCTGGAAGTGCTCACCCGCCGGCAGATTGAAGCAGTGCTACTGCACGAATTAGGGCACATCCAAGAAGGCTCGCACGCGCTTAAACCGATTACGTGGCTTTTGCGTGCGCTTTATCCGGAACCGGTGTTGGCGCCGGCAGCCATCGTGGCGGAAGAGGAGCGCAAAGCCGACGCCTTTGCCGCATCGGTCCAAAAAACGGACGTCCATCTGAACCGGGCCAAACGCAAGATGGCGGAATGAGACCACGGGCAGAACGAAAACCAAAACCGGCCCTTCAAACGCATCCAATACTTTTTTTCCAACAAATCGAACCAGAAACCGAGCGAAAAGAATGGCCATGGCGTTCAGATTCCATGATTGGCCAACAAGCCCAAATTGGCGGATGCTATTTTTGACGCCCTGAAAAAAGAAAAACCCCGGACGCCAGTCCGTCTTGCGCAGTCCCGTGTTGTGCATTCAATAGCCGAAGGAAACGGAAACATATCCGCGAAGCTACGCGGCCGTTTTAGAGGCGGCCAAAACGGATGCCGGAGGCGGACACACCCCACCCTGTCCGGCAAACGGTTTCGGCGCGGTGCCGGCAAGGCCCGCTTCGAATTGGCTTACGCTTTGGGGCCCGACCAGGGCCGATCCGTTGATGAAAAATGTCGGCGTGCCGTAGATTCCCGCGGCTTTTCCGGCTTCCACGTCTTTTTGGACGCGAGACAGGGTGGCGTTGGAATCCAAGCACTGTGCAAACGCCGTTTGGTTCAGGCCCAAAGTAGCGGCATTCTGGAGCAGGTCCTCGCGCGAGTCCTGGCCAAACCGGGTGAACAACAGGTCATAATATGGCCAGAATTTTCCTTGCGCTTGTGCACAAAACGCGGCCTGCGCCGCCAAAGTGCTGTTGGCATGGGTCGGAATGGGAAACGCGCGAAACTCAAGCGTCACTTCCGGATGCTTTTGCAAAAAAGCCGATAATTCCGGCTGGGTCTTGTTCGTGAAGGGGCAGGTGAAACACCCGGCTTCCACCATCACAAACGAGCCATTGCCCAACGTGGGACCAACACCGGGCGCCAAGAATTTCAAGCCGGCGGGCCCTTTTGCCCCCAGTACCGCGTCAAATACGCAGTATTCCGAGGAATTGGGGCCGTTGCAGTTGCCGTACGCCCAGTAATTGTACACGGAAATGCCGGAGGAAATCATGCTACCGAAAAACAGGACGACCAGCAATAACGAAAACAATTGGAAGTTTTTGTGGATGACGCGGGCGCCGGCCGGAAAGATGGGCAGCAATTTGGCCACAATTTGAGCATGCAACCGCTCATCCAATTTGGACTCACAGGGTCGTAAAGTAACGGTTCGGAAGACGCAACCAAGCGCCTCTTTGGCTAAAATCCGGTATTTGGCGGAAAAGATGCCCAAAATGCCGAAGACGAACAATGCGACGAAACAAAGAACCATACAATCTCAATCCCCAATCAAGAAAAAATCCATTACCGAAAGCTCAAAAAAAATAAACGGCCGAAAAGCCAGCGTGGCCCCGTCGTTCAGCCCAACTGTGCCACCGTCTTGAGCGCCTTCCCAAAGGCGGCCACTTGTTTTTCATCGTTGTAAAGATGCAAAGATGCCCGAACGGTGCCATCCACGCCCAATTTGCGCGTCAAGGGAATGGCGCAGTGGTGTCCGGAGCGCACGGCAAAACCCAGTTCGTCCAACATCACCGCGGCTTGGTGGTGAGAGACGTTCTCGACGGCAAAGGAAAACAAGGCACATGATTTGTCTTTAACGCTTTTTGGGCCAAACACCTCAACTCCGTTTGCCTGGCTCAAAACGGAATGCATTTTTTCCACCAATGCGCGGTCGTGCGCCTCAATCGCCGGATAGCCGACCTTGGAAATGACATCCAACGCCGCGCCCAAGCCGATCCACTCGGCGATTGCAGGGGTTCCTGCTTCAAAGCGCTCTCGGTGTTCCAGCAAGGCATAAGCATCAAGAGTCACGTCGCGGACGGTACCGCCGCCCACGAACCACGGCTCCAATCCCGAATCATGACGGTGGAACAGGGCACCAATGCCAGTGGGACCGAAGACTTTGTGCCCGGAAAAAGCCAAAAAATCGACGGGCCATTTTTTAAGGTCAATGGGGCGATGGCCCACGTATTGCGCTGCATCCACACACACCAATGCGCCGGAATCCTTGGCCGCTTTGGCCAATTCCACGACTGGAACGGTTGCGCCTAAAACGTTGCTGCAAGCGGTGAACGAAACCAGCTTGGTTTTTTTCGAGAGCAAGCCGGATAGCGCATCCGCAGACAAAGTGCCATCCCCATCCGAGACCAAAATCTTGATTTTGACGCCTTTTTCCTTCAGCCGAAGCCAAGGCAGAAAGTTGGAATGGTGTTCGACATCCGAGACGATGACTTCGTCGCCGGCATTCCAATCCAAGCCCAAGGCAACCGCATTGAAAGCTTCAGTGGCATTGCGTACGGCGGCAAATTCCTGATCCGAGGCATTGAAGAATTTGGCAAGTTTGCCATAAACCGCTTCATACTGTTCGGAGGCTTGGTGCGTGTACCGGTGGGCGCCGCGGTGGATGTTAGCGCGATTTTTGCCATAGTAAGCGGCCATGGCCTCAAGAACAGGTTTGGCCGTGAGGCTGGACGCGGCGGAATCAAAGTAAGCTGGACCGGAGGGGACGCTGAACAGGTTGGAATAATCGAACATGGTTGCAAAACCTTAGGCCCCCACCACAATATATCCATAACGGCGTTACCCGGTTTCAGGGCCGGATAACGAAAAGAAAAGACAACGCCGCAACGAGCAAGTCTACGAATACTGTTTTTAACTCAGCAACCGTGACCCTTTGAACATGACCCGAATCGCCTTTTTCGAACTGGAACCATGGGAAAAAGCATTTTTCCAAAAACGTCTTAAGGGATTCAACCTGGATTTCGTCGATGGGCACTTGGGCGCCAAAACGGCAACAAAAGCCAAAAACGCCGATGCAATATCCGTGTTCATCTATTCCAAAATCGATACCGACGTCTTATCCAAACTGCCCAAGCTTAAGTTAATCGCGACGCAGTCCACGGGTTTTGACCATGTCGACGTCAAAGCCGCGAAAGGAAAAGGCATCACGGTTTGCAATGTGCCGGAATACGGCTCAAATACCGTCGCCGAGCACACCTTCGCCCTGCTTCTTTCCTTGAGCCGGAAAATCCCGGAATCCACGGAGCGCACGCGAAAAGGCGATTTTCGATTGGATGGTTTGCGCGGGTTTGACTTGTGCGGTAAAACAATCGGCATCATCGGTTTTGGCAAGATTGGAAAACATGTCGGCCGCATCGCGCAAGGTTTCGAGATGAACATCGTCGCGTTCGACCCGTTCCTGACGCAAAAAGCGGCAAAAGAGGCCGGCGTCAAATCCATTTCCTTGCCGGCCTTGCTCAAACAAAGCGACGTCATCTCGCTTCACGCGCCCCTGACGGATAAAACGCGCCACACCATCAACTTAAAAAACCTCAACCAAATCAAACCCGGCGCGGTCATCCTGAACACCTCGCGCGGCGGTTTGATTGAAACCGAAGCGCTCCTCCGGGGCCTCAAAGACAAGCGCATCGCCGCGGCAGGCTTGGACGTTTTGGAAGAGGAGTGTTTCATCCGGGAAGAACGCGAATTGCTGCATGAGGCGTTCCAAAAGACGTGCGACCTAAAAACAGCCCTGGAAGAGCACGCCCTGATCGCCCAAGAAAACGTCATCGTCACGCCGCACAACGCATTCAACTCGCAGGAAGCCCTTGAGCGCATTTTAGAGACGACAGCGGAGAACGTGGAGTCGTTTTACAAGGGAAAGGCGAAGAACATCGTCGGCCCCTAGTGCGTTTTGAAAAGGGAATGGTTAATATCGGGCCATTCGCCAAAGGGACGAGTTATGGAACCTTTCAAATTCGTTTCAGCCATCGAAGCAGGTCTAAATGCCGAGCACGAAGGAATGACCTTCAGAAAAATAGCCGAGAAAGGCAGGGGACTTATTGCAGATGCCCGCTACACGGGCGACACATGGCATTCGACCCTTCCCCAACGACTTTACTCCGATTACGAATCAAGAACCCGGCAAGATTATGGACTGCTTGCCTATTTTCCAAAGGCAATGCATGCCAACGCCTTTTCAAAAAGCGCAAAAAAATTGCCCCAAGGAGCATACCCCAAATACTTTCCTGGCGCAGTCGGAATTGTCCATTACTTGACTTTCCAAGAGACGGGTTTGCCTGAATGGGAGAAAAAAAGGCCGTTGAAGCACCATTGGACGATCACGGCAATCCAGGGATGCTTCAGTAGGGACGGACTCCGCGAAATCCAACGAAACTTGCATCGAGAATACCCCAATTGGAAGGAACATTTGCTGCGGGGAGTATTCGAAAAAGCACGAAGCGAAAACGTGCCGGCCGTGGTTCTGAATTTCACGCCGGAACGTGATGAGGATGGGCAGAAAATCAAAGACGAAAAAGGCCGCACTATATTCAAAGGAAAAGGAAATGCGGAAGCGTTCACCAAGATTGCCGACGAGATGGGCTATGACGTAAGCAGCCAGTGGCCCCATGGTAAAGACAGCGGCTTGGTTGCGAAGCGACGGGAATTATAGCGAAAATAAACTGTTGTCAATCAACCGCGTCTTACCCAGATACGCCGCCACCGCGACAACAACCCGTTTGCCTTTCGACGCCTTAAAAGATCGCAACGGTTTGAGCGTCTTTGCGTCACAAACCGAAAAGTACTGCACGTTGAATCCCGTCAGCGCCAGCACCCCAAAGGCCGTAGCCTCGACTTTGCCCACGGGCTCACCGGCCAACAAGTCTTTCTTCACCAACAAGAGTGTTTGATGGAGCACGGGCGCAATCGCGCGCTCCACGGGGGACAAATAGACGTTGCGCGAAGACTTAGCCAAACCGTCGGCTTCCCGCACGGTCGGGCAAACCACGATTTTGACCGGCATCTTGCGTCGGGCGACCATTTCTTCGACCACACGCGTCTGCTGGAAGTCTTTTTGGCCGAAGTACGCCGTTGTGGGGCGGACCGCGTCAAACAGCTTGACAACGACCGTACAAACGCCGTCAAAGTGGCCCTTGCGGAATTGGCCTTCCAAAGGCTTTGACTCGGGCCCGGCGTTGATGGTGGACTTGACGCCGTCGGGATACATGGCCGTGGCGGAAGGGACGAAGACGGCGTCGACTTTTTCTTTCTTGAGCAAGGCCAAGTCTTTTTTGAGGTTGCGCGGATACGCGTTGAAATCTTCCGTCGGGCCGAATTGCGTCGGGTTGACAAAGATGCTTACCACCACGGCATCATTTTCCTTTTTGGCGCGTGTCACCAACGCCAAGTGGCCGGAATGGAGAAAGCCCATGGTGGGGACGAAGCCGATGCGCTTGGATTTTTCGGCTTTGGCGTGCAGCTGCCGGGTGGACCAGGCACGCATTTTCTGAGGGGAGCGGATAATTTTCAAAGCATCACGTCAGCTTCATTTGAACGAATGTGACTCATCGGGAAATGTTCCGGATTTGACCTCATCCACGAATTCTTCCAACGCCTTACGCCCAAACGCCTTACCGTCGGCATATTGTTTCACGAATTTCGGCTGCAAGTCGCCATAAAGGCCCAACAGATCGTACAGCACAAGCACCTGGCCCGTGCAATGCGGACCCGCGCCGATGCCGATAGTCGGAATTCTGAGGACTTGCGTGATTTTCTGAGCCAACGAAGCGGGAATGCACTCCAATACCACGGCAAAGCAACCCGCGTTCTGCAAGGCCATGGCCTCTTCCAAGATGCGCTGGGCGCTTTGTTCATCGCGGCCTTGGACTTTGTACTCGTCCAACAGTTGCGGCGTCAAACCCACATGGCCCATGACCGGCAAGATGTGCTTGATGGCCTTGACCGCGGTCAATGTCGTAGGGGATGCACCTTCCAGCTTCACCCCATGTGCGCCGGCTTTTTGAAATGCGGTAACGGCCAATACGGCGGCATCCGGCGTGTCGTAGCTGTGGATGGGCAAATCCGCGATGACTTTCGTTTGTTTGGCTCCGCGGCACACCGCTTGGACGTGACGGACCAACGTGGTGAGGTTAATGGACTTGGTGTCCGCATCGCCGTATACCACCATGCCGGCCGAATCACCAACCAAGTAATAATCACAAATACCATCCAAGGCTTTGGCAAAGCTGTAGTCGTAACAGGTAACCAGGGACAAACTGCCGTGGTCGAAACGGTCGGCGCCAGCCAACACATCCGCGACTTTGTTTATTTGATTCATAGGTAGGTCAACCATTTCTTGGAAAACCCATGCCGGCCACAAACCAAATCGTCATAGGCGGCTTTGAGCGTGGACGTGATGGGTCCGATGGAAAGTCTTTTTTTGCCAATCCGGACCACGGGCATCAGTTCAATGGCCGTTCCGGCCAGAAAGACTTCATCGGCCAAAAGAAGTTGCTTCACCGTCACGTCCGCTTCCTTGACCCGGATGCCCAAATCCTTGGCCAATTCGATGATGGAATCGCGCGTGATTCCCGGCAATATTTCCGAGCGCTTGGAAGGGGTAAGGAGGGCACCGTTTTTGACAATGAAAAGGTTCTGCGCCGTTCCTTCCGCCACAAAGCCGCGCGAATCCAGCAATACCGATTCGTCAAACCCTTGGGCACGGGCCTCCTTTCGGGCAAGATAGGATAGCAGGTAGTTAGCGGAAAACTTCACGTTGGATGGCATGGACGATAGCGGCGGTTTCTTCCGTGTTGTAAGCTGGCATGAAAGCCCGTTGGAAAAAGACTTACCTGAATAATCCAGCGGCGACGCCATAATGGCAAGCGATGCCTTAAAATCGGTTGGAAGCACGCGCAGCCCTTCCTGGGCCAAAAAAACGTTCATGCGGAAATAGCCGGATTGGAGTTTGTTTTTTTGAGCCACCTGGACCAAGGCGGCCTCAATTTCATTGGGCTTGAAGGGAAAGTCAAACCCGGCAAACGACACGGCGGCCAACAAGCGTTTGACGTGCTCGTCAAGGCGGAAGAATGCAGATCCCTCGGACGTTCGATACAGGCGAACGGTGTCAAATACGCCGCAGGAATAGTTCACCGCATGCGAGAAAGCCGAGACTTCGGCACGAGCGACAAAACGGCCATCATACCAAACCCGAGACGTCATGGTAAAAATTTGAACCTCTTACGGATGTCAGCGCCCATACGGTTGATGTCGGCGTTCTTTTGCTCTTCGATGGATTTCTTGGTCCATGCAAAACCGGATTGGCTTTCCTCTTCAAATTGCTTCATGAACGCACCGGATTCGATATCGTCCAGGACCTTTTCCATGTTTTGCCGCACATGGTCGTCGATGATGCGAGGGCCGCTTTTCATGCCGCCAAAGCGTGCCGCTTCCGACACGCGCTCGTACATGCCGTCGATTCCGTAATGATAATACAAATCAACCAGACCGCGAAGTTCGTACAGCGTACCCAAATAGGCCATTTCCTTGGAATAACCCCGATCCACCAGAGTCTGGTACGATGCCTTGACCAGTTCGGCCATGCCGCCGCACAACAGCGCCTGCTCCCCAAAAACATCACACGCCGCTTCATCTTTCACGCGGCATTCCAGCACGCCCATTTGGGTAAAGCCCAATGCCCTGCAAAGAGCCAAAGCGGTTTGCTTCGCCTTGCCTGAAACGTCCTTATGCACGGCAAAAGCCGCGACCATTCCTTGCAATGACAAAAAGGAAGAGCGGACCAAGCGGCCGGGACCAGACGGCGCCACCATCACCACATCATAATCTTTGGCAGGGTCAATCGTGCCGGAAAACAACGACAACCCGCCGGCCACCACCAACGTTTTACCGGAAAGTTCGGATTTAATTTGGTCAAAGACGGCCCCATGCGCCGCATCCGGCACCAAGAGGCAGACCACATGGGCCCGCTTAGCGGCCTCGGAGTAGGAAAACGTCTGGAAGCCATCGGATTTGGCCCGCTCCAAGCTCGGACCGGGCCGGCCTCCCACCACGATCTTGAACCCGCCATCCCTAAAGTTAGCGGCTTGCGCTGAACCTTGGATGCCGTAGCCCAAAATGGCAATGGTCTTGCCAGTAAGCGTCTCTAAAGAGACGTCTTCCGTTCGGTAGACGTTCAATTCGGACAAAAATTTCCCACCACATGTACCCTTTCGACCAAACCCGCTTAAAAAGAAAAGTTTTTATGGCCTGCGTTCAATTGTATTACATAGTAAAGCAGAATCGGAAGCAACAGAGCGGCGATTCCATGCAGATGGTTACGATTTCATTGCGATTGCCCAAGTCGGTCAGCGACCAGTTGGACGCCTACATCGCGGAAAAAGGATACGCCACCAAGACGGAAGTGGTCCGGGATTTGATCCGGACGAAATTGGCTATGGAAAGCCTGGAAAAAACCCGTGGAGCACTGAAGGGCAAAGGAATCGTCATGCCGAAGTCCATGACGGAGTGGCGGAAGAAAAACTGGGAGCGGCTGCTCAAGGAAGCCGGCGGAGACCGGAAAAAAGCAATTGAGCTTTGGCAAAAAGAGACGGAAGATGCAGTGAAGGATTTACGGTTTGAGTGATTCCAAAAAGGTCTCAATCGTTTCGCACCGGACCCAAGGGACTGAAAGTTGTTTCAACGTACGATCGTTTGAAACCAGTACGTCGGAATATTTTGAAGCGAGTCGGACATGCATCCAATCGTTGAATCCGAGTATGAACCCGGTCTTTTCATCTTGAAGATCGGCCCATTCGACGTCCTGTAGCGTGACCGGAACCATTTTCAATTTTTTCCTGGATTGCAATGAATCTAAAAATTGTTGGATGAGTAAGGAGGATCGGTTTCCAGACACGTGCTGGACTTCGCCAAAAACAGGGGCGGAAGCGGTTAATGAAAATCGACAACCCAGCGAAACATCAAGCAACCGACGTACTTTTTCTTGTTCCGCTTCGCCTAGAAAATAGGCCAAATAGGCGTTCGCATCCAAATACGCATCATGCATCCTCTCCATCCTGCCTTGGATGAAGCACAATTACTCGAAATATAAACCAAAACAGGCCAGTTGGCCGGTGAACGAAGACGAACCAGCCCGAATTCAAAAAAAATTACAAGATGAACGCATGCACCTGCTGGACGCCTTTTTGGTGCTTGAACCGGTTGAACAGCTCGCGCAACCGCTTGGCATCCCCTTGAGCCATGACCACTTCGACGCAACGGCGGTGGCTTTGCTGGTGCAAGCTGGTGGAAACGGAATCCTCAAAATCATGGAGGAGGTGGGCCAAACCGTCTTCGTGCTCTTTGCCGTGGGACACAACGAAAACGACATTGTGCCGACCCGCCAGTTCATCCATCAGACGGTATTCGGCCAACAAGGCATGCAAACCGGCCCTCAGTAATTTGGAGCGGTTGGAAAAGCCCAATTTTTCCTGCATGGCCGAAAGCGAGGCCAGTTCGTCGGATGACAACGAAATGCTCAAGACCTCGGCTTTCGATTTTTTCGAGGACGAAACCACCGTTTTGGCACGATTGTTAAGCGGACGCATGAAAACACCCTGAAATTATTAATAATTTAAGAAATATTTATTAACGTCAGATTGAACTAATTTGCCATGGTCCTGGAATACATCATAGGCGCCACCATCATCGTCAGCCTGATTTCGCTCATCGGCATCATCACTATACCCTTCAAGGAAAAAACCCTGAACAACGTCATTTTCGTCCTGGTCGGTTTTGCCACCGGCGCAGTGCTGGGAGCCATCTTTTTTGACCTGATACCACAAGCCATAGCCGATTCAGGTGCGGCCACCGTGATGGCAGCCACGCTGGGGGGATTGCTTGCGGGGTTTGTGTTGGAAAAAATAATTTCCTGGCACCACCACCACGTGCCGCACAAAGGCCACCACCATGACGAAAAGCCCCTAGGTTACCTCAACCTGCTCGGGGATGCGTTGCACAACTTTTTTGACGGCGTGGCCATTGCCGCAAGTTTCCTCGTCAGCGTACCCATCGGCATCACCACTACGACCGCGATTGCTTTGCATGAAATCCCCCACGAGATGGGCAATTTCGGCCTGTTTTTGTACAGCGGCTTTGGAAAGAAAAAAGCCATCGCATTCAACTTGGTCGGCGCGTTGGCATCCGTCGCCGGCGGCGTGATGTTCTTTTACTTTGCCCCGGCCGTCACCAGCCTCAAAGCCATCGGCCTTTCGTTCAGCGCCGGTACCTTGTTGTATATCGCCACGACCGATTTGTTTCCCGAATTGCATAAAGAAACCCGGTTGCAGCAGACGCTGGCCCAATTGGCACTGATTTTTGTCGGAATCGGCACGATGTACGCCCTCATCCAATGGCTCGGTTAAACGCAAACAAACGGCTTTGGAAAAAAAGCAGAAAAAACCGAAAAATCCAAGGTAACAAGGATGCAAGACCGAACCAAAGCCAGATTTTTGCCGCTTATTCTGCTGGCCGCCGCATTGCTGTTCTACACCACCACCCTACCCACGATTAGCTTGGCACGCACAATCAGCAAATCGTTCGCCGTTTCAGCCGTGGTTTTGCTTTCCCTCAGTTTGGCCATTGGCGCACTGGCCCGCAGCTGGCACAAGGCAGTTCCCGCCGTGCCATACCGCAAGTTCTGGGGATTGGTGGGAGTTGCATTTGCCCTGTTGCACGCGGGTATCGCGTTTTCCGACCCGCTGATTTTTTCGGTTTCCTTGGCCCTCTCACGACAGAACGTCCAATTGGGCTTGGTAGCCCTGATCATCTTCGCGTTTTTGGCCGTCACCTCAAATCGGTGGGCGGAAAAGCGGCTGGGGTTCAAGTACTGGAAACGATTGCAGCAATTGGGCTACCTTGCCTTGGCATTCGTGGGGCTTGATTTGCTCGTGCTGGGCAGCGGCACGTTCGTCCGCACGCCGTTGGGATTGTTGTTGGGCGGCATCGTTGCCGCGACATTGGGCCTTGCGGCTTGGGACGTTTGGAAAAATAAAAAAAGAAGCCGGAAAACCGGCCCGGAAAACGTTAGCCGAAAATAAAAAAATTAAGCGATCTTGGCGCCGTGGGCGTCAAACCAGGCCTTCAGATCGTTTTGGCTTTGCTCGCCGGACAGCGCATCGCCGTTGGCGGCAATCCAAGTGGGTGTGCCGGATACGTTGTACTTCGACCAATATTGCGGATTCTTCTGGACGTTCATCATCTTGACGCGGTAGCCGGAGTCTCCCAACGCCGACAAAATCGGCTTCATACGCTGGCAGTGAACGCAGTCATCCGAATAAAAATACATCACGGGCGAGAGGTCGGACGCATACGGAAGCGTTGATGAAAAGGCTCCGAATGCCAATGCGCCGACGATAACGACGACGATAATCCCGACAAACAACCATTTGCTATCCATAGCACTAAACACCCCAAATGCGACAATGCTTCTTTAAAGAATAGCTTTTACGACAAACCCGGATTTAAAACCGAGGGTATTGGCGGGCACTCTTAAAAGCCAAGACACCGCAATCATTGTGGCTATGAATCGAACGATAAAAGGATAATCGATTATGACGCTTTACATCGCCTCGGACCACGCCGGTTTCGCGCTAAAAGAAAAAATCAAAGCCGCCCTGAAAGTCCAAAAAATCACGGTGGAAGATTTGGGCACCAATAACGAGGAATCCGTGGACTACCCCGATTTCGCCGAAACCCTGTCCCGTCGCGTGGCTCAAAAACCGGAACAGAACAAAGGTATCCTGGTCTGCGGCACCGGCATCGGCATGAGCATTGCGGCCAACAAGGTGCCCGGCGTGCGCGCGGCCATGATTTACGACGATTTTTCAGCAAAAGCCGCAAGCGAGCACAACGACGCCAATGTGGCCTGTTTTGGCGGACGTACGCAAAAAATCGGGGACGTCAAACGGTGGATTGAAAAGTGGATGAAGACCCCGGCAAGTCTGGAGACGCGCCATCGCCGCCGCATTGATAAAATCACGGAAATCGAAGAGAAGAATTGTTGTTAAAAATACAAGGCGCAAGAAAAAAAATCGCGTGAATTGAAAAACAAGAAACCCAGGTGCAAACCACCATGAATCCCAAAACCCAAATCAGCCCCTCGTTGTTGTCGCTTCCGGAAGACCAAGTCAAGGAATGGGTCAAAAAAATCGACGGCAAAGTCGATTCGTTCCACATCGACGTCATGGACAACCAGTTCGTGCCCAACTTCACGTTGGAGCGCTTCGCCCCGCCGTTTGTCGCGCAACTGAAGACCAAATCGCAAAAGCACGTGCACTTGATGACGGAAATCCCGTCCAAATATTACAATACCTACTTTGAAGCCGGCGCATCAGTCATCATCTTCCACGAGGAAGCCGTGAAAAACCCGACGCTTGAAGTGCGCGCCATCCAAAAATTCGGCATCCGTGCCGGCGTAAGCATCAAACCCAACACCCCCGCGTCGGTACTGGATGACTACCTAGAGCAAGTGGATTTCGTCTTGGTCATGACGGTGGAGCCCGGATTCGGGGGCCAAAGTTTCATGTCGGAACAATTGGACAAAGTAAAGGAATTACGCGCAAAGCGGCCAGGATTGGACATCGGCGTGGACGGCGGCATCAACCCGGAAACCGCCAAACTCTGCCTTAAAGCAGGTGCCAACATCCTGATTGCCGGAAACGCCATCTTCAACGCGCACGACCCGATGGCGGCGTTGGAAAAGTTCAACCGACTGAAAAAAGAGTAACTTTACAAGTCGAAGAATTTCGCCAACAAACGTTTAATTTTTCCAAAATATTCAGGCGTCACCCGGCCGATACGTTTGCTGATTAACCTCTTGTCGGAAACCATGGGAAAATCGACCCGAGTTATGCTTGGTTTAAACAAAATTCCGTCGGTTAAATCTTTTTGAACCATTGGCAAACCGAAATCGTTGATTTGGGCGGACGAAGTAATTTTGACGACGACCACATCCGGTGACTGGTCATTGTAATCTGCTGGGCTTACGACTAAAGCCGGACGGCGTTTGGACTGGGTGGAATCCGAGTAGGTGAAATCCAGGACAACGATGTCGCCCGGTTCAAGTCTTGAATAATTCATCCGCATCACTCCAATCATCCTTCGCACGGGCATAAGCGTATTTACGGAATGGGTCGTCTTTTTCCAACCGTTTGGCAAACTGGACAGCCGCCTGGCGCATGATTTCCGTCCATTTGATTTCAGGGTGTTTTTTCATCGTCTTGTACGTCTCTTCGGGAACTGACAGTGTTACATTGACCAAAGCCATCACCACCTTATTTACCATAATTAAGGCGTTTAAGGTTTTTATGGTTTCGGGTCATGGCGACTGAACGCCAATACGCGCACCTTTAAGAATTTCAAGACGCCTTTTTATGAGTTGGGTGGAAAAAATGAAGTTCTTTCTTGATACTGCAATCGTCGATGAAATCCGCAAAGCCAACGAATTCGGCATTTTGGACGGGGTTACGACCAACCCCAGCCTGGTTTACAAGTCCGGCCGGCCGTTCAAGGACGTCCTGACCGACATCTGCAAAATCGTGGACGGCCCGGTTTCCGCCGAAGTCACAACCCTCACGGCGGCAGAAATGGTCAAACAAGGCCTGGAGCTTGCTAAAATCCACAAGAACATCGTGGTGAAACTGCCGATGACCGAAGAGGGCGTCAAAGCCTGCAAGCAGTTGTCCGGAAAAGGCGTAAAAATCAACGCCACGCTCATTTTTTCGGCATCGCAGGCCTTGGTCATGGCCAAAGCCGGAGCCTCCTACGTCTCACCGTTCATCGGCCGACTTGACGATATTTCCGAAGACGGCATGTGCTTGATTGACGACATCCGTGAAATCTTCGACAACTACGACATCAAATCCGAAATCTTGGCCGCCTCCATCCGCCACCCCATGCACATCGTGGAATGCGCCAAAGCCGGAGCCGACATCGCCACGATGCCTTACACGGTTTTCCAGCAACTGTTCAAACACCCCCTCACGGACGTTGGCCTCAAGAAGTTCATGGACGATTGGGATAAGGCGAAGAAGTAGGCGACATGAAAAATGAAAGAACTCGTAAGAAAGATTGTTGAATTTAAGAAAAAAGGCGGAGAGGTTAATTTATACGATTCACCAGATTCAACCTCCATTTCATATGCAAGAGAAGAAAACAGAAAATTACCTTGGCTGGAACTTATAGGAGATAAAAGGCACGCCGATTTAATTGAAGAAATCAACCAACACTTGACCCGCATCGGTATCAAACCTGAGTTTCAAAAAGAAAGTAACCGAATCGACTGCTATTGGAAATTATTTGACGGCAAGCAAATGGGTTTAGGAGACTTACTGATTGGAAAAAATGAAGCCCAAACCAAATCCGCCGTTTGAATCAAAAAATCCAGATGGTTCAATTAGTCGAAGAGTTGCATATCCGTTCGACATTTGGTAACAACTTAATCGAACGGATTCACCGCCTTGATCCCCGGAATCTTTCCAAAGTCCTCCACGTTTTCCGTGTAAATCGTGTCGATTCCGTTTTCAAACATTGTGGCGGCAAGGAGGGCGTCGAAGAAATGGACCGAATGCCGTTCCGAAAGGTCCAAAGCAAAGACGACCGTTTGGCCGGTGTAGCCGAAACAGTGGAAGTCCTGCTTGAGATGCTGGACGTATTGGCGGATTTTCCCAAACCCCGCAGGTTCAGAGGATTTATGCCGCAAGACATTGGAAAACTCCGCCAGGTTTTGGGCACCGATTACGCCCCGGTCGTTGCGGACCAACCTATCCAGCACGCCCATCGCGGCATCGTGCTTGGGCGAACCATGATGGAACGCATGGACCAGGACGTTGGAGTCAATCCATTCCCTGTTTCCGGAGCCGTTCCGCATAGATATCTTCCCTCTTTTCGTACGCTTTGCCACCTTTGAGGTCAAGCGCCATACCATCCGTCATCAAGGCCATGAGCCGGTCAGCGGCTTTGTTACGGGCCTTTTGTTCCATCTTCCGACGGACCCAATCGTGGACCGCTTCGGCAATCATCGTGCTGATGGCGCCTTTTTTTCCGCCGAAATCCTCGTTCGCACATTCCCGAATGAGCGCCTCATCGGCCTCGCTTATCGAAATCAACAATCGGCCCATTTCCATGCACCTTCCCTCGATACGGGGACAATTAAACCTTGGGTGGAAATTTGTTCTACCATCGAAATAAGTACACCCAACTATCCGTTGCTAAATATATACAACTATGCATCATAGATATATAACTGATTTTCGGTTTTGGCAAATGGTGAAGTTCGCCAAAAAATGGCCGCACACTTGGGCTATTAAATCCGTTTCCGCTTAAGGGAAAGCACGGATAAAAATAAGGACTGAAAAATAATGGACAAAAAAAAGCTCAAAGCACTCAAATTGACCGCGAACACCTTGCGCCAGGACGTCATCCAGATGCTTCTGGCAGCTGGAGCCGGTCACACCGGCGGGCCACTGGGAATGGCGGACGTTTTTGCCAATTTGTACTTCAACGTCGCCAAACATGACCCGAAAAAACCGCATTGGGAAGGTCGGGACCGAATTGTCTTGTCCAATGGGCACATCTGCGCCATTTTGTACGCCTCGTTAGCGGAAGCCGGATACTTACCAAAAGAAGAGCTCAAAACGTTCCGCAAGCTGGATTCGCGACTTCAGGGCCACCCCGCGCGCATGGATTTGCCGGGCGTGGAAACGTCCGCCGGTTCGCTTGGACAAGGCATTGGCGTGGCCGTGGGCATGGCCATGGCGGCTAAGCTTGACTCCAAACCGCACACCATTTTCGCGTTGATGGGAGACGGCGAGCTGAACGAGGGTAGCTGTTGGGAATCATTCTTGAACGCCCACAAATTCAAACTCGACAACCTATTGGTCATGGTGGACCGCAATGACATCCAAATCGACGGCTACGGCCACGTCGTATTGCCGTTGGACCCGCTGGCCGACAAATTCAAGGCATTTGGGTTTGACGTGTTTGAAGCGGATGGCAACGACATGGCCCAAGTGGTCTCAATGACCGAAAAGGCCATGAAAACCAAGAACCAAAAACCCCGCGTCATCATCTGGAAGACCATCATGGGTAAAGGCGTGGACTTCATGCAGAATTTGCCCAAATGGCACGGCATCCCACCCAATGCGGAACAGGCGGCGGAAGCCATGAAGCAGTTGCAAGCGGAACGGGTCCGCATCGAGGCCGAAAAGGCGTAACAAGAAAGTCACAAAAGAAAATCACTACCGTAAAGCGCAAAGAAAAAAAAACGAAAACGCAATTCAAAGGAAAAAGATAAATGTGAACTTAAGCGAAAAAAACCAATGAAAGAACCGAATTCGTAATCGAAAACTTGACGTGAAAACCGATGAAAGCGTCCCTTACCCTGCACCCAATGCTTTTCGACAAGCCCGAAAAGAAAGCCACACGGGACGGATTCGGCGAGGCGTTGCTGGAATTGGGCCAAAAGGACGAGCGGGTCGTGGCCTTGACCGCGGATTTGGGTGAAAGCGTCCGCACGCACGCGTTCGAGAAGGCGTTTCCAAGCCGCTTCTTTGAAGTCGGCATCACCGAGCAGTTCATGATTGCCGCGGCCGCCGGTTTGGCGATGGAGGGCAAGATTCCGTTTGCCACGACGTTTGCCAATTTCGGCACCGGCCGCGTTTATGACTTTATCCGCCAATCCGTGTGCTACAACCAGGCCAATGTCAAAATTGCCGTGACGCATGCCGGCATCACCTTGGGCGAAGACGGCGCGACGCATCAGATGTTAGAGGATTTGGGCATGATGCGGACCTTGCCACACATGACCGTCGTTGTGCCATGCGATTACTTGGAAACAAAGAAGGCGGTTTGGGCTATTGCCGAACACGTGGGCCCCGCCTACCTGCGCATGGGCCGGGCGAACGTGCCGCTGATCACCACCGCTGAAACGCCCTTCAAAATGGGACAGGCCAATGTCCTGCGGGAAGGCGTAGATGTGAGCATTGCGGCGTGTGGCGTGATGGTCTACCCGGCGTTGATTGCCGCCGTTGAGCTGGAAAAGACGCACCAAATTTCGGCCGAAGTGGTGAACCACCACAGCCTCAAGCCGTTCGACTCCAAGACTTTACTCAAATCCGCCAAAACTTGCGGCGCCATCGTGACGGCGGAAGAGCACCAGCGCACATCAGGCCTGCGTGCGGCGTGCGCGGAAGTTCTTTCCGAAAGCTTGCCCACGCCAATTCAATACGTCGCCATCGAGGACACATTCGGCGAATCCGGAACGCCTGATGCCTTGCTGCAAAAATACGGCTTGACGAAGGACAACGTGGTCAAGAAGGCGTTGGCGGCACTGAGAATGAAATGATTTTGCTCGTGCTAGGGCATAGACGGCCAGGAGTTTTTGCGTCACATGGTTTTTTCAATCAATCGTTTTTTTATGAAGGAAGTGATGAAACATATCCAACCCATCACGCAGGTAAAAATGGAGAAATCCGGTTCGTTCCTTTTGCTTCATGGACGACGACCTGAGTTTGAATCCGACAGTTCTTTACACGAAGAACTAAGGGCTGAAAGGGTTAGTGACACGAATGAATGGATACACCGTCAAGAAAGAATCAATAACGATGAATTGGGCTTAAAACAAATCGTGGAGGAAATCCTCAATAAAGAAAAGAAGAAAAATACCGGCATGCCTCCCGATGATTTGTTCGGAGAAATAAAAACACCGGACTCCGTTAAAAGAATTAAAGAATTAATCGTCAGAAATAAAGGAGGATTGAAATCCTGCGCGGTATACGTCTCATTGTACCACCATCCTCGAACTTCGCAAGTCCGTTTTTTCATTCGAGGACTTCCTGAACGGACAGAGGAGGTGAATCAATTGCATTCCACTTGGAGTAAAAAAGCCGAAGAGTCACCGTCCGGAATTTGGGCCCGATTGACCAAATGGATTAATCCGTTTTCACGTTGAGACAAAGGCCTGAAAGCCGCCGGTCAGTTCTAATTCTGGAAACCCAATGCCAATAACCGCCCTTTACATCGGCTCCTCGACCGTGGACATCAACGCCTCCGCCGCAGGAATTTGCCCGGTCGTCAGCCTGATTTGCGCAGGGTTTTGCCGACGTTCAGAACCGGGTGGCGGCGGAAAACATCCTCGGCATCCTGCAGGCGTTCAGGCGTGATGCCTTCGTAGTATTGGGGGTTTTCTTTGATTTTTTGGCGAAGTTCAGTGATGTAATCCAGCGCGATTCGGGGGTTTTGGGTGAATCGGTGGATGGCGCTGGCATGTGCGAGGCCTACGACGGCGAGGGTTTCGCGGTCCGAACCCAATACCGAATTTAGCGCATTGGCGGCCATAAACAGACTGCGCGGTTTGTCGGCAACGGTAAAATCAGAGACCATGATGCCGGTGTTCCGGACGCTATTTAGAAAAATATCAAAGTCTTGCTGTTCAGTCAGAGGTTCAGTCATGATTTCAGCGTAACGGCGGGCAAAAAGAGGCAACAGAAGATGGGAAGCGGCGCGTCGGACCAAAGAACCGGCGTTTTGAGTGAGGCGGCTAAACGAAAAGGGTTTCCAAGATAGTGTTTGGAGGCCGTAGTGGTTTTGGAGGGCATCGTAGACGCGTTGGATGCTCGGAAGGTCCTTGACCCATGACGGTTCCAACCGACGGGGTTGGTGAATGGGTGGTACGACCAATGTTTCCGTGAGGCCTTCAGCCAACACATTGGATGGATGGCGTTTCAACGTGTCATGAACGTAGCGTTGGTCAAAGGGAGCCATATGGAAGATGCCGGCGACGCCATGTTGGACGCCAAGAATCCGGAGGACGGGTGAGCCGGGAACATGGGTTTCCAAGTGGAGCAGGATTTTTTCAGGTTTCACGCATTGCCTTAGGATGGCCAACGGTTAAAAAACGTGGCCGACGTGGTTTAGCCATGTCGGTTAAAACCGCATTGTTCATTGGCTCGTCCACCGTGGATGTCAATGCGTACGCCCAAGGCATCTGCCCAGTGGTTCGACGACACCACCGCCACACGGAAAAGTGCTTGGAGCTGACGTTTGCCTCCAAAACCGCGCTGGACGACGTGACGGTATGTACGGGCGGCTCGGCGACCAATTCGGCGTACGCTACCCATTTATTGGGCTCCGGCGTGGACTTGATTTCGGCCGTTGGTGACGACTTGTTCGGCGACCTGGTCATGGACGATTTGAAGAAGCACCACCTGCCCACCCGCCACGTCAAGCGCCTTTCAGGCCAGAAGACGGCCATCGGCATCAACCTGCTTTGTGCCGGAGGCGAAAAGACGAACTTGGTGTTCAAAGGCGCGACCGATGCGTTGGATGAAAAAGCCGTTTCGGAAGCCGCCATCGTTGGAGCGGACATCGTCGTCTGCACATCGCTTTCTAGCCCGGCCAACTTTAAGCTCTTTGAAAAAGCCGTTTTACTTTCACGCCAACACCACATACCGTTCGTCTTTGCGCCGTCCATTACCATGCTACGGGCCCGCCGCCAGGAATTGCAACGGATGCACGGCCATTTTGACGTGGTGGTGATGAACCATGAAGAGGCGGGATACTACACCGATTGCAAGGAGCCGCTGGAGGCGCTTCATGAGTTGCCCGGAAAACTCAACGTCATGACGTGGGATAAAAAAGGCGTTTTTGTGGAGTACGGCGGCTTGCGGCTGCACGTGCCGACGTTGGACGTTGCGGTCAAGGACACGACGGGTGCGGGAGATTGCTTTACGGGCGCGCTGGTGCATGGCTTGCTTTCGCATGGAAATGTACTCAAAGCCGTCCAATTGGCCACGGCCGCAGCCAGTCTCAAGGTGCAGCAATCGGGGGCAAAGCTAACATCATCAAAGGCCCAAGTCCACGCGTATTTTGAGAAGAACAAAGGGAAATTGAAGGCCAAACAAGTGCGCTGAACCGGCAAAGCGGTTGACGCGTCATATTTTTCAAACGCCCAGGAGCGCGTTGGCACCCAACAACAGACCGAACAGAATGGGTTGGTGAACCAAATAAACGACCAACGCATTGCGCCCTAAGTAACTGAAACCCGCCAAAAGCTTCGGCATGGCCACCTTACCTGAAATCGGTTTGGAAAACGGATCCATCACCTGGCCCGTGAAAATTCCAATAAGGACCACGCCGAACCACGGAATCAACGGGTAATAGTCCAAGGTATAGAAGCCAATTGGGGGTAGGCCGAGCCACAACAGCCAAGGCGTGGAAACGGGAGGCAATGAGGAAAGCCAGAATCCGGCCCCAAGAACGGAAACACCGGCGGCCAGATTGAACCATTGGGGCAAGCGGGTGAAAAAGTAACCCAACAAAACGGCCACCGCAATGAAATGGATGATGCCAAAGACAATCATGCCGCCCTGGGAGCCGGGATAAACGAAGGTGGCGGCAGTAATGAGCAGGGCGATGCCGAAAAGTCCGGCGGCCCGTTTGGCATTTTCCACCGCCGTCACGCCCTTAAGCCGGGTCAGGACCAACGACACACCCACAAGTGACAAAAACAAAAACGCGACCAGGCGCTGGAGAATCAAAAGAGGCGGGTGCTGGAAGTCCAAAACGGCAAGGCCCATGTAATTCAAGTCAAAAAGCAAATGGTAGAACACCATCAACACGACGGCAATGCCGCGCGTCACGTCAAGTTCCCAGAGTCGTTGGACCATATACAATAGAGGGACGGAATGGGGCTAAAACGCTGTCGGCAATGAAAACGGCGCAGACAAATACCGACGGGCAGAACGTGAATCGGAGGAGCTACTGCGTCTTTTCCAGATACGCGTACGTCAGGCTGTAAATCAGGCTCAACAAGCCCACGAGCATGGCTAGGACGCCGATGGGCGAGGTGGGCCGCTCGGTGATAGACAGGTAAGCCATGACGACGATGATAAGGGCGAATGCGGCAACCAGGCTGATGCGGGCCGCTTTACCGGCCAAAAGTTCAGTCCGTTCATCGTGTTTGATCTGGCCTTTTCGGATGACTTCCAACCAAAGCATGATGCCCCCGGCAATGAGAAGTCCGAAAAGCAAAAAGCCAAAAATGGAGGGGTCAAAGGAGCCGCGGGAGATGTAAATCAGGTAAAGCAGGCCGGTGAATGCGGCAGAGATGACGACGTTTTGGAGTTTCATGGGGTAAAGGCCTCAACAGTATGGGTGGTCTCACGGTTCAAAAATCTTTTCAATCGGGGATTTGAAAATAACCGACAACTTAAAGGCCAACTCCAAGGACGGGTTGTACTTGCCGTTCTCGATGGCCAAAATGGTCTGGCGTGTGACGCTGGCTTTCTGCGCCAGTTCGTCCTGGGTGATTTTTTCGCGGGCCCGCAGTTCGCGCAAATGGTTTTTCATGATGTAAAGACTACTTTACACCCCTATTTATAGCAATCCTTGAAAATAACCCGAAAAAATAATCAAGGATTCTTGCAATCCCTGCAAAGATTGCAAGGTCTTGGAAAAGTCAGTTTCCAAGGCCACACAAACGTGCAAAGTTTGTGCTGCCACACAAGTCCAACGGGAATTGTGATGTGCTATTTAGCAAACGACGCGAAAGTATTGCGGAACTTTCGCGGCTTGCGATAAACAGTGCATGAACAGTACGAGAAGTCGGGAATGCGAAAGAAAAAAGAAAGGCCGCAAACCCACAGCGGCCTTTCGGGCATGGTTGATTTTATCGAGGGGATTGAAGCGGGAGCGTCTGAAACCCCAACTCCAATGTATAGTTTATTTTACATTTAGTATATATAGCTTTACATTTGCCCATGGAAAAAGCGTAAAGATGCGAAAAAAAGAAGCGAGCGAAAAACCCGCCAAAAAGAAAGATTGATTGAATCGGATTAACGCAGGCGGATCGAATCCAAGTTCATCGGCACGCAATCCCCGGGTGAGGCGTCCTCCCCCTGGAAATCGCTCTTCCTCGCCCCCTCCAAAAAGAGTAGGCGAATCAATCAACGAAGTCGAATACTATCCAAGTTCATCGGCGCACGCGTCTCGCAATGCATCATATGGTTGATGGTGCGGGCGAACTCTTCAGTTTTCGCCTCATCACCGTGCATGGTGAAGATGCGCTGCGGCCGGGGACGCAAGTTGCGCAAAAAGGCCAACAATTGCGCCCGGTCGGAGTGACCCGAGTAGCCGTCCACGGTGTGCACCTGCATGTTGACTTTGAGGCTGTCCAGTTTTTTGTGCTCATTGAGGATGGGTACTTCCCGCTCGCCGCCTTGGATGCGCCGACCCAAAGTCATGGCGCCTTGGTAACCGACGAACAATAGCGCGTTTTTGGGGTCGTGCGCCAACATCTTCAGATACTCCACCGACGAACCACCCGAAAGCATGCCGGACGGCGCCAAAATCACGCAAGGCTCATCGCTTTCAGCAATGCTTTTACGCTCCTTGGATGTGGCATGCTTGAAAATGGGGTTGTCAAACGGAGAATTGTTCTGCAAAATCCGGCGCTGGACGTTGCGCTTGAGGTATTCGGGGTAAACCGTGTGGATGGCCGAGGCTTCCTTGCTCATGCCGTCGATGTAGACCGGAATGTTTTCGCCCGAAATCTTGCTTTCCAAGGACACCATCATTTCCTGCGCGCGGCCCACGGCGAACACCGGAATCAATACTTTGCCGCGATTCGCCACGGTTTCGCGGACAATCTGGGCGATGCGCTCTTCGCAATCGGAATAGCGGGGCAACAAGTCGTTCCGGCCGCCATAGGTCGCTTCAATGAACATGGTCTCCACTCGCGGGAAACGCGTGTCCGCCGGATCCAATAAGGAGGTGCGGCCATACTTGATGTCCGCGGTAAAAACCAAATTGTGCAAGCCCTCGCCGATGTGCAAGTGCACCTGCGAACTGCCCAAAATGTGGCCGGCATTGTGGAACGTGAAGCGGATTTCAGGCGTCACGTCGGTAACTTCACCGTAATCCCGGACAATCATGTGACTAAGCTGCTTTTTGATGTCCTTTTCGCCGTAGGGGCAGCCCTTTCCTTCGGCATTCATGACCGAGAGGCAGTCCTGTTGAAGCAAAATGGACAAGTCGCGCGTGGGGGGCGCGCAGTATACCGGGCCTTCGTAGCCGTAGGCGTACAAATAGGGGATGAAACCGCAGTGGTCCAAGTGAGCATGGGACAAAATGACGGCATCCAGTTGTTCCAATGCCAAATTCATGGCATTGAGGTAGGGGTACGCGCGCGTGGCGTCCGACGTATCGGTATTCATGCCGCAATCCACCAAAACGTTGCTCTTGGGCGTTTGCAACAGCATGCACGTCCGCCCCACTTCGCGGAAACCGCCCAACATGGTGACTTTGATCCAATCACAGCTACCCGCCGGCACGACCATTTTCTTGCCCAACGCGGATAAGAATTTCTTGCGCTGTTCCGACGATGCCAAGACATTGTTGCGGATGGCGCGCTCGACTTCCGAGGGCGAGGTGGGCGAGCGCAGGACGCGGGGCGACCAGCCGGTATTCAATACGATTTGCTTGAGTACCGAGCCCCCTTTTCCAATGACCAAGCCGGGCTTGAGTGCCTCGATGACCACTTCGTGGAAAATCGGGTCGAATTTGATATCTTGGACACCCGCTTCCGGCGGTATGGTGCTTTTGACTTTTTCCAAGGCACGGGAAGGCGGCATCAGTTCGGATGCGTCCACGCGCAACAATACTTTTTTGCGGACTTTGGACGCGATTTTGGTAATCAGGTGCTCATCGGAGTAAAAGGCCTGGATGTTCTTGACGTAGATGACGATTTGGGGGCCTTCAAACTCGATTTTGGTCAGGAGGCATTCCGGGGGCAGCACTTGCTGGACGGATTCCTGCATTTCTTTCAAATCCATAATAAACGTTCACACCAAAAGGGGGTTGGTCGGGTAGTCGATATTTCGGTCATTAGATTAAGATATGGGCCTTGCGGAAACGGCTTCAATGTCCAAAACGATGAGATGAAAACAAAATCCAAATAAAAAAAACCCGGCAAAATGGCGCAAGGCTATAAAAAAACAAAATAAAAAAATATTGGGAAAATGTCAGCAGATTGGTTGTTCACAAATGAAGATTCCGAAAATCTACGACGTCAGCAAACCCGTGGCTACTTGCATGGGCAGACGCTTGACGCCTTTTTGCGTGATGACCAACGTGTCGATGCCCTCGCCGGTGGCCGAGTCGCGTTTCATCGCGGCATGGACCGAATTGACGGCCACGCGGACGGCGTCCTCTTCGGACATGGCGTCTTTGTAATTGGCATCCAGGTAGCCGTAAGCGGTAACGGAGCCGGAACCGGTGGACGTGTACTTTTCCGGAATCAGGCCGCCGAAGGCGTCCAAGTCGTACAATTGGGGTTTGTCATCCATTCCGGCGATGATGAGTTGGACGAAGTACGGGAAATATTTGTTGCCTTGAAGGACGTTGGAAAGCAAGGTTGCCGCGCTTTTGACGGACATGGGCGAGCCTTTGGCGTATTTGTATAATTCCAATTCCGCACGGACGACGCGGACCAACGTCTGCGCATCACCCACGGAGCCGGCCAAGGTAATGGCCATGTTGTCGGCCACCGGGTGCAATTTGTCCACGCCTTTTCCGGCGATGAAGTTGCCCATGGAAGCGCGCTTGTCCGCGGCAAGGACGACGCCGTCGCGGAAAATGATGCCTACCGTAGTGGTGCCTTTGAGCGGTTCTTTGGTAAAATCAGCCATAGTATCAGACCTTAAACAAACGGGATTTAAAAACGATTTGATTATTTTGAATTTTTCAAAAACGATTGCAAACTCAATTGAATTGAAAACTCCGACGGACTGCAAGCCAAGAAATTAGAATCAAGGAAGCAGCCGGTTTGGGATTTGCCGAATACCCTTTTGCGAGGCAAGATATATAAATAGGCGGTTGGCACCTCGGTGATTTGCCAAAATGTAGACAAAAAGCACCTGGAAAAACCGAAGCAGATGCATTAAGCGGCCACAAATTTACCGCACCGCCTCATACGAGCGCATCGGCTTTCGCACCAGCGCGTACTGCATCCAGTTCTGCACGTGGAAGCCCACGAATTTGGGGTAGCCCCAGGAGCGCAGACGGCGGGCCGAGATGTAGGCCACGGCGTCTTCCACATACACGTTCCGGCCGTATTGGAGGGCACGGCGTTGCAAATCCACGTCTTCGGCGGTGACCAGGTCCGTATTGAAGCCGCCCATTTTTTTGAAAATATCGGAGCGGATGGCCAAATTGGAGCCTGCCCCCGAGGGGTAGCCCAATTGAAGTGCGGTTTTAAAAAGTTTGGGCGCGATGCGGTCGGTCATGAACTGTTCCAAGCGGTTGGCGTCGTTGAACAAAACTTTGCCATGAGTGCAGGACACCCCCGCATTGGCAAAAGGCCGCAACAAGTCCAATAGCCAGTCTTTCGGGTAATACGAATCGCCGTCCGCAAATACCAGCCAGCGTCCGGATGCTTTGTCGGCACCGGCTTGCCGTCCTGCGGCAATGGTGCGCTTGCGTTCGATGACAACGGAGTCGGCCCACGCTCGGGCAATGTCCAAGGTGCCATCGGTACTGCCGCCGTCTGCCACGATAATC
This sequence comes from Microcaldota archaeon, assembly GCA_016212375.1. Lineage (GTDB taxonomy): Archaea > Micrarchaeota > Micrarchaeia > Norongarragalinales > Norongarragalinaceae > JACPGT01. Next base: position 35,752 of record JACRGH010000010.1, read on the forward strand.
TCGTCCGCGGCAAAGGATTGGCTACGGAGGGAGTCCAAACAGCGCTCCAGGTGTTCTTCCTCATTGTAGGTCGGCACTATGACGGATGCGAGCATGGGAGTGATTGGCGCGGCCGAATTAGAAAAAGCTTTGGTAAAGCGGTTGGAAAAAAATGCAATCAACAAAAACCAAGTCGGAGACTTTTTATAGAGGGAAAGAGTACTTCTGACACCCACAAAACTGGAATAAACCAAAAAATCAGTGCAAAAAAAAATTCCAGAAATCAATCCACAAAAAGACCACCAAAGAGCCCACCCACCCCATGGACCTCGTCAATTTCGTCGTGCAGCCGACCTGGAAGGAACTATTGATTGAATTGGTCTCCACCGAACAGATGGATCCTTGGGACATCGATGTCGGACTGGTTGCGCAAAAATATTTGGAATTGGTCCGAGGCATGCAGTCCATGGACCTGCGGGTTCCGGCCAACGTGGTCCTGGCCGCCGCATTGCTGTTGCGGTTCAAATCCGAAAATCTTATGGTGGAAGACGAAACCGAAGATGCCGACACCTTCGAGGAACAGGCGTTGCGCGACGAAATCCTGCCCGAATTGGTCTTCCGCGTCAACCGCCCCAGACGGCGGCGCATGACTCTTGACGAATTGATGAAATCGTTGGAAGACGTCATCCGAAAAGGCCGCAAAACCCCCCCGCCGCGCCAATTCCTACCCACCTTGCTTATCGAAGTGCCGGAATTGGACATGGACCAAAAAATGCAGAAAGTCTACGACAAAGTGTTATCCTTGAAGGATTCGGAAGGCATCGTCCTGTTTTCCAATTTATTGGAAGAAAAAAACGCCGAACAAATCGCCCGTCATTTGTTGCCCGTGCTGCACCTGGTACAGGACCACAAAATCCATGCTTGGCAGGACCGGTTTTTCGGCGAGATTTTCATCAAAATCCTGGACGGGACGCCGGCACCGATACCCGTAGGTTCGGAATCGGAAGACTCGATTTTAACTCAAGCCAATGCCATTGAAATACCGGCCCCCATACCCCCAGAACAACCGGCGGATACACAACCCGTGAAGGCAGGTTAACGCCCGCCAAAAAAAAAACCGTTAAAAAAACCACGGTCAGTCTCAAAAAAACAGTGCTAAAAACGCGGAGCGTACGCTAGGAAAAAAGCGCACAAAATCATTTGCGTGCCGGGGACACCGGTACTACGGGACTTGGCGAAACGGGTGCAAACCGCGTCATCAGGGGGCGCAATTGAATCCGCTTTTTGTCGCGGTGCGGCATCGATACCACCGTCTCGTTCGGACCCACCAAGTCCAGTTCCAACGTGGGGCTGAAGCGCAAGTCGGCCTCATGTTCAGCGGGTAAGGCCAAAGCCACGCACGCCGGAACGGCAGCTTGGAGCCGTTCAGTCAAAAGGTTAGCCGGACGGTCAAAAACCGCCAAGACCGAGGGAGTGCTTCGGTCCGCATTTTTCAAAGGGGACAGCATGGACAGGGCGACCATTTCGGCCAATGCCGGGTCCTTGCCGCGCAAATCCACGTGGAAGACTTTGGAGCCGAAGTCCCAAGGCGCGGACAAATCGGAAAACGAATTCTTGCCGAACGTCGAGGGGAAGGCCGTTTGCAGGCACCGGAGGGCCCGGGCGGCTTTGCGCAACGCGTACTGGGTGGCCGGCTTTGCTTCCGGCAACGTTTCCGCACGCTGGATGAGGTCCTCCAGGCTGGACGCGTCGGCATAGATGCGCTCCAAGACCGCACGGATGTCCTTATTGGACAGGCCCGATAAGGACTCGAACACCGCAAGCGGCAACTGGCGCAAATCAATCAGAAGGCCTTGGCCCAAGGCGTAGGATTTGAAGGAATATGCCGCCGTCGGAAAACTGAGACCGAATTTTTCCAAGTCTTTTGGTTTTTCGCCAAGGACGCCGAGTCCGGAAAAAATCCCGGAACCGTCAAAGACCATGCACGGAACGCCGGTGGAAAGTGCCGCTTCGCACACCGCGGCCAAAGCGCGTAAACGGTCCGGATGCGTACCACCCAACACGGCAATCTTGGACACGTCGGAAAGCCCGGCCTCCACTCCCTGGCCCGACGCGTCAATACCCAGGAAGAAACGGGACAATTTACGGGAAGAGGGGACCGAAACGGATTCCGACGGCGTGATGCTGGACAGGGCGAACAAGGTGAATGGATCCCCCAGCAGCGCTTCGGTCTGGGTGTCGTTGGGATGCAATTCGGTGACCTTGAAATCATACGAGGCTGAGGCCGTGAACAAAACCTTGGTCAGGCCGGATATTTCCGCGTACTGGCGCTGGATGACCTTGATCAAGTCGGCTTGGGTGTACGGCACATAGTAGGGCGTGGATTCCAACAGGAGATATTTGACGTGCCGGCCGGCGGACAGTTTTTCAATCAACGTGATTTCGCGCTGCTGGGTGGCGGCGAATGATTCGGTCTTGCCTTCGACCAACAAGGGCTTCTTTAACAACACCAGCATCCCGTTGATGTTTTTTTCCGATTTGTCAAAGACCGTCAGCATGACCATGTTTTCGGCGTTGACGTATACGCTTAACGGATGGCCCGTCCATTGGGCGGATGCAAGGCGGGTCCACGGTCCGAACGGCAAGGAAAGTTCTTCAGCCATAGGAGCTGGTAACGAAGTCCGGATTAATAAAAGGCGTGAAAACGAAGCCATTTGACCCCAAGCCACACGGCAAACCGCGTCTTAAAAAAACGAACCCGGAAAGTCGGAACCGCGCATAAGAATAATTTAATACAATAATATTCCTAAAAGAATAATCCGCCCCCTTTTCTTCCCGGCCCACCAAGACAATGACGGGGCAATGAAGAAACCGTCCCAGTCCGAGTAAGCCAACGATGACGAACGAGGTAGCTACCAAGCCCCATTCTTTCATTTCCAATGGCAAACGGAAGTGGAAAAATCATTCTATTTTAGCGCAAGCTTTGTTTAGTCCAACGAGAACCGGTACAGCGTGAACCCGGCCGGAACGTCCATTCGGATTTCACTTTCTTCCGGCAGATTTCGGGCCAAGTCGTATAGGCCGGCGCTCGTTGCCGAAAAAACGGTCAGACCATCCTGCTCAACCATGGCAGCGCCGCGCTGTGCGATAGAAAGCGGCAAGTTCGACTCAAAGACCTTGACGGTTCCAAACGCCTGAGCGACGAGCGAAAGCCGGGACACATTGGTTAGGACCAGACGGATTTGGCCCTGCGTTTGCGCACGGATGAAGTCGCCACCGACGTACCATTTGCCGAATAATTCGGGAACAAAGGGTATTGGCTGCACTGAAAACAGGTAATCGGCTTCACGATAGGGCGTCCAATTCTTACGGATGCCCTGGACCGACGTTTCATAACCCGTATAGATGCGCCTTACACTTGATGGCGAAACCGTTGGAAAAACAGTGGAATTTCCAGAGGCCAATTGGTATAGGGGTCCGCCTAACGATGCATCCGCCCGATTGGCTGAATACAACATGGTCCCGTTTGCGGCGATGACATAAAGGATGTTTTGGGACCGGTTGGAATACGCGGACCACAAAACGCCCTGATGGTCCAAGGCAACCGGGCCCTGCAGACGCAAGCGGGTAACGTCCGATTGGGCCACCGCAACATCCCGCTCAAATGCGAATTCCGGCGCATGGACCCAGACCCAATTCAGACCCGAGCGGCGGCTCCAATTGCGGGCCAAATCCATGCCGTCACCCAAACAGCGCTCGCAGGTGCCGGACCAAAAATACACCACGGTCGGCGTGCCCTGCAAATCGGACCAGGAAAGCGCTTCGGAGTTGAGCCATCCGGTGGCGTTGTGCCAATCGGAAAAGGAAGAAAACCCGGAAGGCGCAAAAGGCGACGCAAAAACCAGGGCCAAACCGACGAGCAGGACGATGAGCGCCCCTACGGCGATGGCGGGTTTTGAGGCAAGATGTTTTTTCATATAGGCCAAGCAACGTACGGTGAATTATTATTGATTTGCCAAGGGCGAATGGGAAAAAAAGGCACCTTCGGTAAAAAAATGCCGAAAAACCGGACGTCGCTTCGGAGTAAACCCGAGGCGAACGCCTGAGCAAAACCCCCTCGTTTATTACCTCATTTTTGCCCAATCCATGATATGGCCGTCGAACTGGACGCCCGGGCGTTCAAGGCATTATCCTCACCCACCCGGGTGGAACTGTTGAAAAAATTACGCCATAAGCCGCGTAGCCTCACGTCGCTGGCCTATGAATCCAAATTAAGCGTACAGGCCACGGACGAGCATTTGCACAAATTGGTGACCGCCGGTTTGGTGGAAAAAGACAAGAAAAGCAAGTGGGCCTACTATCAATTGACGCCCGCAGGCGCAAGCTTGGTCCGGACCGACCGCCAGCCCGTTTACCTGATGTTGGCCGTTTCAGTGATGCTACTGCTAGCCGCGGCGATTACCTGGAACCAAAGTTTCAACGTGCCGGAGTTCAAGTCCGGTAATGCCGGCGCACTCAAAGCAGTAGATGACTTGCCGACGATAACTTCGGAAAGCCGAAGCCCCGCCCAAAGAGCAAACCAAGATAGCATTGCAAGCGCAAACACCGCTGCGACATCAACGTCCGCAAGTATCACAAACGACCAAACAAGTGGCGCAAACGCACCCATGCTGGCCGTAAGCAAAGCGATTGCCGATTCAAACGACACGCAAATCAAAAATGAATCCGCCGCCAACGCGTCAGCAACCGCGTCTGAAACCGAGATACCTTCGAAAAACGCCAAAGCGAACGCCGAAGGGATTCCGGCTACATCGGCCCAAGCAAATGCGGACGTTGCCCAACCGGTGAACCAAAACAAGCCGGACCCCATGCCGGCATCCGGAATTCCTTGGCCCGCGGTATTCGGGATCGGCGGATTGGTAAGTCTTGCGCTGGCAGCCCGTTGGTGGCGCAACGCTTAAAGGGAAAAAAACCGAACAATAAGTAACCCCATGATTGATTTCGCTTCCACCATCGAATTCCAAATCAGCCTGCTTCTGTTCGTATCGTTGTTGGGCTACTTTGTCGCCGCCCGCTTCGGACAGAGCATCGTCATCGGCCAGATCCTCGTCGGCATCATCATGGGGCCCAGCGTGCTGAAACTCATCACGTATACGGACTTCATCGAAAAATTGGCCACCATGGGCGCCATTTTCCTGTTGTTCGTTGTGGGACTGCAGACCAAATACAAAGACATCGCCAACGTCCGCTCGTTCATCATCGCATTCTTGGGAGTCATCATCCCTTGGGCCGGCGGATTCGCCGTCTCCAAGGCGTTCGGCTACCCCACGGCGGAAGCCATTTTCGTGGGTACGGCATTGACGGCAACGTCCATCGCCATTACCGCCCAGGTCCTTAAGGAAATGGGCAAACTGGACACTCCAGCTGCCAATGCCATCATCGGCGCCGCCGTGGTGGATGACGTGCTGGCCTTGTTGGCGTTATCATTGACCAAGGAATTTTTGACCGGACAAATCAACAATTCAAGTTTGGGTTTTAGCATCACCGTTGCGTTGGTATTCCTCGGTGCGGGCCTTTTCATCGGGACAAAAATCATCAACCCAAAACTTGAAAAATTCGACCAATGGGCCAAAAAGCATCGCGTCGAAAAAGCGACGTTCATCGGCGCCATCGCATTTGCATTCGCGTACGCATTGGTTGCCGAGGCGGTGGGACTTTCGGCCATCGTAGGCGCGTTCATTGCGGGCGTATCGTTGGAAAGCCTGAAAATCAAAAGCTACCGTGAAGGTTCCGAATACTTGGAAGCCATCTTTGCCGGGATATTTTTCGTCTCCTTGGGCATATTGGTCAACTTGTCCGCCGCCTCCGGTGCGGGCATTTTCCTGCTGGCGCTTTCGGGCGTTGCCATCGTGACCAAATTGGCTGGCGGCTGGATTGGGGCCACACTTACCGGACTTAAAAGAAATGACGCACTCATCGTGGGGCTCGGCATGATTCCGCGCGGAGAAATCGCCATCATCGCCGCGCTCTACGGCCTTACCGCCGGAATCATCGGCCAGGAAATCTACGCCGCCATTTTGGCCATGAGCATCATTACGACGGTAATCGCACCGGCGTTATTGCAACGGGCGTTCCATGGGAAAAACAAGGTCGGAAGCCTCTAGCGCACAACAGCGGAATTAAAAAAAAAGGATGACGCGGAAGTTGGAAAAAAAACGTTCACGGCTTGGGCACCGGATGGCCGTCTCAGTAAACCGGGGTGCCCGATAGGGCGATGGTGTTGCCCACGGCCAAATAGCCGATGCCTAAAAAAACGATAAGTTGGTCATATGGGATGCCGCCGGCCAAGGCAATCAAAACGGCCAAAACGGCATATGACTTGACGACGAGGTCCATGACGTCTTGACGGTGGCAAAAACACTATTTAACGCTTTTTTTCAGGAAAACATCGGCCGAACGGGTCCGACCCAAATAAGGTTCTATTCAGTTCGGGGCAAAACGCCAAGAGAAACCTATTAATCCGTTTTCTCCGTAATAGGCCGCATGAGTCCCATAAAAATACCAGTTGCCTCTCGCATTACCCAACGTGGCGCAATGAGTGTCAACTCCGGATTGCAAGGCATGGAACAAAACCGCCTGCGCGAGCAAGGCCTGTTGTTGGAAATGCGCGAAATCCAACAGATGGCCGAAAGCCGCATTTTTGCTTCCCGCGCCCGCCAACGAAGCAGCCAATTGATGGAGCGGGAGAAATTCGAAAGGCAGCAAGAAGAAAAACAGGTGGCCGACTTGGCCTTGCGTGAAGGCAAGATGAGCATCTGGATGGAATACAAGCAACAACAAGTCCAGGCCGAGCGTTTGCAAAAAATCCAGGAATTCAAGGACATGTTCACGCACGTGGAACTGGAAAAAGAGCTGAAAAACGCCTACAAGAAAACGCACGCCGCGCAACTTTCGGCATGGGTTCACGAACAAATCATGGCCCATCCGGAGACGCTCGAATTGCTTAAGGAAAAAGATGCCATCCGGACACTTGGAAACCGGATGTTCATCGGGAAAAAAGCCATGGGTTGGGCCGTGTGGTCCGGACGGCACAGACTTCAAATTCTGGACCTGATCCACCGGCATGAAGGCGATATGGAACGAATCAAATCAGGCTACAGGGCATGGCTAGGCGCCCCATCCGGAAACATCCGATTGATAAACACGAATAAGGAAATGGCCACTTGGGCGGCCATGGCTAAAAAACGCATTCAAAATGCATTCCAACGAAAAAACGGAAGACCGACGAACACGCAGACCCAAAGACGAAAAGCCGCCTAAAAAACGGAAACAAGGAAAATGACGATGACTCCGATAGATTTTTTGACCATCGACGACTTCGACCCGAACGGCAAGACCGTATTGATCCGCGTGGACATCAACGCGGCGATTGAAAAGGGCCGCATCCAGGACTCGGAGCGGTTGGAGGCGCATGGACGGACCATCCAAGAGCTTTGCGAAAAAGGCGCCAAAGTCGTCGTCATGGCTCATCAGGGCCGAGCGGATGACAAGGATTATGCGCGGCTGGACCAACACGCCATTTTGCTATCGAAGCACGTCAACCGCAAGGTCAAATACGTCTCCGATTTATCGGGCAAACCCACACTCGCCGCAATCAAGAAGCTGACGCCCGGAAAAGTCATCCTATTGGAAAACATCCGCATGTACGCGGAAGAGGGCTTGGACGGCAAAAAGAAGCCGTTTGAAAAAGCGCTTTTTGTCCAAGAATTATCCTCGGTTTGCGACGTCTTTGTCAACGACGCGTTCAGTGCGGCCCACCGCGCTCAGACCTCCCTCATGGGATTCACCCACACCTTACCGTCGTATGCCGGACGTGTAATGCAACACGAGTACGAAGCCATCCAAAAAGCCACGGCCCACGCCAAACGCCCCGTCGTCCAACTTTTGGGCGGCGGCAAACCGGATGAGCCGCTAGGTTTAATGGAGTACGCACTGGAGCACGACCAAGCGGATAAGATTCTGACCTCCGGCGTTCTTGGGGAACTGTGTTTGATGGCCAAAGGGAAAAAGTTGGGCCAAAAAGAGTGGTGGCTCAAGGAACAGGGGTATTTGGCATACATGCCGAAAGTCCAGGCATTGATGAAAAAACACGAGGACAAAATCGACGTGCCGGGCGACTTTGCCTACGCCGATGAACACGGCATCCGAGTGGAAGTGAAGCTTGAGCAGTTGCCGGACTTACAGCAAAACGTCTTTGATATCGGCACCAACACCGCCCGCGCCTACGGCCGCGAAATTCACGCCGCCAAGACCATCTATCTAAAAGGCCCGCTGGGCGCTTACGAACAAAAAGCGTTTGAACTCGGCACCCGCATGGTCATGGAATCCATGATGGAAACCAAAGGCTTTACACTGCTGGGAGGAGGACACACCATCACCGCCTTGAAAAAATTCGGCTTCCCGTTCAAGAAATTCGGCCACGTTTCCTTGGCAGGAGGGGCCTTGTTGGAGATGTTGCAGGGAAAGAAACTGCCAGCAATTGAGGCCTTGAAGGAATCGGCACGGAAGATTGGGTACGCGCAAGCGGCCAACGCGACAACAACATCAGACTGCGCATCCGCGATTACCGTATCCGAAGCTACGGAGCCCAGACATAAGGAAAATTCAGGTTAAACGATGATGGACACCCTGGAAAAATGGGCTAAAATAACCCGGGAAAAAAAATACCTGAAACAGATTTTTCTGTTTTCCTCCGCTTTTCTCGTAGTTTTGTTTTACGGGTTAAAATCCGACGCCATATTTCTTCAGCCATTCACCCCGATCATGGCATGCGCAGTCCTTATCTTGATTTTGGACTTGTTCGTTTCCCCTATAAAAAATCTGGCTGAAAGTGATTTGCCCAAAGGTGAAAAATTCATCGGCATGGCCCACGGACAGCAAAGCAGCATATCACCCGATTCGATTGACTACGAATACATGCTCAGCGACCGGCGCATCATCGTCCGGTCCATTTTCGGAGTGGACTGGTACGATCTCAAGGACATCCAAAAAATTGATGCACCCAATAGCCAATTTCTCTCAAGCGAAAAAAACGTTAAAATAGTATTTTGCAAAGGCTCCCCGAGCGAAAGGAAACTGCAAACATCGAACCACATCGACCGGATTTTTTTTGGGGACGCTTTTTCAATCAAACAAAACGAAGCCGACTCGTTTTACAAGAACCTGCAGCAGGCCGTGGCAAAGGCCAAGAAATAATTCACCTCCAGGTACCTCCGCAAACCGCTTAAACCTCCAGCCGCCTGAAATCTCCACACATGGCTGTTGTCGACGACTTGCACATCCCGATGGACCCCACCACGCTTGCCATCGTGGGATTCGTGGTCGGGCTTTTGTTGTTATTTGGCGCCTGGGACGTACCAAGCGAGTTGATTGCCCTGATTATCGCCGGAGCGGTTTTGGTTTATCTGTCGGGTCACACCGGAATGAATCTGGAATGGGAGACTTAGAAAACGGAAACCGACTTGAATTAGGAAAAATAAAAAAAATCAGATTCAACGAACTCTTGTCCCAACAAATGCCTTTCCTTCAATCGCCGCCGTCAACTGCAACAGGTCACGGCCGTCCACGAAGTCAACGGCAATGGAGGAGCGGGCCGCCAATTTCGTCGCAACCAAATCGAAGACGAAATTGGTGCGGGCTTTGCGTTGGTCGAATTTCACGGCCAAATCAACCAGCTCCGCATGCGTCAACCGGTCATACCGTCGGGCGTCCTTAAACTCAGACGGGTTCTTGTCGTAAATGCCATCGACGCGGGAGGCGTTCACCACACGGTCCGCGCCGATCGCCTCGGCAATCAAGACGCTGCACGCATCGGTGGTGATGCCGGGAAGGAAGCCCCCGGACAGGACCAAATTCTTCTTTTTGAGCGCCGACACGGCGTCCAGCGGGTGCGTGATGATTTTGGAAAACGCGAGAGTGCCAAATGCTTTTTTGAGCCCTGATGCGTTTTCACGCGTGGCGTTGATGGCGTCAAAATCGGCGTAAAACTCGGCCCCTGCCTTGCCGGCCATGCGCGTGCGGGCCGCGTCCGCGTACAAAGCGGCTTTTTGGCCTCCTCCGGTCACCACGGCGAATTTTCGGGCCTTCAAATGGGGCGAAAGAATGGCGGCAAACGACTTCGCGTAAACGGTCTGGTTCAGAAGCGAGCCGCCTAAGGAGATGACAAGTGGTTTCATCGTGAAAGAAGTAAACGCTAATAGGCTTAAAAGCCGTTTGCGGCCGTTGCCGGAATCGTAAAACCGGTTCGAAGCCGCGAGGTTCAGAAAGCCGACTTACGCATGCACCGGCAAACGGATGTGCTTAGCCAGCGCCTCAAAACCATCCCGCTCCCAGGCGTTGACGAAAATCGTGTCTTTGCGGCTTCGGGACGGGATGGAAAAAGGAGATAACGTCTTTTGTTCGGTCGCGAACAATTCACGCGTATTCACGACATTCAACACCGGCACATCCAGCGCCTCGGAAACCGCGGACATCAACGACGAGGGGGCCAATTCGGGGCTGATGAGCCACGCGGCGTCACAGAAATCGGTTGGCATTTTGGAAAACCAAATCCAATCCATTCCGGACGCGCAGTCCAATAAGACGGTACCACCGGCATGGGTGATGGCCGACAAGCGGTCGACGAAAACGTCGTCCTTCAAAATGACGGGGTATAGTGCGGAAACGTCCGCATCGCGGCTGAAATGGCGGATGTCCACGTCCGGCACGTACGAAAGCTTATGCACGGAAGGATCGAGATTGACGGTGGCCACGGATCCTCCCGCAATCCCCGACGTATCAGAAAGCGCAGAACCTGCATGCGGCCGGTGTTTCAAGAAAGCGGCGAACGTATAGGCCAACAAGCTTTTGCCGGCGGCATGGGGACCTAGAAGTGCGATTTTCATGGAAGTCTTTGTAGCGGCAGGCGTTTAAAACCGGTTTGAACCATGCGCCCAAAATGAGGAACCAAACCAAAGACGAAAAAAAGCCAGTTGCAACAAATTATGCCGGTTGTTGCTGGGTGACACAGTGCAACGCCCCCATGCCCTCGACCACTTTCCGGCAGTCCAGTCCCACCACCTCGCGGTCGGGGAAAAACTCCTTCAAGATGGAGAGGGCGTCTTGGTCTTTCTTTCCGGCTTTGAAAATGGGCACCAAAACGGCGGCATTGGCGATGTAAAAGTTACAGTAGCTTGCAGGAAGGGGGCCATCTTCGTTTTCCACCAAGGGCGGCATGGGCATTTCTTGCAACTTCAAGCCGTGGATTTTGGCGTACCGCTTGAGGCGCGTTTCATTTTCCGTCAGGGCCGCATGATTGACATCGTTTTTGTCATCGGGTTCCGGCATGGCGTGCACCACGGTTTTTGCGTTGACAAAGCGCGCCATATCATCAATGTGGCCGTCCGTGTCATCGCCCGCAAGGCCGTCACCCAGCCACAAGATGTCCCGAAAACCCAGGTGTTTCTTGAGTTTGGACTCGACTTGGGCTTTGGAAAGCGACGGGTTGCGGTTATTGTTCAGCAGACATTGTTCCGAGGTCAGGCACAAACCGGCGCCATTGGAATCGACGGATCCACCCTCAAGGACCATGCCGGGCACGTCTTTGGGAACGCCCAGGATTCCAGCGATTTTCTCATTGAGTCCCCGGTCGGCCAACAACGTCTCGTACTTGTTGCCCCAGGCGTTGAATTGCCAACACGTTGCTCGAAGGCTGGGTTTGGATTTTTTTGCATTGGTCTTGACGTTTGCCGAAATGGATTCTTTGACGAAAATCGGACCCGTATCGCGCAACCACACATCCGCGGTCGCCACGTCATGGACCACGACGTTTTTCACTCCTGCAAGGCCTTTGGCAAAACGGTTATGCAAACGGTGATGGGCCAGGAGGTTGACCGTCTCTTTTTTGGCAATCAGGCGGATCATATCGAGCCAGACTTTTTCCACCGCCGCAAGGTCCGGGAAGGTCATCTCATCATGCGGCCATGCGAGCCACGTGCCGGCATGGAGGTCCCACTCACCCGGAAAACGAATGGACGAGGAGGCAAGAACAGAAGTCATACGCAAGAAACCTTTTGAAATTCGGCAATTGCCTTTCTTTTGGCTTCAACCCGTGAAGCGGTGCAGCAAATCGCCGTACGTGTCCACGCGGCGGTCGCGCAAAAAGGGCCAGCCGTGGCGCTGTAAGGCAATTTTATCCAAATCCAGTTCTGAGACCAACACCTGCTCGTCTTTAGGACTGCCTTCCGCGACGACTCGGCCAGACGGCTCAATAACCAAAGACGTGCCCCAAAACGTCAAGTCGCATTCCTTGCCCACGCGGTTCGGCGCGGCGACAAATACCCCGTTGGCAATGGCATGGGCCCTATGCATGGTCATCCAGGCTTCGCGCTGGTCTTTGGCTACGTCTTTGGGCTCGGCCTTGTGCGCGCCTATGGCGGTGGGGTAAAACAGGATTTGCGCGCCTTTGAGCGCCATCAGCCGCGCACCTTCGGGGTACCACTGGTCCCAGCAAATCATTACTCCGATTTTGCCGTATGGCGTGTCCACGATGCAATAGCCCAAGTCGCCGGGCGCAAAATAGTACTTCTCGGAAAAACTGTGGGCATCCTGGGGCAGATGGAGCTTGCGGTAATGCGCTTTTTTCCCATCCGGACCCAGCACGAGGGCCGAATTATAATAGAGTCCGGCCGTGCGCTTTTCAAAAATCGGCACAATGAGCCAGATTTTCTTTTTCTTGGCAAGTTCCCCAAGCGTTTTGGCGGATGACCCATCCACCGCCTCGGCATAGTCAAAGTTGGCGTAATCCCCGTTTTGTGGGAAATACGGCGAGCGGTACAGTTCCTGCAGGCAGACGATTTTGGCGCCTTTGGCCGCCGCCTGCTCCACCAATCTGACCGCCGTTTGGACGTTGGCCTCCGCTTTGTCTTTGGCGGCGAATTGTATGACGGCAATTTTGACCTTCATGGAAACCGACTCCGTCCTCCCGTCATTTGAATATTTGATTGAACTTTTTGGCCGTGCGCGTTTTCCACGCACCGCCATGGTACGCGGCGGATGCCAACAACGGCAGCGTCACGGTGGCCTCCCCAAAGACCATCTGCTCGGCGCCTTCGTCCACTTTGCCCCAGGAGTGCGCCTCCTTCAGGGTCGAGCCGGACAATGCGCCATCCCGTTCATCTGCGACCGTCAACTGGACTGCGTATTTATGCATCGCCACATCATGCCCTAAGACTTCACCGGCAACGACGGTATCCTGCAAGAAATTCTTGGGCACGCCGCCGCCAATCATCAAAAGACCGGATGTGCCGCCCTTGAGTTTGACCCGGGTGCATTCCAAAAAGTCCGCCGCCGAATCAATTGAGACATGTTTTTTGGGATTGTTGTGCTGGTGCAGGACCAGACCGAACCCCGCAGAACAGTCGGAAAATGCCGGAACGAAAAGCGGAATATCTTTTTCGTACGCCTTGAGCACGATGGAATCCTTGTTCTTGCCGTGTTTTTTCAGGTAGGCGCCCATGTGCCACAAAAATTCGCGGGACGAATAAGGGCGCGTTTCCAAGGAATCGGCGATTTTGCCGATGGTCTCATCACAGATGCGCAGTTCATCCTCGTTGATGTAGGTGTCGTAGATGCGGTCCACATGCATCTGCCGCAACGTCTCATCATTGGCATAGATGTCGCCTTGGTAATGCTTGTACCCAAGTCCTTCGAAAAAATCCTGGTCCACCAAGATGGCGCCGGTGGACACGATGGAATCGACCATGTTGTTCTCCATCAAATCCAATATGACTTTTTTCAATCCGGCGGACACAAGCGAGCCGGCAAGTCCCATGAAAATCATGCCGTCTTTTTCGGACAGCATCGCATTGTAGATGTCGGTGGCACGTGCGAGGTTGCGGGCCTGGAAGGCCATCTTGCCATACGCGGCCATAATGGGGCGGGCGTCGAAGGATTTGATATCAATGTGCTCAACCGTGCGGGACAACAATTGTTTTTGGGATAAACTCGGATGTGAATTTGCACGCCCGTCCTGAGTGGAGGCTTGATGGACCGGGTTTGACTTCGTATTGGACTGAACGGATTTTCGATTCGCCATTTTTATTCGACGTTCTCCCCACTGCACAAAACCGCCTGAAACCCAAGCGCCATGCAGGTACAGAAGTTCACCGAGCCGAAATTTAAGAGGCTTTCGCTTTTTTGCAACCCAAAAAAAACAAAAAGGCCAAAAACGGCGTTAATAATTCAGCCGGTAAAAATACGGCGTTATCGAATACCGTTAAAATACAAAAACAACGAAAGATACAGAAATTGGATATACCGAATCGAAATAGTTTGACTTCCGAGGTGGAAACCCAAACCATGAACCAAAAAATATCAGCCATCATCCTTTTAGCCGGATTGGTGCTTGTCGGCTGCACCCAGAACGCTCCGCAAGCAACGCCAAGCGCCACGTTGGCCGCCACGGCCACGACGGCTGCAACGGCAACCGCACCAACCGCAAGTGTCCTGCCATCGTCCGTACCGCCGGCCACACAGACCCCCGCAAATGCGGCTGCAGTGCAGGAAATTACCATGACGGCCAAGCAATTCGAATTCTCACCCAGCACCATCACGGTCAAAAAAGGCGTCCCGGTAAAACTCACGATTACATCGGAGGATACGCCCCACGGGTTCAGCCTTCCGGAATTCGGCATCAGCCAGGACATCAATCCCGGAACGCCGACCGTCGTACAGTTCACCCCGGACAAAGCAGGCACGTTCAACTTCGCCTGCAGCGTGTTCTGCGGGGGCGGACACGGCGGCATGAGCGGAACGTTGGTCGTGGAAGGCTGAAAACCATATGAATGCGGTTGGAAAAATCATTGCCGCTTGGGGAATCGTCATTGCCCTGGCATGGGGCTACCTTCACGCGGACAAGATCAATTTTTTCGGCACCGGATTCCAGACATCCGCGATGATTTGGTGGACCATCCTGATGGTCCTGCTTGTGGCCGCCACTTACCAGTGGTTCCCCAATGCCAGGCAAAATAAAGTGGTGCATGCCTGGACGCTAATCTTAGCCGCCGGGCTTTTGGTCAACTATTTGAATTTGTTTGATATTTTGCCCGCAACCTTGGCCTTGTACAGCTACTACCACACGTGGCTACTTCTGGGCGCCATTGGGTTTGCTTATACCGCCGTAAAATGGACGCCCAAATCCGCACCGATTTATTGGGCCGCAGCGGGCCTGAACGTCTTGTTGTTGGCTTACGCTTTTTTGGCGGGCAATGACGCGTTTTTCAACGCGAATTCGCTGCTATTGGCCGGCATCGTCCAAGGACTACCCACGCTGGTCGACGGCGTCTTGAATTACAACACGTAGGGGGGACGAAAATGAAGACCATCTTTTTGGCAACGTGCCTTGCGGCAATATTTTTGTCGGGATGCACACAATCGGAGCCTTCCGCCGCGTCGGCCACCCCCTTCGCACAATCAATAACACCCGCGCAGGATGGAGTCGTCACGCAGGACATCCAGAAAAAAATGGACGACGTGACCAAGGCAAGCGGGTCAACCGCCGTGGAAAAAAACACCATGACGCAAGACGAACGGGACGCCATGGCGCAAAAATCCCAAACCGGAAATACCTTGGCCGGGCCCAATGATTTTCGGCGCGTCCAATATGACATGAAAGGAAGCGCGACTATAATCGAGCGCGACGGAAAAAAGTACCTGGCTTTTTCGAAAGATTTTTCAACGAAGTCCGGACCCCGGTTGGTGGTGCGGCTAAGCAACAACGCAGAGCCGACGTCGCCATCGGCGTTGGATGGGTCCAAAAATGTCTTACTGCACGACCTGATTGACGTCAACGGATACCAGGAATACGAATTGCCTTCCGACTACGCGGACTTCGAAACCGTGATAGTCTTCTGCGAGCCGTTCCGCGTCATCTGGGGTTATGCTTCGCTGAAATAAATCGAAAAATGGAAATGAAAAAGTCGACTGGACCTTGGCGGTATATTTTTATGCGCGACGAATTACTTTCTGCGTTTTTTACCGGCTACCTTTGATTTGGCCCGCGCTTTAGCCAAACGGATGAGTTTGGCGACTTTGGAGTGCTTGGCTTTGCGGCTGGGACCACGGCCACCCTTGAATGACGATGAAACCGCTGGTTTTGATTTGGGCTTGATTTTTGATTTTGGAGTTTTTCTTGCCGTCCGTCGTACCGCCATATCCGATTCCTTCCGATTCTTCAAATTTTTAATTCCTGTCAAGCGATTCTGGACTCGGTGGAAAAGTGCCTCAAACGCTTCGTCTTCCCTCATTGCAAACTTGACCTATCGGGGGTTTTAGAGGTTATCTTATCCGCGTCGCAAATCACGCATACAAGGCGCAGGTTTCAGTCGGCGAGTTATAGTCCAGACGCCGGACCTAATGGACGAACGCACTTCAGAGGCGGTTTGGATCGCATCCTTTCCAGGACAACCGAAATATCCCTCGGTTGACGGGATTAGCTCTGATGCCGGAACGGGTTATAAATCTTGTCCAAGCGCACTTCCGGTTTTCAAAAAAAAGCGCACACAAATGGACTGAATTACAGCATGACCGGCAAATAAGACGACGAAATAGGCCGGTCTTGCGGTCTAGCACAGCACAAATTTCCACTGAAATTTGAGTGGCATCACAAGTTCCCCGGAACTTGTGTGGCCTTGCGGAGTTTTCTCCGCAAGACCTTGCAAATCGCGGTGATTTGCAAGAAACCAAGACAGCTGACGGGAAATTTTCTTGGTTTGCTATAAACCAAACGGCCATTCGATTGCAACAGTATGAAAAAGGGCTGACGCTCGCTTTTTAAAAAATAAAAAAGGAACCGGTTGCCACAACGGCAGGCCGGTTTTACTTCTTCTTTTCGTCCTTGGCCGGAGCGGAACCCTTCGCCGCGGGCTTTCCGCCGGCTTTGGCATCCGTTGCCGAAGCAGCGGGGGCCTTGCCATCTGCGCCAACCGCGGCCTGAGCGGCACCTTCGGCGCCAGCAGCCGGAACGACTTCCTCGACTTTGGCCACTTCCACTTCCTTTTTCTTGAAAGAGATGGCGGCTTTGCCTTTCTTAGCCAAGTTCCAAGGCAACAGGGTGATGTCTTGCAAGACGACCGTATAATGTCCGGACAGTTTCAGCTGTCCGCGGTTGAACGCTTTTTTGGCAACAGTCAAAGCCGATTTATCAAAACGGGCACGGAAAACCGAGTCGCCTGCCGGGATGCGGGCCATACGTCCCTTGGGCTTGCCAAAGGAAAGTTTCATACCCTTGGAGATACGGTCAGCGCCTGCCACACCGAGCGCGGTGTGTTCACGGATGACCAAGTGCGGGAATTTGAGTACTTGCAAGAAGTAGTTGGATTCCAAATTCTTTTCCAAGTGTTTGTTGATGGCCTGGCGGGCGGCTTCCAAGGCGTTGTCACGCAGTTGGATAGGCGATTCCAGGACCAAGTCGCCTTGCATCTCATAGTAGCGGTCGGAACCCATGTTGAACTGGCGGACCTTGGAATTGGGCGCGCCTTTTACAAAGCTTTTACGGGGCTTTTTGCGCGAAATGCGGGACCACGGCTGGGCCTTGACTTCACGCATGGTTCTAGCAGGACGAATACCCATAATGACAACACCTTGATTTGGATGAAATTCAAGCGCGACGCCAGCCCCAAATAAGGACGACGAATGGCGCAAAATCCGTTTTGACCTAGTCGTTAAACGAAAAAGAGTCGAAAACAGCGGAACAAACATTGCCAAAACCGGTTTAAATACGTGACGAAACGCCCCACCGCAAGCGGAGGCTACATGGCAATGGGCCACAATACATCCGGAATGTCGAGCACCATCCCGGAACGTCCCACCAAAATTTCCGGGCAAAGGCAAAAATACGCGTGCAAGAAAATCTTATAAGCCGACGTCCCGTCAAAAATGAGGCGACTTTGAACCATGGACCATAACACGCTCGTTCTGTTCGGCGCGACCGGAGATTTGACCCAGCGTAAGCTGCTTCCCGCCATTTGGAGCGGCTACATGAACGGCCGCTTTGTGAACACGGACATCATCGGCATCGGCCGTAAAAATTGGGGAACCGAAGGCTTCCGCTCGCACGCACGGGATGCATGTCGGCCGAGTAACGACGCCCGGTGGAGCGCGTTTGAACAAAAACTGGAATTTTTCCAAACGGATGTAGAGGACAAAAAATCATTTGACGCGCTGTGCCACCACTTGGAAACCAGACAAAACCTGTTGTTCATGCTGGCCACGTTGCCGGAATTGTTCCCAAAAATTACGGAACGGATTGCCAAAATAAAAAACGCCGGATTCAAACGCGTCATGATCGAAAAGCCGTTCGGTCACGACGTCAAGTCGGCCAAATCACTCCACCGCCTCCTCAGCAAGCATTTTGGCGACCAAGTGTATCCCATCGACCATTACCTGGGAAAATCAACGGTGCGTAACATCATGGTGTTGCGTTTTTCGAACCCCCTGTTCGAACCGGTGTGGAACCACAAATACATCGACAACGTCCAGATTATCCAGAGCGAAGACCAAGGAACCAGCCGGCGGATTGAATTTTATGACAAGACGGGCGCGCTTCAGGATATGGTCCAGTCACACTTATTGCAAATGTTGGCGCGGGTGGCGATGGAACCGCCCAAAACATGGGCACCGCTGTCCGTGTCTGCGGCAAAGGCCAACGTTCTGAAAAAAGCACGGCCGTCCGAACAGGTGGTTTTCGGCCAGTATGCCGGATACGAATCGGAAGTGGGCCATCCGACGGATACGGAAACGTTCGTCGCGCTCAAGGCATTTGTCGACACTCCGCGTTGGAAAGGCGTGCCGTTTTATCTGCTTAGTGGTAAAAAGCTCGAAAAACGTTTTGCCGAGGTCATCATCACGTTCAAGCCGGCGCACTATATGGACCAACAGACGCTCAAAGACACGCTGACCATCACGTTGCAACCGGATGAAAAATTTGCACTGTCGGTGAATCTCAAGGAAATCGGCCAGACCGAACTGAAGTCCTTCAAGATGGAGTATTGCCAGTCCTGCGATGTGCGGCCGAACGCCCCCCAGAATTACGAAATCCTGTTCCAGGAAGCCCTATTGGGCAAAAAGACGTTTTTTGCCTCATGGAAGGAAATCGAAGCCTGTTGGAAATTCGTGGACGCCGTGCAGAACAAAGTCCGGGGGCAAAAACCGCTGAAATACGCGGAAGGAAGCAAAGGCCCGCAGACGGCCGCATCCATTACCGAGTGGAAGGATTACGTCGGCTGAAACGGACCAACAGCAACCAATCAAAAAATGCCAATTTATGAATCCACCGGAGCGGACATCGTCCAACGGCTTAAAAAACGCCCCCGCCTTTAGCTCGCTTAGCAATAAAAAAAGTGCAAACAACCATGGCCATGTTCGACCAATTCATCTACGCATTTGTCACGCTATTTGTCATATTGGACCCGTTCGCGAGCATACCGGCATTTTTGACGCTCACGCGCAAGTTGTCCGATGAAGACCGCCGGGCGGTGGCGCACAAAGCGGTTTTGTTGGCAGGCATTTTGGCATTCGTGTTTTTGTTTTCGGGTCAGACCATCCTGAACATGCTCGGGGTTTCATTAAGCTCGTTCAAGATTGCCGGCGGAATCGTTCTGGGCCTGATGGGATTGGAAACCATATTGGGGTTCGAAATCAACGGCAACAAAGAAAAGGACAACGACTCCATTGCAGTGCTCATCGCCACCCCCCTGCTCACCGGTCCGGGCGTCATCACCACATCCATCCTGTTGGGCCATCAAGTGGGCCTGATGGTCACGGCGGCCGCCGCCTTCTTGGCCCTCGCATTGGCGTTCATCATCCTGCATTTTGCGCCCCGTCTCCACAAGGTGCTCGGCGAAAAAACCATCAACGTCTTTTCCAAAATCATGGGATTGATGCTGTTGGCGCTGGCGGTTGAGTTCATTAGGACGGGAATGGCGGGATAACCCGGAAAAGAATAGCGTTTTATTATGACCCGCAGTTGGAATTGCAAGGTGCCTTTTTCATGACGGAAGAACGAATAAGTAAAACCCAAAGCGAGGAAAAAAAACCCACTAGGAGGCTACTGAGCGATGCGGCCATTTTGAAGCACACCATAAAAAGCATTTTCGGAAGCCCGAATGAATCCATGGTATTCCGGAATAAATACGGAAGAAAAGCATACTTATCCATTTTGCAGGCGCATTTGGAACAAAAAAAATGGTTTGCCGAACATTCCATGACATTTTCAAGCAAAGGCGGTGGAAAAAAACAAAATCCAGTCATAGCAAATACGGATCCGCGAGAGGACTGGCTTCACGATCGTGGGCCGGGCAAAGAACGATACGTGGCCGTTTTTGAGAGTGCTTTGGCATCCCATCCGGCCATGCGCGAGGTCATCTTGGAAAGTGACAACCCTTGGAAAACGGCGGAAATCATCTTCCACAATGGAAGCCGAATCGTACCCACGCGATATAACCTTGCCGCTCAAAACGAGGGAAAAATCATTAACATTCTGGCGAAACTGGCAAAAAACGAACAAGACATCAAACACATCGGCAACATTCTTCATGAAGGGGATGAGACCAATCCGGAAAATCATGTACCGGAAGGAATCAACGGATTGGTGTATCTGATCGCAGACGAACACAAAGCCACCGTTCACCAATGGCTCAACCTCATTCGACTGGCTAAACAAAAACGAGTGTCCATTCAGCGTGTCCGCGCCCACGCACATGACTCCGGAATTGAAAGCGCATTTGAAGAGCTCCGTAAACGAAAGGACATGTGAACGTCCAGCGTAGAAAACAAAAAACTGAATTCCCCTCCCGCGGGGTTATGGGTAAAACTCCGGATATGACATCCAAACGCGCCATTGACGCCATCCGTTCCCGCAACGCCCGCGTGGAAGCCGACAAGGCCTGGGAAACGTCCTGGACGCGCCGATTGATTATCGCCGCCATCACTTACATCCTAGCTTCCGCCCTGTTGGTCTGGATTCGCGCCCCTCAACCGTTTTTGGCCGCCTTGGTGCCCACATTGGGCTACGTACTTTCGACGCTGACGCTGCCGTTTGCCAAACAGTATTGGCTCGAAAACATCCGGAAAAAATAGAAGGCATAGTCGCCGCCGATACGGTCAGACCACGTTAAGCCAACGATTCCAGCATCACGCATTTTCGGCAGACTGACGACGAGCTGTGCTCGCCGCAAACCGTGCAAGTGCCGGCTTTTCGTTCGGATTCGACCACGGCTGGAAGCTTTTGCTTGAGAGCCAAAAACGAGGCTAGGACGTTGAACTTGGAACCAGGATGCTTTTGCTCGACTTGGTTGAGGAAGTCCTTGACTTGGCCGCGGAAGGCTTCCTGCGAATACGGGCATTCCGCCAAATGGAAGGGCAGGTCATTGACGACGCAATACAAGGCGCATTCTTTTTCCAAGTTGTAGACCAGGGGTTTGACGCGTTGGACGAATTTTTCCTGATTGCCTAAGCCGGATACGACGCCGAAACGCTCAAACCCTTTGACATCGGCACGCAAGGCGTTCATCAAAAAGGTCTGCGCCACGTCGTCCGCATTGTGCCCCACGGCAAGTTTGTTGGCACCGACTTTCCGGGCGGCCTGGTTGAGGCTGTCTTTGCGGAGCACGCCGCACACGCCGCACGAAGTAAATGACAACTGGCGCTCATCCCGCAGGACCATGATTTCGTCCAACGTGTGACCGGCGACTTCTTGGTAGGAAACAATGGTCAACTCCAAACCCAGGCTTTGGCATAGCTCTTCCGCTTTTTTGGTGGCCAAATTCCGGTAGCCTTCGATGCCCTCATCAATCAGCACCGGTTTGACCGTAAAGCGGCCTTTTTTGGACATTTTGTACAAGACGTACAAAAGTGCGGCGCTGTCTTTCCCACCCGAAACTCCGACAGCCACCACATCGTCGTTGCCGAACATGTTGAAATCGCGGTTGGCCTTTGAAACGCGCCGCTCGAACAGCCGGCTGAAGCAAGTCCCACAGAGGTCCAGATTGGCATAGTCCAACCGGAGGACGGCTTGTTGTTTGCAATGGCCGCAGGAAACAGTAGCCCCAAGCGTAAGCGGATTAGGGGCGGGTTCAGATGCAATGGGAATGGGATTCATTGACCCCAATGGTGGCAAAACCGGTTCTTTAAAACGGCGCTTTGCCTAAATGTATCCCCATGGTATTGGATGGAATTGAAACCGGATTGATTGCCTGGATTACCCAACTCATGCATTCCATGGGAGGATTCGGCATCCTCATCGGCATGTTTTTGGAGTCCTCCATCGTGCCGATTCCGTCGGAGGCCATCTTGGTGACCGCCGGCGCCATCGGTTTTACGCCCTGGGAAGTGGCCTTTTGGGGCACCATAGGTTCCACGTTGGGCGCCATGGTGGGCTATTACATCGGACTGAAAGGCGGCCGGCCCGTGGTGGACAAATTCGGACCCTACTTGCTCGTCACGCCGGATAAGGTGGAGCGCGCGGAAACCGCATTCAAAAAATACGGCGGCATGACCATCTTGGTATCCCGGCTGATTCCGTTCGTGCCATTCAAAGTCTTTTCCATCACCTCCGGTCTTTTGAAGTTTGATTTCAAGACGTTCGTGATTTTCACGTTCATCGGCACCATTCCGCGTGCATTCTTGCTAGCCTACCTGGGCACCCAGATTATCCAGTACCAACAATACTTCTACGTCTTCATCGCCGGAATCATCGTCGCGGGCCTGATGGCGTATTACTTGAATAAGAAGTACAAGTGGTTTTGAATGGAAATGGGCAAACGGCTCATCAAAACACTCGAACGGGCATTTCCAAAAGATGATGAACGGCGAACAGCTTCGGGAATCGTTGAGTTCCTTCCGGGAAAAAAGCACGGCGACCTAGTCGAATCCGCCCGACTGAATTTGGCCGAAATGAAAAAATGGCAAAAAAATCAGGACGCGCAATGGGGCCATTACCGCGTAGCACATGGCGGGCAGTTTCTTGAGAGCGCCCCGATGGCGTGGCATTTTTATAAAGACTCGGCCCACATGGGCGCTCAAGAAATGCATTCTGACGCTTGGAATCCCATCGCGTATCTCGGATTTCAATTGTACAATAAACGTGGGCGGATTATGGCGAGGATAACGCACCTCCATTTGATGGTTGCGTTTCGAAATCCAACGGTACAGATTATGGCCGAATTAGGGAAAAACCCGATGGCCCACTTGCTTGAGAAATTCAAGGAAATGGCGGAACGAAAGGGTTGGCATCCGGAAGGAATGGTTCCGGACTACCACACGAAAGATTGGGACGGGAAAACGGTCGAAAAACCGACGTACGATCGTGAGGGTCCCGACCATGACTATGGATCGACTGGGCCAGAAGTGGAAAAGGCGTATTTTGAAGCCGGTTGGCGGAAAAAAAACAGCGTTTTTATCCCTCAACAACAAAGATGAACGTGAAAAATTTGACCCAACACCGCAAATCCGTCGGCATCGTCCTGTACCGAGAAGCCCAAGGCGAAAAAACCGGCAAGTACAAAACCACCACGGATGAGTGCCAAGGCCGCCAATACCTCCTGCTCTACTACGCCGCCGGGCATTGGGACTTTCCCAAAGGGGGCCAGGAAGCGGGAGAGAGCGATGAGCAGACGTTGCGTCGGGAGCTCAAGGAGGAAACCGGAATTGAAAAAATCGACATCATCCCGATTTTCACGCATGAACTATCCTATTTTTTCCGAGAACAAGGCGAGCTCATCCGCAAAACGGTCGTGTTTTACCTGGGCCGCACGAGCCAGGCCGAGGTCAAACTTTCATTTGAGCACAAAGACTTCGCCTGGCTTTCCTACGATGAGGCCATGGCCAAATTGACGCATAAGAACGCGAAAAGCCTGTTGGAAAAGGCGGATGCGCTCTTGGACAATGGCGCATAGCCGTTTTAACCCAAACCGTCAAAAGGTAGTGGTCCCGTTTAGCGTTGGTGAATTCGGGAACCGAAAAATTTTTCGCCTTTGACGACGTGGCTTTTCCAACAATCGTTGTGCAATGATTGGAAAAACCAACGCCGCGGCTCAAAGGCGATAGTAGTGAACCCCAC
>JACRGH010000007.1 GCA_016212375.1 Microcaldota archaeon
TGGGGTTCACTACTATCGCCTTTGAGCCGCGGCGTTGGTTTTTCCAATCATTGCACAACGATTGTTGGAAAAGCCACGTCGTCAAAGGCGAAAAATTTTTCGGTTCCCGAATTCACCAACGCTAAACGGGACCACTACCGCCTGAGGATTTGGAAATTCATGCTTGCCCCGTTTTCGAATGAGAAATCATGTTTACGGGCGGCGGGGTTACTCACGCTTTATTCGACATAAACCGCCGGCTTTCCGGGAAGCGCCTTTTCTTTGCGCGGGTTGTCCGTCGCGTCTTCCTCCACAATGTCAAAGGGGACGCCGAAAGCGGTTTGAAGATAGGCGCGGCTTTGCGTCAGGATGGCGGTCTCGTCCACCGCAATGGCGTGCTTCAATTCGTAAAAGCGCTTGCGCACGAAGTTTTCCATGAATGAATCGCCGGTGATTTGGTCCGCCGTTTCGGCCTTGAGGATGTCGGCGTACTGGCGGCGTTTCTGGGCGCTCGCGATGATGAGCGTCATCTTGGCCGGTTTTTTCTTGACCATGGGTAAGATGGTGCGGATGTCGGATACGACGGACATCAGGAAATCCTCGGCGGCCTCGGTTTTTTCATCTTTCCAACCGTCGTACGACTTTGGTGTGGGCCAAGGTGCGTGCGATGCGAATCCCCTTCCGCCCGATTGTTCCCAATACTCCTCGGCCGCGTGCGGAATCAGGGGGCAGAGGATTTTGACCCATGGTTGCAACAGCGTGCGGGCGGCATGTCGCTTTTCTTCCACCGTGGCGCGGGTGGCAAAGTGTTCGGCGGCATTTAGTGCTTCAAAGAAGGCCGTCTGGGCGTAATCTCGAAGAGCGCGTTTTTCAATGGCCGTGCCGGACCGCTCGATGATGGATCCGAATTTGGATTGCATCCAACGGACCAGGGGCTTTTCAGGCGTTGCGTCGGTCGTTACAGTCATGGACTTGCCAATGACGGTTTTTGCTTTTCCTTTTCCGTTGGTTTCTTGTTCTTTTGCCAAAACGGTCCATTCGTCCCAGATGGAGAACAATTTGTTAAGCCTACGCCGCAATGCGTCCACATCTTTGGCCCGGAAATCCAACGTGGCGCCCAAGTCCGCCGTGGTAATGGCATACAACCGGAACAGGTCGGCTCCGGTGTTCTCCGCGATGTCATTGAGCGAGACTACGTTGCCTTTGCTTTTGCTCATCTTGGTCCCTTCGCTGACGACCATTTCGTTCAGGGTGATCGCTTTGGGCCATTGTTCGGGCGGTAGGATGCCGGCGTGTGCGAAAATAAAGAAGCTCAAGTGGTTCGTAAGATGTGCGACGGCGGTGTGCCGTTGGTCGTTGGGATACCAGTAAAGGAATTCGGCGCGGACCGCTTTGGCTTGGGCGTCCGCATGGCCTTTACCCAAAAAGACGTAGTCGAAAAATGCCGGAGTGAGTTTTTCCGCATGGATTTTTTCCTCGCGGATTTTCTTGACGACCGTGTAAAACGCCATATAGAGCGTCGAATCGCTCAGGGACTCGACGATCCACTCTTCGTTGAATGGCAGGCGCGTGCCCAATCCGCGTCGGCGTGCGCACGGGCGTTTGTCCAGCCAGGCGAACACGTCCTCGAATTGCTTGCGGTACAGCGGCGGGAAAATCTCCATCTGGCTGAGGCAACGGGTTGCTTTTTCTTTCCATCCGGCTGCGTTGAAGTTCAAAAACCATTGGTCCGCCATGACGGCGGCGATGACTTGGCCCCCGCAACGGCACTGGGCGGGCCGCGACGTTTCGAATATGTCTATGGCCATTCCTTTTGTTTTGAGCCATTCGGTCATCTTTTCCTTGGCGTCCGAGGCTTTCATACCGGCGAATTGCTTCGCATTGGGTAACATGGTCCCTTCGTAGAATTCCTTTTTGTACAATTCGGCCGTGGCCTTGTCCAGCTTGCCTTTTTCCTTGAGGTTGGCGATCTTCATGCGCTCGACCAGGTCCCGTGCGGGCACGTCCGAGTAGCCCGGCGCGAGGATGACCGGGATGGGTTCTATTTTTTCCACGATGCTTTTCCATTTCGCGTCTTTTTTCAGCTCATTAAGCGCCACCAGGTCAAAAGGCGCGTGCGCAGGCACCGAGTGCACAAGCCCCGTCGCGTGGTCCGGCTCGACAAATGCGCCCGGCAATATCGGGACTGTTTTTCCGAGGGGCGTGGTGCAATTCTTGCCCAACAAGTCGGCGCCTTTCAAATCGCTCAGGACTTTGACGTCGTGGTTTTGCAATCTCATTTTTTCCGCAAACGGTTGCGATACGTACAGCACCTGGCCGTCCACGCTCGCTTTGACATAGGTGGCATCGGGGCGGACGAACATGTTGGTGATGCCGAAGACGGTGTCCGGCCGCAACGTCGAGGAGACCAAAAAGCCGTCCTCGTAGGCGAATTTGAAACCGACGAACGTCTGCACCGAGACGGGGTCCGAATCGCCGTCCTTGATGTCGTCCTCGCCAACGGCGTTTTTGTCGCGCACGCAATAGGGAATCGGATATGCCGCTTGGGTGATGAATCCGTTGCCCTTGTACGTGTGGAACTGCCATTGCACGAACCGGTTGTATTCCGCGTCACCCGTAGTAAATTGGCGGCTGAGGTCCAGGGAATAACCCATGCGGGAAAAGTCATGCACCAATTTTCCGGAGTAATAATTGACGACGTTCCAGGGATCGGTGCCGAAGCTTTGGACGATTTGTGTGACGCGTGCCGGATTGGATTCGTAGACCGAGACGTAGTCGGTGTGCAGTTGGATGGTGGCCGCGTCCCCGTCGGCAATCTTGGAGCTGATGGCCAAGACGGGCGTGCCGGTGATGTGGAATGCCATGGGCCACAGCACGTTGAATCCTTGCATCCGCTTGAACCTAGCAAAGACGTCGCCGACCGCGTAGGTGCGGCCGTGTCCCACATGAAGCGAGCCGGAGACGTATGGGTATGGGACGGTGAAGAAGAATTTGGCGCGTTTTGGGTCCGTTTCCGGCTCGAACGCCTTTTGCTCCGCCCAGGCGTTTTGCCATTTGGCCTCCACGGTTTTGAAATCCATTCTGGGAACCTTTTATCAGTTGTGCCGTTTGACGAAATCCGATTTTTTTCTTTTTTTCCGGTTTCAGTCCGGCGCGCTTGTGCAAAGCAAACGCTGAATAATTCAATTCTCCGTTACGCTTCACATGCGCGCGTTTAATTCGGTGGTATGGGACGCTTTAAAGTTTTTGGGCAAGCTCGGCGTGGTCACCATGGCGGCGTACGGGCTTTTTGTGCTGACTCCGTTGCAAAACGCGTTGGCCGCTTACACGGCGCACGCGACGGCCTTTCTTCTTTACACGTTGGGGAAGCCCGTTGCCGTCGTTTTCCTTCAGAATCCCCATTTGCAGGCATCCGGATTTGACGCCGAACTCATCGCGCTTTGTTGGGGTACCCTGGAATTGGCCTTGTGGGCGGGTATCGTCCTTTCCACGGACAACCGTTCGTGGGACCGCCGGCTCAAGGGCCTCTCTGCCGGCACGTTGGGTTTTTTGGTTTTCAACCCGGTGCGCATCGCGTTGAGCCTGTGGCTTTTCGATGCCTCGGAGCCGTTCGCATCCTCCATCGCCCATGACGTGCTGTTCCGCATCAGCTTATTGGCGTTGTTCGTCGTTTCGTATTTCATCTGGTATGAGTGGCCGGAAAAGAAAGGACGCCGCCAAAATCCGGCGGTTCATCGGAGCGCACGTCGCTGACGTTTTTTTTTCTTTTTTTCCACATCGCGTTGCGCAGCGTTTTAAATTGCTCCTCCGTTGGTTTTACGTATGGCAAAAAACGGCCCGTTCCCATTCGCGAGCGTCAGAAATGCCCGGAATAAAGCCGGTTCGCCTCGCCTCCCTGCTGAAAAAAAGCATCGTGCTTTCGTCGCCGCCCCCCTCATCAGCACCATCCTTTTTTTATCCGCTGTCCTGTTCACCGTGAACCTCAACAAGATTGAAGCCGCGCAGAGCGCGCGCATCGTCAACGACGCGTACCATAACCGCATCGTCTCGCTCATTGATATTTACCGCACCGACTTGTCGTCCGTTTTCCGCGAAAGCGTGCGGCGCAACATCCAGGAGTACATTTTGGATCCGGGTTGGAATACGCTGGACCTCAAGAACAAACAGGACGTGACGGGTAATTTCCTGAATTATCGCGACATCCGGTTGCAACGCTGCGAAGGCATCCGCAAACTGTCGCAGGAAGTCGTCTGCTCCTTGGGCTCAAAACCGGTGGACGCGTCTTTCGGCTACGGCATCCCGGCTTGGATCGAGGTGGCCAGCCAGAACTTCAGCTTCGAAGGTATCCGTTTCCGTCCGGCGAACCAAAAACAGATGGATCTTTTGAATCCGGATCGCAATGATGGGGCCGCGGTGAACGCATATGCCAAATCCTGCCGCAATTTGGTCCAGGACAACCTCTTTGACTGCCAATATTTTGCCGACCATCCCGGCTTTACCGATGCCGCCCATCCTGTCGGCCCGTTCCAATGCAAGGACGTCAACGGCGTTGTCCTGCCCGGATGTCTTGAAGGCACTTTTTTCATGCGCGTGGATCCGCGCGGCATCAGCCCGACCAACCTCAATGGGGATAGCGCCCTTTTTGCCGCCATGCCCCGCATCGAAGGAGATGACGGATATGGCAACCAGGTGAGGTCGGGGGCAATCGGATACGAGGTTTTTTACCTTCCCATCAATCTCCGGGTGTTTTATTACGATGATTTCGCATTGGAGTTTTATGACCGCTTGGCGTTCAATTCCGATCCATCGGACCCGTCCCGCCATCCCCGGCCCGGCGGCTTGGTCAAAGGCATATGTTCCGGCTCATCTGAGGGGTGTATGTCATTATCGGGAATCCGTAATCCGATTCCGGGCGGAACGAACCGGTTGGATGATCCCGGCAAGGCCCGGGCAATCGATTTCGTGACAAAGTATTTTTTGAACACGCCGTATCGCAATGCCTATACGACATTGATACGTCGGAGCCAAAACATGCCCCAATCGGAGAACAATCCGGCCGGTGGAAAATACGCCCAATTTTTCCTCATGTACGACTCTATTGGCAATTCCTTACAAAACAAATGTCTGGACGATGCCACCCACCTTCCCTCGTCGCATTGTGAGGGCGTGTTGGGCCCCAAACTGTCGCCCGGCGGCTTGCAGCCACCTGCGTTGCGGAATATCCCTAATTTTGACCCCAAGATATTGTCGTATACGGCAAGCACCGGTACCCCCCCTGTGTCCGAGTACGTTTCCTGGTACGATAACGTGGAAGGCGTGCATTTTTTCGTGCTGGATTACAAACCGGAATTCAAAGTGGTCGGGACCGAGCCGAACCATCCCAGTTACGGCATGAATTTCTACCTCAATCCCTGACTTGTTCCGGCCCCTTTTTTCCGCAACATGGCGAGGTGAATTTTCGGGGTCGTCGGTTTTTTTTTATTGGAACCTACGTTGTGCCGTCCTCTTTTGGTTTGGTTTTCCCGCTGTGATTCCCCTTACAGCAAGACCGGCAAATAGGCCGATGATTTAGGCCGGTCTTGTTGTCTAGCAAGCCAAGAAAGTAGTTGGGAAACTTTCTTGGTTTGCTATATATTATATACGGGCTTTACGCAATTACAACCGTAGCTCAAATAGGGGGAACATACGTTTGGCAAGCTTTCAGGAACAATACGATTCGCTGATGGAACAATTAACGGAAAAAGGCATTCCCCAGCCGCGCATCTTGGTTCCGGCCCTTTTGGTCCTGTCGCTTCTGGTCGTCCTGTTTTTCGCCCTGCCTACCCTTGCGCCGTCCAACGCCACCATCCAATTCACCCTCCAGGCATCCGACGGCACGCCGGTTCCGGACGCCGCCGTTACATTGACGTTCGGCCAAAAACAAATGCAGGCCACGTCGGATTCCCGCGGCTTCGTCACGTTCAAGGACGTGCCGCAAAATCAGAAATTGCAACTGAGCATCCATGCAACGGGTTTTACGGACGAGACTCCGCGGATTACCTATGAGCAAACAATCGTGAAGTTGCGTTCCTCCCCCGCCCCCAGCTCCTTCACTTTTTCCGCCCAGGTGCTGAACGACCAACGGTTGCCCCTGACCGATGCCCAAGTTCGTTTTTCCCCGGATTCCGGAACCGCTTTTTTGGGCGTGACGGATTCCTTCGGCGAGGCCCAAACCACTTTTTCCGGCGCCTTGCGCGTGGTGGTGGACGTATCAAAAGACGGCTTCAAGTCTCAACGCAAAAGCGTCATTTTGTCCGATCAGAAAAATGTCGAAATCATCCTGGAAAAAACCGATGCCCAAGCCTCGGTCAGCCCGCCGGCGAGCCCTTTTTTGCTTATCAGCGTATCCGATGACGGGGGCAATGCGGTCCAAGGCGTCAACGTGGTCTTGGTCGATTCCGAAACCCAAACGGTATTCCGCTCCTTAAAAGCGGATTCATCGGGTCAGGCCCGGTTTGACCGTTTGGACGTGAACATGCGCTTCAGCGTTTCAATCAGCGATCCGCAACACCGCTACGGCGATTATGCGTCACCGTATCCCATTTCGGCAGGGCCGGACCCCGTTTCCGTCACCTTATCCCCGATGCCTCCGAACGACCAATTGGTCCTTTTGGTCAAGGATAAATCCGGCAATGCGTTGTCGGACGCCACGGTCAGCGCCTACGATTCAACCCGGCACCAATGGATTACCTCCACCTCATCGGATGCGTCCGGCAAGGCCGCCTTGAGCGTTGCGGCCCCCCAGGTCCGCGTCATCGTGTATTTGGACGGCTATTTGCCGAACTCCTTTACTGCCAAGAACAAAGAATCCCGCTCCGTCGTCTTGGAGTCCACCGCCGGCAAGACCGTGCGCGTCAACGTCAGCGTGCAAAAGAATTTGGATCCCGCCCCCCAGGCCGCCGTCCAGTTGTTCTCATCCGACGGTTTTCCATTGGGCGTTCCGGACCAGACCACGGAATCGGACGGCACCGCGTTTTTTGACGTGCCCAAATCCTCCAATTCCATCTATGCCAAAGCGTCGTTGGATTCTTCCATTGGTCAGAGCGACCGAGCCGTTTCCCAGAACGATATTTCCTGGGTCATTTCCCTGCTTCCCCCCCGTGTTCCGTTCACCGTGCATGCCATTGATGCGGTCAGCTTAAAACCAGTCAACGGCGCCACCGTCCGCTTTATCACCACCGCGGAGAAAGCCACCTGTACCACGACGAACGGCACCTGCAAGGCGGATGTCCCGGCGGAAAGTGAATTCCGGCTTGTCTTAGAAAGCCCGTCGTACCTTCCCTACCAGTCTTCCCCGCAATTGTTAGGCCCCGATTCAAACACTCAAACGTACGAGGCCAAATTGTATCCAAAATCGCTGACCCAGACCGCGGTGGTCAGTTTCCAGGGCTTTTTCACGGACGAGGGCAAGGCATTGCGCGAAACATCCAACGCCCAGCCCGTCGTTGCCCGTTTCTTGGTCAGCCTCCCTTCGGCCTCCGCCGCTGACACCGCCCGATTCGCCGTGCGTCTGGCGGATTCACCCCAACCGGTGGCCGCCATCACTTCCGTAGACGGGACCGATACATTCTTCACCGGTTCGGACCCCCAAGGCGCATGCAACCCGCCCCTTTCTGACAACGAATCGGAAAACGCGCAGTGGACCGTGTTCGACTTTGCCAAAGGATTTTCCGGAACCCAACAGGTGGCCGTCCACTTTTTCATGAATCCGACGGCCAAAGCCCCGTCTATGCTTTGGATCCAATATGATTTGCACGGCCTTCGAAAATCCGTCCCGTTTTTGTACCCTCTGGATTCGGAAAAACTGCAACAATTGGTATCGCAGTCCAGCATCGAGGAAAAAGACTTTTGCGGCCAGAAATCCGTCAGCCAGCGCCTTGCGGTTTCGCGCGACGTCTTGAGTTGCCAGGACCAATACTGCGTAAAGTCCGTGTTCATCGCATCCGACGGGGTGCGCATGAAAGATTCCGCCCAATTGATGGCCGGCTCGCCGTTCGGGCTGGATTTGTCCTTGATCGGACTAAAAAGCGGCATCAGCTCGGTCCAAATCAGCGCACCCAATACCGTCCAGTTGGTCTCGTTCCAGCCGCAAGTCGGAACAACGGCCGGAAACCAGACGTTATCCACCTTTGAATCGATTGCAACCAACTCGATTGCATCCACCAATAGCCTCGCGCTGGCCCTGGTTGCGGTACAAAACGCCAAAGCCGATATGCACCTTGAGGCCCAGGCTCTTCGCGCCACCGCGCTTGCCGAAATCAAGGTCAGCATCCAGGATACCGACGGAATTATCACCGATTTTTCCCGCAACATCATCATCCGCGGCACCAACCGCATCAGCGCCACCACGTCCCTTGAAAGCCTGGACGCGTCCGTAACACAAAACCTCCGTATTGTTCTGAAGGACCAATTCAACAAACCCGTTACCGATGCCGCGGTCGAACTGTACGAATGCGACGGCTCCCCTTTGAACGGCCAAGAACTCCAACCCACGGATTCCAACAACGGTGCGGGCGGCGCCTATTTGTTCCAAAAACTCCAGCCCTCCGGCATCGGCACCATCGGCATCCGGGTAAACCACCCGCAGTTCCAGCCTTTTGAAGAATGCTCTCTGCCGGTCCGCTCCACTGATTTTCTGACCGCTGAGCCCCAAAGCCTGATTCTTAAAGGGGACACGAAAAAGGAGACCGTAAGTGAAAAAATCACGCTGTCGTCCTTGTTGGACGTCAAAAGCTCGGTCAGTTCCACCATCAAGTGCACGGATGCCAACGGAACGGACGTGCCTTCCCCGTTCACCCTATCACCCAAAGCGTTTTCGCTTAAAGAGACGGCCACCATCAACGTCCAGGCCCTAAAACAATCCTTCAGCGGCTCATGCCAGATTACCTTCATCGCCAAAATCAACAAGGACAACCTCGCATCGGCCGTTGTCAGCGTCGAGGCCGACCTCAAAGGCCCGCCCCGTCCGGACCAATTATGCCCCACCGCACAAACGGGCGTCAAATGCATGGCGTCCGCTGAAGCCACGTCCTTGCGTTGCACCAAAAACACGCTTCTTTGCGACGATGCCACGATGTTTTGCTACCAATGCAATCTTGGGCCGCAGACGTTGCCAAGTTCGATTTCCTTAAGCGTGTCGAACTACCAAAGCGATGACTCCCAGACGTATGCCATCGCATTGGATGACAATCCGGATGAGTGTCGCGTGGAAGGCTTCACCAACAACCCGGCATCCGCCCCCTATGGATATAACAATCCCAACGCGGCCAATCCCTATGGATACCAACCGGGTTATTCCGCGCCCAATTCATACTATGCGTATCAGTCCAATCCCTATACGCCGTATTCGACCAATCCTTTCATGGCTCCAGGTTCCTGCCTGCCCTATGGCGCAAATCTAGGTGGCGTCGGCGGGCTTTCAGGTTCTGTCGTCGGCATCCGGCCCGGGTATCCTGCCACGTATCCGTCCGGTTACACGGGCACGAACGGCTATTATCCGGGTGCTCCAGGCGTGGTGCCCGGCATCCCCAACGCCGCCAATCCGGCAACGGCCGCGGCCAACTGCCAGACGATCATTTCCAAACTCTCCCCCCAATGCCAAGTGTATTTCACGCAAAACAACGCCTACAACACCAACCAGAATTTCTATGGTCAATCGTATCGCGACCCATGGGCGAACAATCTGAATCCCGGATTCCAACAATCCAACGCCTACCAATACCCCCAAAACCGGCCCACCGTGCGGGTCCAAGCCGACTGCACCCGCACTGAAATCAAGATGACGGCCCAATACCCCGGCGGCGATGCGCAATATGCCGGACAGTTGGGCGGCAACCAGCAGGGTTATCTGATGCTCCGCACCGGCGGCCAGACCAAACAAATTCCCATCACCGTCGTCGTGCAGACGCCATTTACGCCCGGCGGTTATCCGGGTGGCAACTATCCTTCTGGCTTCCCGTCCAACCAGATTCCGCCGCAATGCATCCTGGAATACCAGCAGGTCTTGGTACAGACTCAAGCTACGACGCAGACGCCCCAGGAGGGCTTGGACGAATCCGGTTTGCCGGATACCGTCGACGTCTACTACAACCGGTATAGCGGCGAAGGCGTTTACGAGCGCGAATTGAAACCGCCGGCAGGAGGCACCCTTGCCTTGGTCCGTCCGACGTCCAGCCAAGTCAAGCTGGACGTATCCGGTAACAAACTCCGCGTCAACGTCAAATGCACCCGCAAGACCAAAGACGCGGATTTCGACTGCCCGTCCGACGTGACCTTCAAGGCGACGTGGAATTTCGTCAACATCCAAAGCGTGCAGAAAGAACGCACCATCCACCTGGTTTCCGATGATTTCCAACCCGCGGCCATCCAACTTCTGATAGGCAATGCCAAGAAAGATGCAGCCTTGTTCGACGTGTCAAGCTCCGGCGACTTTGCCAAGGCCAAATGCAAGGAAACGGCCGGCGTGCACTGCCAATACAAAGACGGCACGGTCTCGGCCGAAAGCGCAAGCGACATCAAGAACGCACGACTTTACGTGTCGGGCCTTGGGGACTATCAAATCCGCTCCATCCCCGTATCCGCCTCCACCATCGAGCCTTCCGTTATCTTGGACGCTGGTGAGGAAAAGGTGCTTAAATTCTCCACGCCCCTGTTGGTCAAACCCACTTGTGCGGTGGAGAATGAAAAGGGGAGCGACTTGGAGAAGAACCTTGATGTGACCTGCACGCTGACGGAGGTCAAACTCATTGCCAAAGCCGGTTTGAGCGTGTCCCAGAAAGGCTATGTCACCATTATCTTTGATGAGTCGGCCCGAAAAGACGCCAAGGACAACTACAAACCGTCCATCTCAGTCGGAATCGTTCCCACGTCGGTCGCCTCATCCGAAATTTACCTCAACCCCAACGGCGACAAGCACGTGGTGGGTGAGGCGTTCAACCTCAACTACAAATTCCCCAAAGGCGATGACGTATCCAAACGCGAAGTCAGCACGGTGTTCACTCCCACCGGTGGAACGGCCCAAAACCCTGTTGTGTTACCCTTTTCCAAACTCACTGACTCCTCTGAAAACGGCGGCACCTTGGCATTGGGCCCCTACGACCGTCCTGGAAAACTTGAAATCGTCGCCAAGACTCAGATGCCCAACTCCAAGGACGTCCGCATGTCCGGCACTGTTATGGTCACCATTCAAAACCCGCCGGCACCGGCCCAAACGCCTCAACAACCGCCCGGACCCGGTCAGAACCCGCCGTCCACCGGCGACATCACCATTGCCAGCGGCGACCACAAAGTCGGCGAAACGTTCGACATTACCCTGACGTATCCTGCCGGCGACACGGCCGCCAAACGCGATGCCACCTTCAAACTCAACTACGATGATGCCTCACAACCTCGCATAGACTTTGGCTCCCTTTCAAAACCCAACGACAACAAATTGAAAAACGCAAAGACGTCGGGTCAGGTCATAACGACTTCCGGCTGGGTGTCCGGTCTTCCCGGAAAATTTGAAGTCACCGCCACTGGCCAAAAAACTGACGGTTCGGCCCTCAATGGCAAGGCAACCATCGCGGTCGGCGCATCCAATTCCGGCGGCGTTCCTGGCTCTAGCACCTCTTCGGATGTCCTCTCCCTGTTTTCCATCCGCCACCCTAATCTTTCACCGGCAACTACTTTTAGTATCACCCAATCCGATCCGCTTGTCGTTTTTGCAAAATTGGACGTTGCGGCCCTCAAGCAAAAGTACGCTTTGGATATTTCCAACGTGCAATACAAACTTTCATTCTACACTTTGAATGCCATCCCTTACAAACGACACACGGACGAAGTTCCCGCGGACAAGCAAATTTACGCTGAATCCGGTTCATTTGACTTCACGGGTTTCACAGCCGTTTCGAACAAAGCGGAAGTACGGCGTCAGTATAATCCCGGCGCCACCTGGTCGGCATTCAAAGCTGCTCTTCGGGCCATCGACCCGGTTGTTGAATTGATGGGCGATGATGGTCAAGGTACCTTCTATGTCGTGTTGTCCGTAGTCAAAAAATCGGATGGGTCCGTTCTTGAAACGATCAGCGGCAAAGACCACGCCGAAGCCCGGTTTACGCTCATTGGCAACAGCGTATTTCCCACTGATTCAACCGCGACGAAGATTGGCTTGGACAAATATGACGTGTTAATCGTAAAGACCGATTGGAACAATTATCCGGCAGCAAAAATTACGATTAAGGGCCACGATTACAATTTGCGACTCAAATACGTTACGGACTCCATCAATCATTTTGCGGATTCCAATTTGGGCGTGTATGTGGCGGTTGAGGACACTGATGGAAGCGCTTGGAATTGCGCCGGCTTTTTCCAGACTGGAAAGGAGCTTTACTTGGACAAGTCGCACAAAACCGAAACGTGTTACACGAGTACGGCGTTCCGCTCCAGTGCCTATGTCAAGATGACGTTGAAGATGATTGTGCTGGCCAAGGACAACGCGCTTAACCCCTTGTGGTCTGGTTATCGTCGGGCTTCAGCACAACTTGTTGTTGAACCGGCGTGAACGGTTTTTTTTTGGGTGGAAAAATATATGGAACAAACCTTCGTCTTACTCAAACCCGATGCGGTCCAGCGCGGCTTGTTGGGCCAAATCACGTCCCGCCTCGAACAAAAAGGCCTCCAGCTGGTCGGCATGAAGATGTTGCAATTGGATGACGCGATTCTGGATGAGCACTATGCTCATCTCAAAGACAAACCGTTTTTCGCCGGTACCAAGAGTTTCATGAAATCCGCGCCCGTCGTGGCGTGCGTGTGGCATGGCAAAGAGGCGGTGGACGTCGTCCGCGCCTTGTGCGGTGCGACCAACAGCCGAAAAGCCGCGCCTGGAACCATTCGCGGGGATTTGGGTATCAGCATCCAGGCCAATTTAATCCACGCGTCCGATTCCATCGACACGGCTAAAGCGGAAGTGAAGCGCTTTTTCAAAAAAGACGAATTATTCCATTACCAAAAGGTTATGGATCCGTTTTTGTACTCCAAAGACGAAAAAAGCTAAAATTCAAGTCGTCATTTTTCCCTGTTTTCCAAAAGGTCGCATATCGGTATGGTTGCCATCAAAGTCCGCATTGAAGCTGGCAAGTTGCCTCAATACATGTCCGAACACGCCTCCGGAGCGGACGTCTGCTCTTCCAATAGCCAACCCATTGAAATCGCCTGCGGGTCAACGGCGTTGGTGCCTACGGGGCTATTCTTGGAGATTCCGGAAGGCTATGAAGTCCAGGTGCGGCCCCGCTCCGGACTTGCTTTCAAGCATGGCGTGACCATCCTCAACGCGCCGGGCACCATTGACTCGGATTACCGCGGCGAACTCAAAATATTGCTGGTCAACCACGGTCCTGTTCCATACGCCGTCCAACCGGGTGAGCGGGTGGCCCAACTGGTGGTCCAAAAGGTGGAAAAAGCGGTTTTTGAGCCTTCATCTGAGCTGAAATCTACCGAACGGGGCCATGGCGGGTTTGGGTCGACCGGCAAGCATTAATCCGATTTATTAGGTTCGTTTTCATTTCTTTTATTTGCCATATGTCATATCCCGCTTTTTTCAAAGAAGTGCAGAACGAATCGTTTTCCGGCCTTGATTCTCCCAAACTGGTCGACGCGCCCCATTGCAAAGGCGGCCAGGCCCTCCATTTCAAGCCGGACTTTGTGGTTCGTTTTTGGCTCTTTCGCCACAAGCGCAACATTCGAGAAGCCCAGTTGGATGACCATGCCCGCGGCGCGGATTGCTACCACGTCATGAATTATTCAGAAGTGCCACTGGTCGATCAGGTCTTCACCAAGTTGTTCGAAAAACGCGCTGCCAAGATGGATGATAGCTTGGATGCTTTGTCCGGTACCGGCTCCGGTGTTCCTGGACGGATGCAACGGATGTTGGTCGAACCGGGCTTGTCTTGGCATGAACGAACGCCCAATGGAATTGCAGGTATACGTTATTCGGACGCGTATACTGCTAGTCCGGTTCAAATACGAAAATACCGCGCATTCCGCGCGTTGCGGAGTGCCGAGGACCTTGATATTTGGCGCATTCATGAATTGGCCGAGAAGCACGATGTCCTGGTTGACGTCATGCCTCGCCTGTACAAGGACGAACGCGGGAAGGAACGTTTAGTCATTGCCGTCGAACCGGTCGAGCCGCCCAAATTCAAGAAATAATACCTGGTTTTTTTTCAATCGTACTGAGTTTTTCGCCGTTATGTCCGGTATGACTTACGGCGGACTGACGTCCTCTGCCGTTTTGAAAACCCTTAAAAATCGCGTCCGACCCAAATATCTAAACAATTGTTAAGCCTTCTAAGGGGTTTTGCTCTATGCCTTCCGTTACCAAAGACATGCTCATCGGCGAAGTGGTCCAGAACTTTCCCGATGCCGTGGACGTCATGTTAAGCCACGGATTTCACTGCGTGGGTTGCCACGTCTCGCCGTTCGAGACCATCGAACAAGGCGCCAAGGGCCACGGCTTTACCGATGAGGCCGTCACGCAATTGATGGAAGACATCAATTCCAAAGTCAGCAACAGCCCCATTGTCATCAAACCGGAAGAACTACCGGCTCATTTGACCGAAGCGGCGGCGACCAAGTTGAAATCCTTGATGACTGCCGAAGGCAAGGCTGGCATGGGCCTTCGCATTTCCCTTCAAGGGGGTGGGTGTGCTGGAAATTCCTATGAAATGGATTTTGACCAACCGGATCCGCAGAATGACCGGATTTTCGAGAGCCACGGCCTCAAATTGTTCTACAACAACGAATTTCACGACCAAATCAAGGGAATCGAAATCCACTACCGCGACGCGCTCAACGGCGGTGGCTTTACCATGCGCAACCCCAACGCCCAAGCCAGTTGCGGGTGCGGGAAGAGTTTCAGTTAGATTGATTTGACTTTTTTCCAATTTTTTTTAATTTTTTTCCTTTTTGCTACGCCTTTTTCAATTTTGCCTTCCTTGTCTTGTTTGCGTATTGTACATTAATTTTAGGTGAATTTTCCCCATGCCTTCCATCGCCATCATCGGAGCCTCGTACGACCGAAACAAGTTCGGCAACAAAGCGGTCCGCGCCTACAACCATCGCGGTTGGACCGTTTTTCCGGTGAGCCTCAAGGAATCCAGCATCGAGCACATCCCGGCCTACCATTCGGTTTTGGACATTGATTCGGTGCCCAATTATGCTTCGCTTTACATCCCACCGGCGGCCGTCCTGGACGTGTTGGGCCAAATCGCGAAAAAGGGAATCCGATTGGTTTATTTCAATCCCGGAACGGAAAGCCCAGCGGCTCTTGAAAAAGCTCGCGATTTGGGCTTGGAACCGATTGTGGCTTGCAGCATCCGCGCGATTGGCGTGGATCCGGATACGCTTTAATCGGAAAGACGACTCGCACGGTTCCAACACGCTTTAATCTGCTTGGCGCCAAAATTCTTCACGGTGTATCGATTATGGATTCTTCAGATGCCGCTGTGACCAAACTCGAAACCGGCCAAAAAGCCCCTTCCTTTAAGCTCAAGGATGAAAAAGGAAAAACCCACGCGCCCACCGACGTTGCCAAATTGGTGCTGTATTTTTATCCGAAGGACTTCACGCCAGGTTGCACCCTCCAAATCCAGGACTTTTCAAAAGAATACGCCGGCTACAAAGCCAAGGGCTTTGAAATCTACGGCGTCAGTCCGGATTCCGTGGACTCGCACAAAAAGTTCTGCGACGCCTATAACGCGCCCTACCCGGTCTTAAGCGACCAGGATTCTGCGGTGGCGAAAAGCTACGGCGCATACGGCAACAAAGGCGTCTTCGGTTTCGGCGTCATCCGATCCACGTTTGTCATTGAAAACGGCGTCCTGACGCAGGTCCATTACAAGGTCAACCCGGTCAGCCATGCGCATGACTTGCTAAAAACCATTTAGAACAAGCCGGTAAATTCGTGAGTGATAAATCTGGTTTTGGAAAAGAAGAGTGGCGTTTTGCCGAAGGC
This sequence comes from Microcaldota archaeon, assembly GCA_016212375.1. GTDB lineage: Archaea > Micrarchaeota > Micrarchaeia > Norongarragalinales > Norongarragalinaceae > JACPGT01. Next base: position 16,010 of record JACRGH010000007.1, read on the forward strand.
TTGGAACGTTGTCCCGAGTTTTGGCAAATGTCTCGATTTGTTGCAATTATTTGGCTACGGGTTGAGTGCACTCTTGCTTGTGGTCGCGTTGTGGAAAGGCTATCCAATTCAAAATAGTCCGGATTTGCTTCTCCTGTTGGGCTTTTTGCTTATTTTTGTCATCCTTTTTGTGTTGATTCATTTTGGAAAGAGTTCAAGGAAGCCATAAATTCCCCCATTTCATCATTTTACAATGTTGCGCTGCCCAAAATGCAATGGTCAAAAAATTCAAACCAATTCCCATTCGATTACTCCGCCGCTTTTCCGCTCCTGCCAATCCTGCGGACATATCGGACCGGATTCGGCGTTTCAAACCACCAAAACCGGGGCGCTGACGCGTGCTGAAAAACACCTGCTTCACTCCGCCTATTGGTCCCGACGGCACATGCGCCATCCTCCGGTCTTGAACCGGATGGATGAACTTTTGGTGGGCCTTGCCAGCCTTTTGCTCGGCCCGTTTTCCTTGTTGTTCTTTCCCGTTCCAGGCTCGGTTCCGGCAATGGTGTGGGCGCTGACCATCTCCGCATTCGTTTTTTTGGTGCTCTTCGTTGCCGCTCACATATGGAAGGCGCATGCGAAAGGCCAAGGCGCAAGAAAAGGCGCGTTCAATCCGTCCTATGCTGGGGCTCCCGCTTCCGCAAAAACAATCGCCGCACGCGCCCGTCGTGGCAAATCGACGAAAACCGGAAAGAAAAAGAAACGCCGGCGCTGATTCCGCCGGTTTTGCGTTTGTCAAAAAATAATTTCAGCGCTTTTTGTTTTCATTTGACAACGCATACTTCCAGACCAATGCTGCAACCACGGCACCTAAAAGCGGGCCAATCCAGTAGACCAATTGGTTGGTCCAGTAGCCGGATGCCAAGGCCGGGCCGAACGCGCGCGCCGGATTCATCGCTCCACCCGTCAGGGCGCCGCCGAAGAGTATGTCAAAGGTCAGTACCAAGCCGATGGCCCCGCCGTACACCCCGGCTGGCGCACGCTTATCCACGGCCACGCTGAAAATCGTGAAAACTAAGAAGAACGTCATAACCGCTTCAATCGCGATGCCTCTGAAGGAATCGATTCCACCGCCCAAATCCGGAACGCCCAAATGCGCCGGTCCGGCGGGGAATAGTCCCAACAAAAAGAAGCCGGCCGCGCATGCGCCCAACAATTGCGACGCGATGTAAAGCGCGGCTTTTTTGGTTTCGATTTTTCGGTTGACCCACATGGCCACGGTAACCGCCGGATTGACGTGCGCACCCGAAATGTGGCCCGTGGCATAAATCATGGACATCAGGACCAATCCGTGCGCCAAGGCGACGCCGACCAGTCCCAACGCACCCTGGGTGGCGGCGTTGATGATGACGGCGCCAGCACCGATGAATACGAGCGCAAACGTGGCGATGAATTCGGCGATGTACGGTTGAAATTCCTTCACAACAAATCCCCCCCGGATAATCTTATTTTTGCAATGTTTGGAGTTCATTTCGCTTTGCACGCAATAAAAACCCGCTGAATTTGTCAAACGCCGTTTACCTGTATTTTCAAAAGGAAACGGCGTTATTTTGACGCAACAAAATGCTTAAAGTGCCACCGTCGCCACAGGCCTTCTCATGACTGAACCGTCTGAGTCTTCCGAATCTGAATCCCATTTCAAACACCTGATTGAATCGCTTGGCGCCGTTCCCGATGGCAAAGGGTTGGACAAGACGCCCGCCCGTGCCTCGAAAGCCTTTGCGTCCATGACCTCCGGTTATTCCCAGAAGTTGGAAGACGTGGTTCAAGGCGCGGTGTTCGAGGAAAAGAACAACGACATGATTTTGTTGAAAGACGTGCCGTTTTACTCATTGTGCGAGCACCATTTGGTTCCGTTTTTCGGCAAATGCCACGTGGCATACATTCCGGACGGCCGGGTGATGGGTCTCTCGAGGATCTCGGATGTCATCCAACTCTACTCGCGGCGGTTGCAGGTGCAGGAACGCTTAACCGACCAGATTGCCGACGCTCTTGAGGCCACCTTAACGCCAAAAGGTCTTGGCGTGGTGATGGAGGCGCGACATCTGTGCATGGAATTGGAAGAGCGCCAAAGCCCATCCACCACCGTGACGTCCTGCGTGCGGGGCAGCTTCAGGCAGCGGCCGGAAACAAGGGCGGAATTTTTCAGTTTGATACGGTGAGTCCTAACCCTTGGTCAAGCCGGTGCATTTTGAATTCGGGCGTCAGGAATTACCGACTTTCAGCACTGATTTTTTCCACTCCTGGGCCCTAGTAGTATGACAAATTAATTTTTACTTATAATATTTTCCTAGTTTTTCATCCGCTTTCTGTTTGGTAAAAGTCCATTCAATCCTCTTTTGCTGCTGATTCCTCCGCATCGTCCACGCTTTTACCTCGCGCACAA
>JACRGH010000009.1 GCA_016212375.1 Microcaldota archaeon
CGCGTACGTATTTTTCGTCTGTCATGGCGGGTGGGCCTTTTTTTGCGCGGGGCGTCCTGGTCGGGACGCCCAAGCAAAAGAGGTACGAAAAAGTAGAACTTACGCCTTTCGGTCGACCTACAAAACTAAACCCTTACGAAAAAACTCATGTGCATGGTATTGGTTCTGGCCTCATTTGCGGCACTGATTCATGCAGACTCATCGGGCGAATCCGGGAATACTCCATCCTTCGACTACATGGCTTTCCGCCAATTGGCTGTGGCCGAATTGAACCACGAGTCCGATTTCCTGCGGGATGCGACCGACATCAAAGCGCTGGATGCGGGTTTCCAAAAATACTTGGGATCGGAATTTCCCGATTACACCAAAAACCAGCAAGACGCCACCGAAGCCCTGTACGATTGCCTCTATTCCCCCGCTGCCTCCACCCCCGAAGGCGTAAAGACCCTGATGGACAAGCTGACCCGGTCGGCCATTCCATCAGGATACAACACCAATACCCAGACCAAGCCGATTATTGACGACGAGTGCGTCAAAACCATACCCGCCAGCGTCATTTATGCCGCGTCCAACCTGCCGGTGAGCAGTTTATCCGATTCGTACCTCGTCAATGGCGCCTCCGAAGGGGACCGGTTCATCGTCCAGAACAATTTCAATCCGGTCATTTCGGCGATTTTCCAGATTTACAGGACGAAAGCCGCCCCGGTGGCGGATTTGCTTGAACAGAAACTGGACAATACCGTCTTGTATGCGGCCCGCGCCCGGCATGTTTTCGGGATGGCCGTCTTGGATTTCGCCCGATTGAAATTCCGTTACGGCGGCTCTCCGGAGCTCAGGCCGATTCTGGCGGAAACCATGCTGACCCCGGACGATCGGATGGGCATCCGTGTCCTGGCCCAGTGCCTCAAGGAGGAAGCGCCCATTGCCGCCATCACCGCGTTTACGGAACGGGGGGAGATGCCTCCGGTTGAATTCCTGTTCCAATTGAAATGTCTTCGGACTTCCGGTCCGCGTTTGGACGACAATCCCACCCAGTTGTTGAAGGATAATTTCGGCAGGATGGGTTTGGCCATTGCCGGGCATAATTCGTTCATGGCCAGCAGTTACTCCGGAACCCCTTCGCTGGTTTACGACATCATCCGGGCCACGACTCAAGACAACCGTTTGATTGCCGTCGATAACATATACAGCGCCGATGAACTGGTCAACGGCCATGCGGGCGCCATCCGTAAATCCCTAAACAACCGGGATAATTTCCAGGGAGTGTCCCGTTTGAATGCCGAGGAGAAACTCATCCTGTCGGACATCCTGGAAAAGAAGTACTTTGCTGAAAACGCCCAGAAAAAGAAATGGGCCGACACGACCTCGCTGGTCGCCACCCTCCTTTTGAGCAAGGACACCGCCCCTTCCTGCGCGGCCGGCGCGCTTTTTGCGGCTTCTTCCAACGCGTTGGGTCCGGTCATGTTCCGATCGGCGGGTTCGCTTCCCGGATACTGGAAGGTTGCCGGGATAATCGCGGTCGTCGTCATTACGAATTATGAAATCCATCTTTTGGAGGATCCCGCCTACAGAATCATCAACCAATATACGGGTATCCCGGTGAGTGCGGAAAAGGCCAAGGCGTGCGGAGTAATCTTTAATGCGGTGATTTTGGTTAAATCGGTCAAGGATTTCCATTATCGGGAAGCGTTTGAAAAAGCCAAGGAATTCGGCGCAAAATTCAAGGGAAAGATTCCTACCCGCGTAAAACCGAAAGTCCCGGAAGGTTTTGTCACGGCCAAAACGCATGCCCAATTGCCGACCGTTTCCCAAGTGCAGTCTTCCACGATTCGAAACGTGTGGAAGGCGGTCAAGGACAAGGCGGCGTCGGCTCGGTACCGTTGGGAGGAGTGGAAGGAATACCTGAAAGTCAAGTTCAAGCTCAAGGAAGGCTTTTGCCTGGATCCTTGCTTCCCCGCCAAGCAATCCAACGCGGCCCTTCAAAAGACGGCCAAGGAGTTGGAGAAAAGCGGGGTCAATCTTCTCGATGATTTCGTGAAGGACGTGAAAGCCGATGCGAAATTGGCCGAATTGCGGGCGCGGGCCGCAGCGACGAATCTGGACAATGAGGCTCTTGCCGCGGCTCATGCGGAATTATGGGAGCATGAGGGACAGTTGGCCGCGTCGGCTTTTGAAAACGCGGGGTTGTCGGATGAAATCCTCATGTTTGACAGCGCCGAAGGATTCCGTTTCATGTTCGTTCCGAAAAACCATGCCAGCGATTTGCTGCCTGCCGATACGGAAGATAAATTTATTAAATTCATGGATGCGCTGGATCAGGCGGGAATCCTGGAAACAAGATTAACTTCTACTTTTTCCGTGGCCCATCGGTCCAGACTTATACCTTTGAACTACAATTATGTGCGTTCTTATTCCGACTATGTGAAGCCATTCAAACCCGGCATAGCGAAAACCGAAGAGGATTACCAGATTCTAAGATCCATCGTCCAACCCGAACGCGTGAGCGGCGGGGGTTTGAGGCTTAACTCTCGGGATGCGTTCATCAAGACAAGGGCGATGCAGCTATTCCGGAATTCCCTCACCGATTCACAGCGGGTTGTTTTTGATAAGACGCGGGAGTATATGGGCCAACCCAAGGGTTGGATGAACTGGTTCAAGGGTTTGCTCAAGCGCCCCGAATCACGCGTCGCGGAAGCCAAGGCGTTGCTGGCCGACCTGCGCAAACAGGCATTAACCAGTTCCGCGATGACCTCCCAGGAGGAGAAAGTGGTTATCAACACGATTTTGGCGTTGGATCCGGACATTCCCCCCAGTATTGATGTCTTTGGTAAGCATCACAAATTGCTGAAAAACTTGTTGGATCCGGCTGAAACGCAATGGAATCATTTTACGAAACGCGCCCAACTGGCAAAAAGCCAAGGTGACGCCCGCGCGGAACATGTCGCATTACTGGAAGCAGATAAATTGAAGCGCAGTTATCGCGAAGGCGTGACGAGAGAATTAATCGGTTTGACCAAAGAACCCGGATCTGTGTCGCCATTGTTATCGAAAACGGAATTTTCATCCACCATTGGCCGCTACAGCGCTTCCGATCAGGAATTGGGCACCTTTTTTGGCAATGTCAATGAGGGCTGGAGCGGCATGGCGGAGCAGGTAATCCGTTCCAAGACCCTGAACGCGCACGGCATCGGGAAATCCAAAATCGAATCAATAGAAAAATTGGGCGGTGGGGGGTTCCAGACGGCTTACCGCGTGAAAGTGAGGATAAACGGCCAGTCCGAACCGGTTGAGTTCGTGGCGAAGATAGGCAAGTCGAATCCCAAGCAGGATGATTTTTTCAAACAGGATTTCTACAAAGAAGGCGTTAAAAAAAGGATCTTTCCCGAGACGTTCGGAACCATCCGTCACGGGGAAAATTCATTAGTCATCCAGGATTCCGTGACCGGTAAATCCGGGGCCAACATTGTGTATGGGGTCCCTGATTTTGATGAACCGGCGGTCCAGGAGTTAATGAAAGGAATGGGGTACGCGGATGCCCAATTGGCGTTATTATCTGCACAACCCGGCAAGGACGGCAAATCCGTCGAAGTGTTGCTAAATTTGGATCTTACTTCGGATAATTTCATCCATGATTCCAAGTCGCTTACTTCGAAAATCATTGATTACGACATCCAGGGGACTTCGCGGCAGGACCTTTCGACGTATCTTTCCGTCATGTTCATGACCCGGTATACGGAGTTGAGGGAAACCCAATTGCACTTTTCGCAGGCGGGTGCTTTGGTGAACCCTCGTTTTGCGGATGAACATTTTGGCGCCTATTTGAATGCGATTGCGGGTGAGTTCAAATCAGCGGGTGCGAGCGGGGTATTCCGAGATGCGCTTCAGAAAACACGGGATGCGCTTTCGCATGATTTGTCAATACATGCTCAAATGGAAGCGATGTTTAAAAACATTCAAGCCCAAAAATCAACCGTTTTGATTAAGGCACCTATCTACTCTTCGTTGGGTCGCTACGTTGAAGGTTTTGACCAATCACTGAACCGTCCATTATATGACCGCATTGTCAAGCAGCTTGACCCCTTGTTGGCAATTTTGAAACCGGCCGCCTGATTCAAGCGGTTTTCCTGTTTTTTTCGTGGATGCTTCTCCATTGTTCCGGCGTCATTCGGGGTAGTTCGTTTCGGATGACGACTTCACAGGCGCGGATTCGTCGATAGAGTTGGCGGCCGCTGAAGTTTTCGTGTTTTTTTAAGAATTCAAGGATGACGTCTTCCCAGTTGATGATTCGTTCGTGTTCCTGGCGCAATATCGGCTCAGGCCATTTTTGGTACATTTCGAGCGGCGTTTGTTCGACAGCGGAAAGGTTCCGTTCGATTTGTCCCAATTTCCGGCAATACGCGTCATGCAATTCCGTCTTTTCATCGCAGTAGGGGCAGGGGTTTTTTTTAAAGTATTCCATCCATTTTGACCAGTTCATCCTGTTTCCCTCCGGACCATCTATTTCATTTGGGTCTTAAGAATCTTTTATAGCCCTATCCAAGGAAAAAAACGTCAAAATCGGGTTGTACTGCAATCTTGGCAAACGGCAAAAAAGACTCGTAGGATTTTTCGGTTTTGCTTCAATCGATTATATCAACGTTAGCTGGCAAGTTTTTTTCCCCCTTTTCGAAGCGCAAACGGGGGGTCGTTCGGATCAAGTTTTCCCATCCGGCCGACGGTCTCTTGAAAAAGGGCTCATATTTCAGACCCCCTGGCACGATTTTCCGGGTTTGGGTTTGGTCGGTTTGGCTCGTATTTTTCCGCAATCGGTTCTGGCCTGTTTTTCAGTATCGTTTTTTAGATGCATGGGGGTGGTTTTACTATCCGACCCATTATTTAAAGTTATTTACATTTATCATCAAAACAGCTGTTTTATAACATTAAGTTTAAAAGGTTCTTTCTTCATCAAATGGGGTATGGTAATGGATTATCTGACCCGGGCGGAGCAGATGTTGCTGGAACGGCTACCCCGGGGTTCGTTTACCGTGGAACAGGTTCCGCGGATGGAAAGCAAGCGGTATGGTGCCCAACTGCTGTCCCGTCTGGTCAGGAAGAAGCGCTTGGTCCGCTTGGAAAAGGGTCTGTTTTTTTTCGGTGATTCACGGGATTCCCGCCGGTATTCCATGGCGATTTCATTGGCACCGGGAGGTTACATCGGATTTGTTTCGGCCCTTTCCTATCATGGGTGGGTCGATGAGCAGTTGAGCCGCGTCCAGGTGTGCACCCGGAAAAAAAGGGGTATGAAGGATCTGGGCGGTTTTGACGTCCAGTTCGTGCCAATGGGGGATGCGGACTTTTACGGTATCGCGGACGAGGGGGCTTTACGTGTTTCCACAAAAGCCAAGACTTTTTTTGATTGCTTGAAAAAACCGGCCATGGCAGGCGGCATTGACAAAGTCATTCGGACACTGAAGCTCGCGGAATTGGGTTTGGATGACTGGACAGAGTTGGCTGTTTACCTGGATGCGACGCCTTCTAAGAGCCTCAAGCAGCGCTCCGGTTTTTGGTTGGATGGTCTTGCGCCGGAGTGGTTCCTAATGGATTTGGAAAAATCAATCGGCCGGAAATCCGTCGTGCGTATGCCGAACTGCAATCCGATACAATTCGATGCGCGTTGGGGTGTCTATCATGGTCCGATTGCCTGAATCATTATCCGTTGAAACCGGTTTGAGCTTTGACTTCGCCTACAAGGAACTGAAGCTGAACGACATGTTGGGCCAATGGTCCATACTTTGCGCGGAACGCCGGGTATCGTACGCGTTGTTCGGTGGGACGGCCATCAACAAGGCGTATTTGGACCAGCCGCGCTTTTCCGAAGACGCGGATTTTTTCGTGTATGGATTAACCCCGGTGAAAATGGACGGGATAATCCAGAGCCTTGATGGATTCACGGTAAGCAAACCGATCCAAATCTTCCGTGAACTCTATCGCTGGACGCTTACCTATTCGGAATCCGGTGAGGGGGTCGAAGGTACGTTCCAATTGGACGTAAACTTCCATTTTAAAAAGCCGGCAACCATTCCGGCGCGATTGCCACTGAATTCATTTCTTTCCCGTTTCGGGGTATCGATGGTTCCTCCCCGGCTCGACGTGCTTCCCCTGGACACGTTGGTCGCCATGAAATTGTTGGCGCTCCAAAGCCGTATGGAAGGTAAGGATTTTTACGATTTATACCGGATTTTGGGCAAAAATTCGTTTTCCAAATCACGGATCCTGGAGGAAGCGCGAAAATACAGCCAATCGTTGTTTGACTTCCAGCGCTTTGATGCGGCCGTGGTTGAACGGGCCGTTGATTCCGTAAAAAAAGTGGACGTGCCGGCTTTGGAGCATACCGATGCCTACATCCTCAAGCCGCATCGTCCGGACTGGGGCGCCCTAAAGAAAGACCTGGTCCGACTGCTGATATCCAATATTGTTTGAATATGTTCGGATCGGTTCAGGCGTTGTCGTCTTTATTAAACCGGTTTCCGTCCATGTAGTCATGACCATTTTGAAGGCGAAAAACCTCACGAACGCCCGACCAAACCGTATTTCAGGCGTTTCCATCCCTCCTTTCTCCTTCGCCCTTCTCGCCGCCGTCCTTTTCGGCGCGTTCAACCCGTTGGCCAAGGTGATTGCCGGACAGGTGCATTGGCTCGCCTATGGGGCGTTGGTGTGTGCGGTGTCAGCCGCTTTGGCCCTGTTGGCGCTGGCCGCGTTTTCGACCAAGGTCTCCTTTGACTCCCGCCGCTGGCACGACTACCTTGGTTTGGGTCTGGTGGGTCTTGCCGTGCCGATTGTCCTATCGGGCTTGGCATTTTCCTTGGCGCCATCGATTCATGTGGGCTTACTTCTGCGCTTTGAGGCCTTCTTTGCCGCATTGTACGGCGTTTGGCTGTTCAAGGAGAAGCTTTCCAAATGGCAACTGGGCGGCATCGGTTTGGGCTTGCTGGGCGCGTTGATTTTCAGCACCAATGGGTTTTCCCAGGTCAGCTGGGCCGACGTCCTGGTCATTGTCGCGTCGGCGTTCTATGGCACGTATTTGGTCTTTGCCAAACGGCTGTCGGACCATGATGCTATGTCCTTAGTTGCCATCCGCTTCTGCGTGGCCGCCGCATGGCTTGTGCCCGTCGCATTCCTTGCCGGCGTGATGCCTGCGAACCCGCCGTGGCTGGAAATCGGAGTCCTGTCGTTCTTCCTGTTCGTCATGGGCACTTTGGCCTATACGGAATCCGTGGAAATGATCGGGGTTTCCAGAACCGGCGCCATCACCCAATTCTTTACCGGCGTCTTTGCCATTGCCGCAGGCGCCTGGTGGCTGGGTGAGACGTTTTCAGCGCTGGAATGGCTATCCGCGGCGTTGATTTTGGTCGGTGGGGTCATCGTGGTCCAGGCGCGGCGATGAAACCAGGAACATTTCAAACTAAACTTTCTTTTCCTGGATTTTTTTGTTTCGTAAGGTTTATCTTGCATTCTGACCATTCTGATTACTATGAAAATGCGAACTGTTGTTTTGAATGAACGAGGCCAAATCGTCATCCCTGAGGAGCTACGCAAGGACTTGGGCCTTAAGGCCGGCCAAACCCTCGTCTTGCTGGAAGTGGGGGATGAATTGCTTCTGCGCAAGGAAGGCGCCGTTGTTTCGGATTTGGAAGATCGCAGATTTTGGAACGCGGTTACCCGTCGGGCCATGGAAAACATGTGGGGCCCTGAAGATGACGTGTGGGATCAATATGCCCCAAAATGAAATCCGCCAGATGGACGTGTATTGGACTGATTTTCCTTATTCCGACGGTCACGTAGTCAAAAAACGGCCCGTGTTGGTCATCTCCCGGGACGATTACAACCGTGGCCCGGACGTATTGGCATGTGGCATCACGTCCAGCATGTTGGCCCGACCCTACTCGGTCGTGATGTCGGCCCGGCATTTCATGCAAGGAAAACTCCCTTTGGAAAGCCGCGTACGATCCGACAAGATGCTTTCCATCGAAAAACGGAAGATGGACGCCTTGATCGGTCGCGTCTCCCCCGAATTTTTTGCACTCGTCGTCAAACAAATTCGTTTGTTGATTGAGGAAAAATAAGGTCCGGTCATGTTGGACTTCCTTGCATTCGGGCTCCTGGCCGCATTGGGCTGGGGTACCGGCGACTTTTTGAACGCCCGGGGCGCCCGCAAATCCAACGTCCAGAACGCGTGGATTTGGAGTTTTTCCATTCTGTCCCTGCTTTGGCTCGTTTTCGGCCTCGCATTTGGCGGTTTCCCTCCGCTTTCAATCGTCGACTTGATGTTGGCCTTGGCGGTCGGACTATTGTTGTCCATTGGCGACTTTCTGTTCATCACCGCCGCCAAATCCGGAAAAATCGCCGTGGCGTCACCTTTGTTCTCGCTTTCCGCCGTCATGGCCATGGGTTTGGGGTTGTTGGTTTTAGGCGAGCGGCCCGGGTTGTTTCAATTGTTTTTGGCTGCTCTGGCCCTTTGCGGCGGCGTCCTTATTGGCGTCAAGGATTTGAAATTCCGGCGTTTGGAGGATGCCGCGCTTGGCCTGTTGCCGGCCATCGTTGTGCACGGCATCGGCCTGACTTTGGCCAAAGTGTTGGTGGATTATCTGGGCGGGGTTTCTGCAACGGTCTGGTTCGAAACGCTGATGCGGTAGTGGTCCCGTTTAGCGTTGGTGAATTCGGGAACCGAAAAATTTTTCGCCTTTGACGACGTGGCTTTTCCAACAATCGTTGTGCAATGATTGGAAAAACCAACGCCGCGGCTCAAAGGCGATAGTAGTGAACCCCA
>JACRGH010000011.1 GCA_016212375.1 Microcaldota archaeon
CCTTGAGATGGCGTTGGCGGATGGCAGCAATAATTTGTTGTTCGCGCTGTCCGCTACTGGTATTGGATGGGAAGGGGGTACGAAGATTTTCGACAACTCGACGCGTGCCAACTATCAGGGCATCTTGTACTCGAATAATTCCGGTACCAATGCGGCGACGACGTATTCGTTCTACTTGGAGTTACGTTAAGGCGCGAAAAGGGATCCGTGGGTATTTGGGCCGGTTTCCTTTTTTTTCTTCTTTTTCTCTTGCGTCCGGCTTTCGCGCTTCCGTCTCTCGCGTAAATGGGTTTATATTTCTTACCGGCTTACTGACGTGGATTCGCATGACATTACGTCCATTCGTTTTCTTCCTCGTTTTATTGGCGTTTGCCGGCCTATCCGTGTCCGCCGCAACCCCCCAGGTCCTTGTCAATTCGCAGGACTGGAAGGACGTCTATGCCGGCATGATGTTCGGACAATGGCAGGACACGGAGTACAACGTGGTGACCAACGCCGAACAGGGCAAAGCCTTGCTGGACCGCATCGGCCTCGATAAGCAAATTCTTTTGGTCGAATCGGCCACGCCCTACCTTTCAGGCTATGCCGACTTGCTTAAAAGCCGCGGTTTTGACGTGGTTGAAACGTTGAAATCCACGCCTGGCAAGCCGGCGGGGTTGGAGTTGGCGCGCAAGCTCAACGCAAGCGCCTTTGTCGTGATGGACGGGACCTATGGCTACAACGCCATTTCCGTCATCCCCTACGCGTTGCGCCAGAAAAAATGGGTATTGTTTTCCGAGGACCTCGCTCCGGCGGATTTGACCGCGTTTTTGCAAGGGCAACGCGCGGTTTCAGTATTGCAATACGGCCGAGTCCGCACGCCGGTAAAGGACGCATTGGCGCCGCTCAATCCGGAGGTCCTGGACTTAGGCGACCGATTTTCCAACAACGTGGCCCTTTTGAAGCGTCTGGATGCCTTGAATAAACCGAGCCAAATATTCTTTTCCGACGGTACGTTCATCGAGCGGACCTTGTTTTCCTCCAACGCCAACATCAGTATCATATTGGTCGGACCCGATGCCGTGCCGGCCGTTTCGCTATCTTACCTCAAATCCGCCGGAATCCCATTCGGCGTGCTCATCGGTACGGGTCTGAGCGAACTTGGCCGCTGGATCAAGAAAAACACGCCCACCACGACCATTTTCGTCAAATTCGCCCAGACGTTCATAAAAGGACCCGGAGTGACGGAGCCCTGGGTGCTGGACCAGACCTATTTGCCGAAAATTCCCATGAACGTATCCATCGGCGATATGCGGTACAACGCGCTGACCAAACAATTGGAAGTGACGTACCAAAACGAGGTCGGCACGCCGACGTATTTGCAGGCCGCTCTGGAGGCCTTTGTCGGAAATGCCAGCATCCGCTCGGTACTGGGCACGCCTGAAGTGGTGTTGGAGCCCGGAGCGACCAAGGCGGTGGCGTATGATTTTGACTTGCCGGAATCGGCGTTTCCGCAGAACGGGGGCAACGTATCGGTCCAAGTCAGTGCCAATTACGGCGCGGAACAGGGCGCGTTGGACCATCTGGTGCAAAAACGGCAGGACAATTTAGTCAGCGTTTCCTTTGATGATGCGTGCGTTTTGTCGCTTCTGAACGTTTCGTACGATTCGGGCCGCCAGGGCTTCCGCATCGGTGTCCACAACGACGCCGCAACGGCCTGTTTTTTGGTTCCCTTCCTGACGTATACCGTTTTTGACCTTCCGGTCCCGTTGTCTCTCCAGCGGTTGTCGATGGAGGGCCAATCGGATTTGGATTTGTTTTTCTACGCCCCCTTGAAAAATGACGCGTTGCAGGACTTGCAGGGCTCGACCTTGCGCGTGCATTTGGATTACGGGGCCCGTGAGGCCTATTTGATCAAAACCTTGGATGAGGACCGCCTATTTTCGCTGCAAGGCGCCTCGGTCCAGGCATCTTCCATGGATTGGACCCTGGTTGGCGGCGTTTTGGTGGCTCTGGCGGCTTTGGCCTTCTTTTTCACGCGCGGCTCATCCGGCGGCGGTTCCGGCTCATTCAGCGCGCGTCGGCGGCTCTGAGTTTTTTCAGTTTATATGCGTGTTGCCCTCAGGTAGTTCTGTTTGACGCCCAGCGACCGCTCGGCGCGCCTTTTTTGGGCACTTCATCTGTTTTTGGGTCTTGCCGATTATGGATGGACGTCGATTCAAGCAGTCGTATTTTTTTGGTTTTTTCAGGCGTTTACGAGGGGAAAAACCGATTAGTGGAATTCACGTTGGGGTATGTTTATAACTTGATTTTCGTTGATTTGTTCCGCGTTCACGGTGTTACCCTTGATGCAATCCGTTTTTACGGACTAATGCGTTGGTGGGTGTTCGCGTTGGATGCTTGTAAAACCCATAGTAAATTGTTCCGTGGAAAACGGAAATAAAAAATTGGCGGCTGGTTGGCGTGATGGTGCGTGTGTTGCATCGGTGAGCGTTGGCTTGGGCGCGTGTTGAGGGCGATGGATATGCAGGATTGGATTAGGAAAAGTGCTAATTTGATGTTGGCTGCTTTTTTGGCGGTTTCGTTCGCGGGTTTTATTGCGGCGTCGCCTACGGCGGCTACTGTGAATGCGATTTCGAATAGC
>JACRGH010000008.1 GCA_016212375.1 Microcaldota archaeon
TGGGGTTCACTACTATCGCCTTTGAGCCGCGGCGTTGGTTTTTCCAATCATTGCACAACGATTGTTGGAAAAGCCACGTCGTCAAAGGCGAAAAATTTTTCGGTTCCCGAATTCACCAACGCTAAACGGGACCACTACCCGTTATGGCCCAATATTCGGCGGAAATCGGATTGGTTTTCGCGTACGTCCTGCAAATGGGATAAAATGTTGTGGTATGTCGTCAACGCGCTGTTCATGACTTGGCGGTGCGGCGTATCTTTGCGCTCTTCCAGGGCGTTTCGGACGCGCTCCATCACTTTGGTTGCAGTACCGTGAAGATGGCTGAATCGGTCCAGTTCGGTCAAGTCCAGCGCAGATTTTTGGAATACTTTTTCAAGAGCCTTACTGCGTTCATGATCCTTTTTTTGAATGCCGGACGGACGGAAAAGTGAAAAATGCGCGTGGGAGACATACAGTTCCCGTATCCGTTGTTTTTCAAGACTGGTTAAATCCCCTTCGCGGATGGTCTGTTCCCACAATAGTGCATTTAACCCATGTTGGACCGGCGCTTCCCCGGAGCTTGGCAGGCTAGAGCGGGCAACGGAACCTTTTTTTTCGATGATTTGTTCGGGTTGGAGGACGTTTTCCTGCTGGAGGCCGTTCAACGCCAGGATGGCATCCTGGAGAGAATAGATCCTTTTTTTATCCCGTAAATGTTTTGAAAAATCGTCAACGCTACCCCGGTTGCGGGCCAATTCCTTGAGATGATTTTGGAGTTGCCGGCTTCGAAATTGTCTCATTGTTGATTCACCTCCTTACGGTTGCACCCACTCAATTTCGTAATACTCATATTTGCTCTTGGGTAGGTCGATGCGCTTGACGCGATAGTAAGTCACCGCGGTTTCCCGGTCACAGATGGCCAACATCAAATCCAGGCCCATTTGTTTGGATTGCTGGATGGCACTGGCCAGTTCCTCGCCGCCGATTTCTTCTTCTTCCGAAAGCGCCAGCATCACGAAGGTAGGTGAGTCATGGCGGGGATTCTCGATGTCCGCGCCTTTTCGGTGGTACAGCAAAAAGTCGAGTTGGCCTGAACCGGAGGCAAGACGCGGGCTTGAAAGGATGATTGCTTTATTGTTTTTAGTTTCGCTTTTGCCGTTGTGTTCGTCGTAGTGGTGGGCGTTTTTTGCGCCCGGAATGGCTAAAATGAACGTCTTTTTCACGCCGTGCGCCACCCGGATGGCCCGGGCCCACTCCGAAATCAGCATTTTGGCGGAACGGGGGAACACGTGGACCACGTGGCGGGAGTGCATCCACTGTCCGGTTTCCTGAGTGGGTTTGGCGCCGGGAAAGTAGAGGCGGAAATGGGTACCGAATTTGAATCCGGTTTTCGGGACAAACCCGCGTAAGCGCCAGTCTTCGTACACGTCGTACAATTCCATGAAGTCGGGCCGGCGGGAGACGGCTTGTTCCTCGATTTTCTTGGTCAGCACGTTGAGCTTGTATTTGCCGTGGCGGGCGAGGAAAACGGTTTCGTACGCGTCCAGTTTCAGGAATTGGCCGTGTTTTTTCGCTTTGTAGGTGCCGAATTGGCCGAACCAGTGGTTTTCGTATAGCGCGTTGCCTTCCTCGTTCTCGTCGATGACGCTCATCAAATCGTCGTAGAAAAACAGGCCTTTGGCTTTGACATGGGGCGTCTTGGTTTCGGCCGCCGGGTATTTTTCCATCGGGCTTCTGTTGTAATTGCCTTTTGCCTCGTTAATGGGCCGGACGATGAGGCCGCGGTCTCGCCAATCCCGGAAACAATAATAGCGGGCCAAAAACTTCGGCCCCTGGAACTGACCGGCCACCTGATTGAAGCTCTGGGGTTTGCCGTCTTTTTCGCACTCGGCTTTGCGCACGTCAATTAGGTAGAGCGCTTCTTCTGGTGAAAGTTCTAGGTGGATTTTCTTGCCGTTGACCTCTTTCCCGAAATAGGAACGGTCCACGGCCTGGACACTAATCAAATCCGTGACCTTGATTTTGTCATCATATATCTCGAAGCGGACGCTCATGGGCTCTTTTCCTCCGCTTGCCCGCCAGGGGCATGAGCGTTTGAAGGGAACATGTTGATGGTTGGATTAGGGCGGTTTGTGGATTTAAAGAAACGTCATCGTCTGTTTTTCATTTTTGAGTCGGTTCGCATTGGTTGAAGGATCAAGGCAACTGCCCTGTTACGGTTCTCCGCCTGAAAATAACGCCCTATATTATATAGTGGGGACGAGTGGGATTTGCGAGGCGATTCATCCGATGTCCGGTCCGAGTTTTATTTCTGAAAAGTCGAACGTTTTTCTTGTTTTTCTGTTCCTTCCTGCGTTGTTTCTGGGTGCTCTTTCTTTACCGGTCAGCGCCATTGGCACTCCCTCTGCAGCATTTGGCTCTCCGGATTGGCTACCCGTACCGACGAGTTCTCCCGTTAGCTCCGCGTATTCGATGAAAACCTACATCGAGGGTTTCCTGGACGTGAATGCAACGGATGACCGCGTCAATGATTTGGCCGGCTCCACCACCCTATTGGGCTCGGCGTCCCCATTTGCAAGCGGCGGGCGCAAGATTTCCGCATCGGATTCCCCATTGGTCTTTAAAGGCCTCATTGCCGACCCAATCATGCGCTCCGGTTACCTGGAAGAGGAGCGCTACTACCTCTACGCCAAATCCCAGTATGATTCGTCCAACTCCCTTGTCAAGGCCAAGAATCCGCAGATGGCGTATGAGGCCACGTTTACCAATCCGATTCCGGTGTGCTCAAAAAATTCGCCCCTGAACGTTTCGTGTCCGGATGCCTACCGCACTTCGACCCACCGCATGGCCATCAAATTGTTGGGTGCCGATTGGCTTATCCTGGGCATGGATAATTTCGACTCCACTTCGGCTTTAAACGGCCAGGCCGTCCTGACGTTGGGCAAGGAATATTCTTACAATGCCCGTCTGCAAATCGGCGGAGTTATCAAGGGCCCCAACGGTGCGTACGCCAAACTCTTCTCCGTCTCCTACGGTGGAAATCGGTCTTCCGATTTCAAAGTTTCTTTTGGCATCTATGATTCCACCAATCGATTGGTTGACTCGACCACCTTGGGGCCGAATTCCGAATACAACCAAAACGGCTTCATCCTCCGCGTTAACCAGGTCCTTCCCGGCATGGTGCGTCTGCCTTCCTTTGCCGGCCCCCTCAAATTCGGCTACGTCCAAGCCAGCGTCTTATCGGACAAATTGTCCTTGCAACAATCCAGTTCGGTCAACTCGGACAACTCCAATTGGCGCGTGAACCTCGTCGGCGGAGGTCCCGCGTTTGGTGCCTCGCTTGCCCGCGTCCAGTTGGTGCTTTCCGTGGCGTCGGACCTGATGCCGGGCGATTCGTTGCCTTTTTTGTTCAAGCCCACTCTGTTGAAATTCACCTACAACGGTCTTGAATCGGTCCCGACGGACACCTTGAGTTTCTCGACCGGCGTGCAAAGCTTCCAGACCAGTGCCACTGACACCCAGACGGTCGACCAACACTATGTCTTGGTCCAATCCTCCCTTCCGGTCGCATTTTGGTTCGGAAACCAGACCACGCAAGCCACGAATAGTTTCTATTATATCGTCGGAAACAATTCGGCAGGTAAGGCCACGCGCGGGACCGTTTTTTATCGCGATTCGACCACGGGCAATTTTGTCAAATACGTCGACTCATCGGCCACCGTGGATTCCTTCGGCCAAATCCAGGACAATTACGTCATCTACGCGGGT
Organism: Microcaldota archaeon; assembly: GCA_016212375.1. Classification (GTDB taxonomy): domain Archaea; phylum Micrarchaeota; class Micrarchaeia; order Norongarragalinales; family Norongarragalinaceae; genus JACPGT01. Next base: position 3,748 of record JACRGH010000008.1, read on the forward strand.
CCCTCCAAATCCGTGCGTATGCAATTCCATCTGACGTCGAACGCCAATTTGATCATGGTGCCCGAATTCCTGACGGACGTGGAAAATCCCCAAAAAATGGGCGCGTTTTTGTTCGATGTCCGTGACAGTGGGTCCAACCCCCAAATTTGAGCGCCGGGTATATGCCGGTGTATCCGGAAGTCGGCTTCAATGGCGCCACCAAGGCGCCCGGATTCATTTCGCCCCGTGGAAGCACGCTTTCCGATGTAGGCCAGACCAGCGCCCGGATTGCGTATGCCAATACGGTTTCCCATGCCCGGTACGGACTCCAAAAAGTTCAAAGCGTGCCGACCCCGGTTCCTACGCCGATCCCGACTAACCAATCCTTTGACGTTTTGTCTTTGTCATCGGGCCAAACTAGCTTCCAGACCTCTTCCACGGACACGCAGACGGTGGACTTGAGTTATGTCTTGGTACAATCCAGTCTGGCGTCGGCGTTTGACTTTTCCGACTCGCCGATTGCTCCGACCAAGACGAACCAATTCTACTATATCACCGATTCGGTGCCGGCCGGCAAAGCCACGCAAGGCACTATTTTCTTCCGTGACCCGACGACGAGCAATTTCGTGCCCTATCTGCGTCCTGGCGCCACCGTGGGTCCGGATGGCCGCGTATTGACGAATTATGTCACCTATGTCTATGGTCCTAGTTCGGTCCGCATGCAATTCAATGCCGCCGGTATTGACGCATCCGTCGATGCATTGGCAAGCTCCGGCGCAGTCATGGCCATTCCGGAAAACTTCCCGAGCGTTAACTATGGAAACTCCGGTGCGTTCCTAATCGACGTTGGTTATGGCAGCCAATCGACGCCTCGTTTCACTTCCATCCCCAACCCAGGTGGTGTGAGTTATCCGGCCATCGGATATTCGATTCCATATCGGTCCGGCGGCATGCTCAGTTATCTGCCGTCTTCCGGAATCCTCGGCTTTGTCTCCCCGGGCGGAAGCCAAGTGGTGTCCGCATCGATGAGCTCCGTGCAAATCAATTATTCCACGGCTTTCCAATCGCCCACGCCGACGCCCGTTCCGGTTTGCGTTACGGTCGGCGGCAGTCTTGGTGCCTTGTATCCGGACAACGCGTTGCAATGTTGTCCCGGCTTGGTCCCCTATGTCCAGTCCGGAATCGTGGGTAATCGTGGCATCTGCGTCAATCCTTCGCCTACTCCTACGGCTGTGCCCAATTGCGTGGATTCGGACAATGGCAAAAACCCGTCCGTATATGGAAAAATCACCCTGTTCGGAAGACCCTATGCCGAGGATTCCTGCAATTTCAACGACCGCCCGCCTAACACTTCGGACAACGAATACTGGTGTGAAACGCCCACGTCCACCGTGGTGTCAAACGCCTGGACCAAATGCCCGTTCGGTTGCGCAAACGGTGCCTGCCTGGTGTCGCCGACTGTAATCCCAACGCCCACGGTTTGGCCCACGCCAACCCCTGCGCCATCGGGCGGCGTGACGTTTTATGTTCCGGCGTCCGTTTCGGCCGGCTCCGCGTTTTCCTTCAGCTGGTCCGACGTTCGAAATGCGTCCGCCAGTGATTGGATTGCCATCGTACCGGTGGGCGGCAATTGGAACAACGCGTTGCCATGGGCTTGGACCAACGGGGTGCAATGCAACGTCCTTACATCCAGCTGTCCGGCGCCGACCCAATTGCTCACGCGTTATGGTGGAAACATGACCCTTTTGGTTCCCGTGAACCTTTCCAGTTTTCAGGTGGTTCTTTACCGCCAAGGGGACATGCTGCATGGTGAGGGTGGGCGCAGCTCAGTTATTGCCGTTGCCCCGTCCCCCTCGGTCTCTCCGGTTCCCACGTGGATTCCGAGCACGACCCCTATTCCCGTGGCATTACCGCAAGGATACGTAAAAGCAGGTCAGTCTTTAGGAATGCCAAACGTAACCTTGCAAATCACATCGATCCGTCTTCCTTTGCCCTCGGCTAATTACTCCGATGCGGGATTGGTGAGCTTGGATGTGTGGTTTAATGGGGCCCATTTGTATCCCATCAGTGTTTGTAACGGATGCTCCCAAGCCCATCCGGATATTGATCTTTTTGTACGTGTCGATGACATCACAACGTTCCAAGGAATACCCCTCGCGAAAATATTCATCCAAAAAGCATCCATCATGCCCACTCCGACGCCTATGTCCGTCGGCGGCGTGACCTTTGTGTTGCCCCAAAGCGTTCCTGCGGGTAGCACGCTTTCCGTGGTTTGGAAGGATTCGGGAACGCCATCTGAGACCGATTGGATTGCGATGGTGCCCGTGGATGGCAAGTGGGATAATTCGTTGCCCTGGGCGTATACGAACGGTCTGAAGTCGATTCCAACGGTTGCTTCCAAGGGCGGTTCCGTTACATTGGCTGCGCCGTTAAACGTGACACGATTCCAGGTGGTGTTGTACCGTCAGAACGACATGGTTCACGGTGAAGGCGGGCGTAGTGGCGTCGTAACGGTTGCGCTACCGCCGGTTCCTTCGGCAATACCTGTGCCAACGGACGCATCCGTCCGATTATCCATTTCCTCGGTCTGGAAAGGCAATATCGGTGGTCTGGGCGTTAAAAGCATCAGTATTGCTCCGGGCTTGGATGTCGAGTTATCCTGGAGCAGCACCGGCGTCACGGGCACTTGTACGTTGACCTCTTCGAGTGGTCTTAACCGCCCAGTTCCCAATGACCAAACCGGCGGGTGGGGTAATTGGGATACTCCGAACGCGACGACGTCCTACACGATTACCTGCATGGGCGCCTCCGGAACCTTGGTTAGTGACACGGTCAAAGCCAACGTGGTTTCGCCCAATGCATCCGTCCAATTATCCATTTCCTCGGTCTGGAAAGGAAAACAAGGCGGTTTTGGTGTCAAAAGCGTCATGCTCTATCCGGGCCAGGATGTGGAGTTATCCTGGTCCAGTTCCGGCGTCAGTGGTCCTTGTGTGTTAACCTCTACGAGCGGTATGAACCAGAGCGTGGCCAATGACCTTTCTTTGGGGTGGGGTAATTTTGATGTTCCCAAAACGACCACCTCTTACACGATTGCCTGTAGCAGCACATCCGGAATATCAGTAAGCGATACGGTGACGGCCAACGTCCTCACCCCCCGCGTGGTCAACCGGTGGGATACCGGCCGCGTCACTCAAGTTTCGGCATCCATTCCGGGCACCATCAACGGTGCAAAAGCCTGGATTTCCGGTCTGTTCGGCGGGAACTGAGCCTGCCGGCTGGGTTGGGACTGCGTACAAGTGGCGTTGGAACCAAAAATCGTTCGGTATTTTTTTTAATCTTTTTTTTTATAGAAAAAGAGAATGCGGGGGCCCGGAGCGTTTTCACGCCCCGGACACCCGACTAAAACGGAACTTATTTCTTGCCTTTCATGGCCATGGCCCCTAGGACCATGCCGACAAGAAGGAAGACTTCCTGCAGCAGGTGGGCGAATTGCCAGGCGAATACTCCGGTGTGCACCAAGAGCCAGCCCAATTCCGACAGTCCGTACAACACGAACAGGGGCATCCAGGCTTTTCCTTCGGCGCCCATGTCCATGCACTTCTTGGCCAAGAACAAGCCCAGAATCAAGGCGACGAAGTGGATGACTTCGTAGACCATGTTGGGCAACAGGTTGTAGATTGCTTCTCCAAACGGCATATTTTATTCCCCCATATTCCAGCGTCACCCGATTGGCTTGATGCCAATTGGGTTTTCGCTTTGTTTCTTACGTTTTGGGCTCAAGCACCGTATTTAAAGCGAATAGGGTTACGGCAATCAACGTGAATGGGTAGGTTGCCTTGTTTTGGCGGTTTGCATCATGGAAACGCCGTTATTGCATTTATTTTTGGCATCCAATGGTTTTGAAAAACTAGTAATAGCTGCCGTATTGGCTTTCTTCCGCCCACTCGATTTTGCCCATTTTCAGCCAGATGTACGCCATGGCCGCGCCCACGAACAAGCCACCAAGGTGGGCGGCTCCTGCGATGCCGGACGATACGTCGATGGTTTCCAACAAGCTCAAGGCCACCCAGACCAACGCGGCGTATTTCATGGGCATGGGGATGAACCACATCAAAATCGGTAGATTGGGTCGCAGGATGGCAACTGCCCCGAGGATGCCGAAAATCGCGCCGGACGCTCCCAATGCCGGAATGCTGACGGGCACTAGGTGTAACCAGTACGTGGCCGCGTAAGCTAGGCCGCCGGCGATGCCTGAGATGAAGTAAATGGCCAAAAATCGTTTGGAGCCGATCATCCGCTCCAAGTAGGGGCCGAAGGTGAACAGGGCGAAGCCGTTGAAAAAAATGTGGATAAATCCACCGTGGAGAAACATGCTGGTAATCAGGGTCCAAGGATGGATTGCCAAGGTGGCCGGGTCCAGTACAAACCAGCCGGTCAGGGGCGGGTAGACGATTTGCGCCAAAAACGTGACGACGATGGCGCCAAGCAGGTAAAATGCGAACATGGGTTTTGGGTGTGCCTCAATCAATTGACTTTTTCAGACTTCCTTGACCTGGAAGCTTTCAAAGAACTTCGTGGTCGGCTTCAACTTCCGGGTGTTGCCGTGTTTTTTGGACTCCAAGTAACCCGCCATCTTCAGCTCGGTGACGTAGGCGTAGATTTCGCCTTTGAAAAAGTGCTTCAGGTCCGATTGCAGCAGTTCTTTCTTTTTCGCAACCAGTGCCAAAATCCGCATGGATTTCTTGGATAATTCGACTTCCTTGCTTAACTTGGCCACGCGGTGTAGGTATTGAGGTTTGAGCTGTAAGGCCGCACCGTGTTCGTTCACGGCCAACTCGTAGGAACTGTCTTTGGGCACGATTTGGGCAAGTTCCCCAAGCAAGGCGTCCAGTCGGTCCTTGGGCACCGCCAACAGGTCTTGCAACTGTTTGTGGGCCATGGGTTTGTTGGCTAAGAATAAGGCCGCTTCCAAGACCCGGATGGGTGGGAGGTTTTCGGCTGGCATCGCGTCCATGTGAGAGTCTTCCGGGTAATCGGGTTTGGGACTGGTTTTGGACTTGGCACCGGCATTGGTTCGCGCTGCGTTGCCCGTCAGAGTTTCATCATTTTCCACTGGGTCGCCATCCTCGTCCAACTGCTCATCGGCATCTTCCGGTTCGTTCGGCGCACCTTTGCCTTGCATCAGGTTGTCCGGGTCCAAAATGGTGGCGGTATCGGAGGAATTGGTTGCCGACATGGCCATTGGCGCCGTTTCAACTTGCATCCCCATGGGTGCGGCCGAGTCAGCTTTGAAGGACGAAGTGGCGGGCTGAGTCGTGGTGTCGGTTTGTGCCGTATCCGCCGGAGGCGTTATTTCCTCCATCTTGGCCTGCTCCACCAATCCGTCCAGCACGTCCAACGAGGCGGGTTGGTTCTTGGCTTTTTTTTCCTTTTTCCGCACGTTTTGGTCGGCGGTTTCGTCCAAGGGGACTTCCTTGAAATCATCCTCGAAAAGTTTAGCATCCGTATTGTCCAGCGGCATGGCGCGAGTTGCGTCTGAGGTTTGCACCGGTTCGTTCATGGTTGGAATTAGAGGGGTTGAAGATTTAACGGTTTTGTAGAGGTGGCCGGTGGCTTGAGGGTTGGGTTACGGACTGCCCGCTTTGGCTTCGGCTTCAATCTCCGCAAGGTGGTGGGCGCTCAATTCGGCCCATGGTGGGTGTTGTTCGGCCAATTTCGTCGGCACGATGTATGTGTGGATTTGAACTCCCTGAATTGGCTTTTTGTTACTGGTTGCGCCAATGCTTTCCAGGAATTTTGTCATCCTTCCCACCCATGCGTCGGATTTTTCACCGGATTTCGGTTGCCCTTTCCGTTCCTCGACCAAATCCCGCATGGTTTGGGCATGCCGTGGGCCAAGTTCAAGTATTTCCAAATTTTGATGGTATCGCGGCCCCTGTTTGGGCATGGAGACGTTGGATAGGACAAATCGTGAAATTTCATTCATCGTTTTCACCCGGTTTTTACACTCTTTAATCCAAGGCTGTTTAGTCATGTGATTGGATTTATTGGTTGCCGTAAGGTGGTCGGTGGCGCGATTTGGTTGTCCGGATTGTTTTATTTCTTCATTGTCGTTTGCAACATGCCGACTTCTATTGCTACCCACGGGTCACCCCCAATCTTGGGGTGGTTTTTAAGAGCGCCTAAAAACTTTGCCGCCGTCTTCAACTGGTAAGGTTCTAGAGAATATCCCATCTTCAGGAAACGGGCCTTGGCAACACGCTCCTCGTCTTGGGTGTGGTCGTGCAACCAAAACGCTTCAAACTGCTCCTCGTTCAATTCTCCCGACCCGTATCCCTGGCTTTTGTATTTCGCGTACGCGTGCTCGATTTCTTTTTGCATCAAGTTTTTGACTGCCTGGGTGCTACCTTCATAGATTGCAAACGGTTGTGCGCCCAAACTTTTGAGTTGCTTGGCGTCAAGCGTTTGGCCAACGTCGAACGAATGTATGCCCGGTATGGCGTGCTCGCTAACTTTTTCGCCATCTTTCAGCGTAAGATACATTACGCCCCTTTCAAAATGCTTTGTCCAACTTACTACTTTGAAATTGCATTCCGGCATGATTTGAGGTGTATGTCGTAGTAATATATAGCCTATTCGGCACGTTGATATCGGCGTTGGAAGCGCTATTTGAGTCAAACAAGTTTCCAACGACTACGAGCAGACCCTCTTCAAATCAAAAAGGAAAAGAACGGTTTGCGCCCCATTTGGAGTTGAAGTTTTAGTTATGGTCGAGTTTCTCATCCCGCAGGAACAATACTTGGAAGCCGGCGCCCACATCGGCACCCGCCAAAAACATGGCAGCATGCGCGGCTACATCTACAAGGCCCGCGACGACGGCCTGCACGTGTTGGACCTTAAAAAACTGGACGAGCGTCTGCGTCTGGCAGGAGCCTTGTTGGCCAAATACCCGCTTTCCGAAGTCTTCATCATCGGCAACAAGGACAACGCCCGCAAACCGCTCCAAAAATTCTGCGAACTGACCGGGGCCACGGCTTTGGTCGGCCGCTTCACCCCGGGTCGCTTTACCAACCCGGCGCGTGAGGATTTTTGTGAGCCCAGACTCGTCGTCGTAACGGACCCCTCGGTCGACCGTCAAGCGGTGCGTGAAGCGTTTGCCATCCACGTGCCGGTCATCGCCTTTTGCGATACCAACAACGCCACGCATTACGTGGACATGGTCATCCCCACCAACAACAAGGGCCGCAAAAGCATAGCGTTGATGTACTACCTGCTGGCGCGGGAAGTGATGAAAGCCACGGGTGCCATTTCCGGCAACGAGGCGTTCACGACGACGCCGCAGGAGTTTGAGGGGTAAATACTAGGGCCTTCATTGGCCTTTGTTTTCTTTTTCCTTTTTTGTTTTTCTTTTTTTCCAAACGATTTCCTGCCGTTGGTTTTTGCGGTCGGGAAAGTCCTTTTTTTGAGCTGTCGCTGATGCGGCAAAATTTCATTTTCCGTTTTCTTCATCCCAGCTTCGTCTTTTTGATAGTGATTGAATACTCAGTTTTCGACAATTGCAATCCACGGCTTTCGTGAGGCATGGAGGCCAACGTTTCGGCGATTTGCGCTTTTTCCAACAGCAACTGGCGCAGGACTTCCGTATCCGGTTGGACGAGTTTTTGGGCTTTCAGACGTTCCGACATGGCGGCGGCAAAAGTTTCCGGCATTTGGAAGCCATCGGGCGTAAAGCTGGCCATCTGGGTGTTGATTTGGGTGAGGCGTTGTTCCAATTCGTTGCGGGTCGAAGGTCCATTGGCGACGTTGGTAGGACTGGACGCGACGTCCAAATTGTGGGTGTGCGGTTTCATGACTTCCTTGGGCCATTGCACGCTTTTTATTCTTGGGGTGACACCATTTCTGCCTTATGACCATTGCCGAAGAGGTTGAAAGCGTTTGGGCAGGCGTCCAGCTGAAGCCGAAAAAAGGCGTCGAGAAAGCGTACTACGCCGATTTGTTGCGCCGCGTCATGGTGTCCAAAAAGCAATTGGAAGAAACCGGACGGAAATACTCGATTCTGCCTGATTTGCGGGAGCTCACGCGCCGCACCATGGTGCGCATTCCGGCGGAACACGTGGAGTATCTTGAAATATCCGTTTTTGATTTGATTTCCAATCCGCTCAAGAAAAATTTGCAACCTTTTGTCTCCGAATTCAAGACATCCGGTGACGACTTGGAATTGGTCTTGTGGTTCGTGCGCCACGCCAAGAAAGAGCCGAGCCTTGCGCTGGACTTCAAGGCCCTGCAAAGCTGGTTGGACGAGCAGACCATGCCATCGGACAGTTCCGCCTCTTCTGGAAAAGAGTCGGCCGCTTTGGTTGCACCCGTAGCTGTTTCTGCCGCGCCCAATTCGGCTTCCTTCCCGTCGCCCGTTTCCGATGCCACGACGGCCACGGATGCTTCCTCGTCGTCTTTGCCTGCCCCTCCGTCTTCCGCTGCGGAAGTTGCTTCGGATTCTTCGTCAAAGTCTTCCGATTCGTCTTCTTCGGATTCCGAGTCTTTTTCGACGTCCTCCGCCGAATCATCTTCTTCCTCGTCTTTGCAAACCGACACGTCCGTTCCCACTCCGCCAATGTCCGAATCCGACGGCACCAATGCGGACCGCATTTTTGAACACGATTGAGGGTGGTTTGCGTGCAGGAACGCATTCGCCGTCTTGAGAAAATTTGGGACGGTATTTTTGTACCTGAGCCATTGTTGGATCCGGATTTTCATTTTCCAGATTTGAAAACGTACGAATCCCTTAAGGGTAAATTGGGTTTTCATAATCGCCGTGTGGAAACCGCATTGCGTCAATCCTTGACGCTGTTCCAGCGGGCGGAGCATGCCGCCCTTTCAAACGCGTTGGTTGGTCATCCTTTAACCCGCCAAAAAATAGCTTTTCGCAATGTGAACAGTTCATTCAAGGTCTGGACTGTTGCGGATTTGGTTTCCGTTTCCTTAAAATTCAAGAAAAACTAGAACCGATGCGTATGCCCGCCCTTCCCAATTCATTGAACGCCCAATTACCCCTGTTGGAAAAAATCTGGGCCCCCGTCACTCCCGTGAGCCGCAATTCCAAGGAACTGGACGAACATCTGGACGCCGCTCTTTTGGCCGTCCAACAATCCAAGCCCGTGGTATTCGGCTTCTTTTGGCCCGATTTTTCCAAGACGTTAGTACGTCATCCGTTTCGGACCAAATTGGTCTTTTTTCGCTCCGCTGCCGGTGAACTGCAGAGTCGCACCGTGGCCGAAGTGCTGCGGGAGATAATCGAGGGCAAACGCTAGAATTGAGGATTCCATGATGCTGAAGAAATTGGAGGTACCGACGCCGTCCAAGGCGTTTGAGAAAATGGCGCGATGGGCAGCCACGCATGTCAAATCAAACGGCCTGAATGTTGCCATTCCTACGATTCTTGAAAAACAGCACCGGCACCGTATGGTTCGCATTCCAAACGTCTTTTTTCAAAACAAATTGATGGGGATGTCCGCCATGGTAAACCGAAACGTACTAGTCAATGCCTTGGATGCCGAATTCTCTTTTTTCAAAGGCGCGGACAAGTCGAAAAACGGCTTGCAAGTCAAAGGCTTAAAAACCGTGTCAAACGTGGCCGTGGCCTGCGACGCCGCGTTGGAAACGATTGAAGGCGCGGTTGCGGCCAAGGCGGACTTGCTCGTCGTGCATCATGGTTTGTTGTGGGAAGGCGCGGGCCCGATTCGAACGGACCCACTGCTCCGAAAACGCCTGGCATTTGCAAAAAACGCCGGTTTGAACCTCTACGCACAACACCTGCCATTGGATGCGCATCCCAAATTGGGAAATAATGTCGTGCTTGGCCACGCGTTGGGCCTGTCGGACTTGGTGCCGGCGTGCGTTCATGACGGTGCGAAAGTCGCGTTCAAAGGCCGTTTGGAAAAGCCGGTATCCCTTTCTGCATTTTCAAAAACCGTGGCAAAAAAAGTCGGTGACGTTTACGCCGTGCTGCCTTTCGGCCCCCAAATGGTCAAGCGCGTGGCCGTCTGCTCCGGATCCGGCGGCTTTTGCACGTCGTTTGCCAAAACCGAGGGATTTGACACGTTAGTCGTGGGCGAGTTTAAGCACTCCGATTACCATGCGGCCAAAGAGTTCGGCGTGAACGTGATTGAGGCGGGACACTACAACACGGAAGTGTGGGGCGTCCAAGCCGTCGGACGTTGGATTGAGGCGCGCTTTGGCGTGCCGATCGTGTGTGTGAATGCGCCGACGGGGTATTGAGTTTCCCGGGCTTTTGGTTGCGTTTTTTGTGCGTGGATTGTCTGCCGGTGTTTACTTTCCGGATGGGTTTAAAGCGCGGCTTCCGCTAAACTGTTTTGTCCATGTGCCCTTCTGAAAAACCGATTCCGGCCCGTCCATCCAAGCGCGCTTTCCGCCGACCGTTCTGGCTCTTTACGGCCGCCACCGCCGCGGTGTTGGGCGGACACGTGTTGGGTCTGTTCAATCCGAAACCGCAAACGCCGCCAATCAAGCATTTTTCGGCGGCAGTCGGCACGAGCCGGGTTCCGATTGATTTAACCGCGATACACGCGGATGAAACACCCCGGCCGCGGTTGACCTACGATGTCAAGCGGGTCAAGACCGCTTCGGGAAGTGTCAACCTGGGTTTTCCAGATGTCATTGATTGCCGCAAGTGCCATGATATGCACGATTTGCCGATTTCAATGGCCAATGAACTTTTGGCAAAAGATCGGGCGGTGCGCGATCTTTTTCCCCCCGACGGTATTCATTCCAACCTTGAGGATGCGTTCGTTTCCTTTCCGCCCCTGCGTTATTATCGGGGTGAGTCGGAAAAAATCGGCCATTCGCATGCGGGTACTGCCGCCCATGGTATCGATTTCAAGCTTCCCTTTGTTGTGCCGCAGTACGTGCGCGATACCATCTACGGACATGAGTTGACTCATTTCCACACGTCTTGCCCGGAGGATTATCTGGCTGAAATGTGGGCTGCACCCGCTTCGTTTTTCCTTTCAAAAAATAAGGCGTCCTCAAAAAGTGATTCCTGGAACAATTTCTCCAAGTTCGTGGGCCTGATGCAGCGTGCGGCCCTTTTACACGACCGGCTTTCCGGACCCCTGGAGCCGAACTTGGACCATGATTCTGGCGCGCGTGCGCTCCGGCAGTTGCTCGGCTACGTCCATGATGAGCATCTGGACACGTTGAAGCCGCTTTTCAAGGAAGCCTTTTCCCAATACCGCCGGAATAACCTGTTCTGGGATGCGGCGGCCTTTGAATACCAGAATCCATGGTTGCCGCTGGACGTCCAAGTGGCGCGCAAGATGTTCCAGCAAAAGCACCCCCGTCTGATGGAACAATTGGCCTATCCCCGGGTTGTTCAAGGTGATGCGAACGGATTCCGTGCGGCCGGTGAAGATATTCTCCGAGAACGATTGGCTTTCAAACGGCCGACTTCCTTCCGTCCGGTGGATTACGCGGCCGAAAAACTGGACAAAGTCGGGGTTGATATCCGGAATATGTTCTGCGTCCAGAATGCGCGCGAATTGCCCCAAGCGGTCAGTGATGCCATCTATTATGCGGCGATTTTCCAGACGTTTTGCCATCCGGACGGGCGGTTGAAATATTCCGCGGTTACGACGCGGGAATTCCGCAAGCATGCGTCCGAAAAACTTGCCCGTTTGGATGTTTATCTGAAATATGCGCGTGTGTGGGTCCATGGTCAACCGGGCTTGGAAAATCCGGGGAACCGATTTTTCATGAAGCGTTTCTCTATCTCCATTTCCGCTGCAAAATCCCGCCGGGCCGAATTGAAACGGGCGTTGCGGACCGGCCGGTTTGTCCGTCCCTGATTGTGTGAGTGAAATGAATACTCCTGATAGTGCCCTTCCGGTTTTTTTTGCCAGACCGGTTGTGAATGCTTACTATTCGGCATTATGGCAATTCCAAATACGCGTCCTTTTTCGACGGATTGCAGTATAGTCCGATTCCCTGCTCGGCCAAAAAATCAAGCCCGATGATGCTGGGGATGCTTTTGGCCCGCAATCGTTCCCAATCGTTTTGCTTCGATGGGGTGGCGGCGAACAAGCGTTGCGTTTTGAGGCGTATCGTCTGGTTTTCTTCATCATCCATAATAAGCACGACGTCGTCCATCCGGTGCAATTTTAGGCTCCCGCCGCCGATGTACGACATTTCGGAAAATGAAAGCCGGGCTTGTGGAAAATTCAAGCGGTCGATTTCTCCGTACCCCATCATCGAGCGGTTGCTTCCGGTGTCAATGATGGACTTTACGTAGGCCATGCCTAACCGGTATTGCGCGGCTTTGACCATTGCGTAGAGCACAAGCTCATCGCTAGACATCTTCAAAGGTACTTTCAACAAATCACATCGGGGTCAGAACACGGGACCTGCTCGTCAGAAACGTGACTAATACCAGCGCCGGATTAAAACCAAGCGTCTTGAGCCGGTCCAGCATGTGGTCGTGCGACGCATCGGCAACCACGACCTTTTCGTCTTTTACCGCGATGAATTGGCCGTCAAATTGTTCGAGCAGTTCTTTGTAGTGCACGGACATCCAATCCGAATCCCGGCGCAGTTGGCGTAGCAGGATTTTTTCTTCAGCCGTTGCGTATTCCATTTCTTTTCCCTCTGAAACGATTTGGGCGCAAAGGCTGTAATAAACCTTGGGTGGATTTTTATTCCACTCGGGACCGCGGGGAACCGTCGGTTCCCCCCAGTCCTACGTTACCCCGCCCCCCTCCCTTTTTGAGTTCGTGCTCGAATTTGAGGGGAGGGTCCGGAAGACAGCACAATTTCTCCGGGAAATTGTGTGGCCCACACAAATCCCGTAGGATTTGTGATGACCATGAACTTGGGGAGACGACGCAAATCCGTGCGAGATTTGCGAATCTTGCAAACCGAGGAGGTTTGCAAGGCCACACAAACTCGCAAAGTTTGTGATGGGCCACAATTCCCACTAGGAATTGTGTGCGGACGCTTCCCCTCCGCGGTTCTGGGGTGGATTTTTTTTCCACTTTCAAATTTGCTCAAACCTTCGGTTCAAAAAATAAAAAAGAAAGAAAACGCGGGTTTTCCGCGTTTATTATTCAGTCTGCTTTATGCCTTTACTTGACGCCCTCCGGCATGGCGATGATGTCCCTCAATCCACATAATACGGATACGGGTACTGCGATTGAGGCGGCTGCGGCAGGCTCACCGACGCCTGCGCCGCCAATGTGCCCAAGTCGTTGGCCTTGAGGTACTTCTCCGAGAGCGTGTACAAGGTGTTGTCGATGTATGCCGACCGTGTGACATCGGTGCCGCTGCCGTAGTAATAATCGCCCATCTTGGCCAATGTCTCCGGATCGGCGTGGCCCACCGTGCCGCGCAATTGGAATTCGCATTGCGCCGCCACCTGCGGCTCGCACGATGCCGTGCTGAAAACGTACGCGCCCTGGAACGTCACGTCGCCGTAGACGTGCACCAAATCGCCGGTCTTCTTTTCGGCTGGGATGACTGCCAACCGGACGGGAATGACCAGGAGGTTTTTTTCTTTATTGAACAAAAAGGCCTTGTGGTCCGAAAGCGCAACCGAGTCCGAACCCGCATCGCCGATGCCAAGCGTCGCCACTTCCTTGGGGTTGGCCACATCCGAGACGTCGAACATGGACAATTTCAGTCCCAACGGAAACGCGCTGTTGCTGTCCTTCAAGGGAATGGCGTCTTTGCCCAATCCGATCAGGTGCGTCTCGTCGTACGGGTGCAAATAGTTGGAGTAGCCCGGAATCTTTAATTTTCCAAGCAGGGTCGGATTCGCGGGGTCTTCAAGGCCGATGACGAACAAGGGGTCGAGCTGGCGGAACGTCACCAAGTACGCCCGTTTGCCCATGAAGCGGACCGAATAGATGGATTCACCGGGCGCCAAGTCTTCCAATTTGCCGACCTGCTTCAAGGCGCTGTCCAGGACGTAGACGTTGTTCTTGGAAGGAATCGGCGTGGGTTGCACGAATTGGCCCGCTCCCGGTAAAACGTCGTTGGCAACCCGCATCATGGGTGTGTTGACCCCTTGCTGGCTCACGGTCGTCGCCATTCGGATGTAGCCATTGGATTCATCCATGGAAAATTGGTTTAGGAGATGGCCGGGCACGGCGCCTTTTCCCAAATAGGTGATGGTGTCGCCTAGGGCGAATTTGTGCACGGCCGTCACTTCGGATGGCGTGGTCTGCTTTTCGCGCAAGGCTTGTTGGCGCTTGTAGATTTCGGCGTACCATTGGGCAGAGTCCGTCTCATTAGCCGATTGCAGGAAACTGTCCGCCACTTGGACCTTGAGGCGGTCCTTTTGCCAATCGGATACGGTGGACGCATCAATGGCCGCCAATTTGGCGGAAGTCTCCGTCGTCCACTTGCCGTCCAGCGTGTCCTGATAGGGCTGCCATTGCGGGTAATACGATTGGTACTGCGTGTTGGTCACGTAGGCATTCTGTCCGGAGACGTAGATGGTGGACGCGCCGCCGGTGAGCACCACGGTCCGGCCTTCAGGATTGTTTACGTTGTCCAAATCCTGGCCCAAAACGGTGGTGAACTGCACGTTGTCAAATGGGTAGTCGATGTACCGCACATCCGAGGGCGCGATTTGGGCCAATTGGCCGTCCACGGCGTAGGCCGGCCGGGGGTATTGGTATCCGGCGTACTCGTTGAAAATGGCGTACACCCTGTTGCCGATGAGGCGGGCCGCTACCAAATTTCCTTTTGAATCGATTTCCTTCAAAAGAACTGGTTTGGCGTGATCCGACACGTCGAAGATTTTCATGAAGTTGGCCTGCTGTCCATAGTAATAGGGACGGCAGCCGAGGCAAATCGGCATGGCACCAACCGCCATCTTGGAGGACGCGACGCCGCTAGGTGCGACGGCACTTCCACCGCTTTCGGATGAAGGATCGGTCGGGGCTTGCACCGTTTCATTGTCCGGCGCATCCGTGCCGTTGTACACGTTGATGGAGCCGGAAGTCGGGTTGAAAACGATTACGCCATATTCTTCCTGTGATGCCGAGGCATTCGTTTCCGTTTCAATCAGCGGTTTCATCATGGGCTCCCAGGCGAAGTTCTTGGTGCCGAAGGCGACCAATTTGTTGCCCTTGATGAAGATGCTCTGGTACGTGGCATCGGTCTCATTGAGGATGGCCACGATGTGGGCCTGCAAGGCTGGGTAGGCGTCCACGATTACAATCTGGCCATTGGTGACGGTGTAGACGTATTTCCCATCGGTCTTCATGGTGTCATCCTCGTCCACGCCGGCGACTTGCACGTTGGTGGTGGAGTAATCGGACGACCCGGAACCTGAGGAAACTGAAGGCGCGCTCGAGGTGTCCGCGGCGGACTTGGCAACGGCCCCTAAGGGCACGGCGGCGCCAATCATCATTTCATTGCCGAACGTGCGGTAGTTGTTCTGTCCGGCGCTTGAGGCTTGCAAAAAAGCCTTGGCTTGGTCCCAGGAGGTGAACGTCTTCAAATCAGGTGAGGAAAGCAAGATGGCCGAACCGGGAGCCGCTGAAATGGACGGATTCACGCTTGGTCCGGGTGTCGGCGTGATGCCTGGCAAAACGGGCTGCGCGGTTCCACCCAACGCAATCAATACGGTAAAGAAAACGATGACCACTGCGCCGGCTCCCAATAATTCCAAAACGGTTTGCTTCATTTGAACATCACCTTATGCTTTGAATTGGAAAAAAGATTCCACGGACCTTCCATGCCTGGCATGGGCCCGCTTGTTTTTCCTAATACCCATTGGGCCGGCCGGACCGATATACCTCTTTGGGTTTGTTCAGGGGGTTGCCTGAAACCGGTGTTTAGGCTTTGAAAAAAGGAAAGTGAAAAAGAAAAAAAGCGCCGATGCTTGTCCGTGGGTTTTACGCTTATTTCCCGCCGCCGAACAGACCTGCAAGGAATCCGAAGATGCCATTGGCCCCTTGTTCCTTGGTTTTAGCCCGACCGTCCATCGAATCTTTTTGCGCTTGGAGGTCCAGGATTTGCGCCTGCAACAACACTTTCGCATCGCCACTTTCCACCTGGTCCACCAAGCCGGTAAGCCGCTCAATGGTTTTTCCAAGGCGTTCGGATTGTTCCTTCAGGGCGACGGAATCTTTGCGTTCCTGTTCGGCCTGCATCCCTAACAATTGGGTGATGGCGTAACCGGCGTCTTTTTGGTCCACTTTTTTAGCCGCATCCTGGACGTTTTGGACGTTGTCCGATTCGTAATCCACCAACGAGCGGAAATCGCCAGGGACCAAGTCGCGCAATTTGTCCATGCCGACGTTGCCTCCCTTTCCGGATTGCCGGCGGCATTCCTTGGCCACGGCGTTCTCGATTGCTTTTTTGATGTTGTCCGTGGATGTCAACTGCATGCATTTATCCAGTTGTTTTTTGCCGAATTCGCAGCCTTTTTCCGTTTCCTGGACGCATCGTGTTTTGCCTTTTTGCATATCCTTGCAATAGCGCTCGAAGTTGCGCATGTCCCGTTTCACTTGGATTGCGCATATTTTTTCCGGATCGCGGCGCTGTTTTTCCTGTTCGAACCGTTTCTGATTGTCCGCCGTGCATTGCGCGATGAATTCCTGCTCGTTGCACATGTTGAATTGCGGGCCTTTTTGTTGCATGGATTGGCACTGGCGTTGGAACCTGGGTTGGTTGCGGTTCCATTCCTGTTCACAGCGGTCGGTTGCGCTTACGCGATTGCCCTGATTTTGGCCCCCTGGATTGAACGGTATGTCCTCCAGCCTCAACTCGGAAAACCCGGCCGCGACAATGCTGGGCGCGGCGGTTGCCTCAATCGTCGGTTGCGGGGTGCTGGCTTCAACCGCAGGCGGTTGGGTCGCTATTGCGGTCGGTTGCGGCGTGTTTTCCAACGTCGGCGTTGCGACGGCGGTTGCCGCAGGCGGTTGGTTTGGGTCTCCTTTGCAGATGACTTGGGGACAGCCGTTTGTTGTCGTTTCAATGCTCCACCTGTTTCCGGTTGCGATGCACATGTTCTTGGCCGACTCATCAATAGGCGGGCATTGGGGCGGCTGTATTTTGTTTTGTCTGCCGTTGGGCTGCTGCCAAGGCTGTCCTTGCGGTCCGTTTTGTTGTTGCCAAGGCTGCTGTCCCTGTGGCCCGTTTTGTTGCCATGGTTGTTGTCCTTGCGGCTCGGGTCCATAATCGCCTTCCGGCTGCTGCCGTTCCAAACATTGGTTTATCCACTGGCTTTTGTCGCATTCCATGGGTTGGCGGGGTTTGCCGTTGACGCAGTTGTCATCCGGCGGACGGTCGAATTGCCATCGTTCCTGGCAGTTCAACTGCATGTCCTCCAGCCGGTCGGCGCTGTTTTGTTCCCAATCGGTTTTCATCCGCTGCACGCACATATTCTTCCATTGGGTTTCATCCGGCGGGCATGTGGGCTTGAAATCTTCTTCGGGTCCAAAACTCGGCCCGTTTTGGTTCTGCCCCATCTGTTCGCATTGGCTCTTAGCTTCCGAACAGAACGAGACTCCTTTTTCGATGTCGGAACAGACCTCGGTTTGCAAGTTAACGCCGCTTTTCTGGAACTCATCCATCACCAAACCGACCAATTCCGGCTGGTTGCCACATTTTTGCATCAGGTTTTCCTTGCCGTATTTTTCATCCAATGTCTCGCCAATCTGGCTGAAAATCATGCCTTCGATGGCATCCGGCGGCATGTCAAAACCGCCGAATCCGCGGAAATCGCGCGGTCCTTCGAACCCGTTTCCTTGCGGTCCGGGCCCGAAATTCGGTCCTTGTTCTCCGCCAAATCCGTTGTCGGGTCCATTGGGTCCAAAACCGGGACCTCCTCCGAATCCACCCGGTCCTTGCGGTCCGAAGTCATTGCCTTGTCTTTCATCAAATCCGCCTTGGGGGTCGAACTTGCCATTCTCTTGCGGTCCAAAACCAGGCCCGCCTTGCTGGGGTCCGAATCCGCCGTCATTGCCATTACCGTCTTCGAATCCGGGCTTTTGTTGTGGCCTGAAACCTTTTCCACCTTGTCCGCTTCCAAAACCTTGTTTGTTCGCCTTGGGATCAAAGGCGCGGGTGGCGGGTTGCACCCGTTTTTTGATGTCGTTCATGCGGCCATCGATGAATCCGGGGGATGGTCCGGCGACGGCCGTTGGGTTGGCGGATTCTTCGGTTGCAGGCGCCGTTTGGACCGTTGTTGTGCTGGTCGTGCTTTGGGTTGCCGAGCTGACCGCCGCGGCCACGTCACTTGACGCCACGTCGGTTGCTGCAAATACGAAAACGGAACAAACCAACAACAGAACGCTCAAGACGGCAACAACGCGCACGAAAATCCCCCCGGTAAACGGTAATGTCGTAATGCGGTCGGCCTATTAAAATGCGACTGAATTTCGGCCTTTCAGTGAGGGGCGCGGATGGGTTGGGTCTGTCGACGCTTTTCGGTTTGCATCGATTTTACCGTTGCTCTGTCTTTGGCCCAATACGGATATCAGGGCTTTACGCCGATTTTTTCCAACGCGATTTTTGTCGTCACGATGGGTATGCCGTCAAACGAGCGGAGCTTGAGTAAATGCTCATCCCCCGATACGATGAAGTCCGCATTGGCCGCCTTCGCACATTCCATCACGCGGTTGTCCGACGGGTCTTCCTTGATGATGTCCAGTGTTCCAGCGGGTTTTACGAAAATGGCCATGGATTCCAATTTTTCAGCCAGAACCGCTGGGTCGCTGACATATGGGCGCAATTTTTCGTATGAGATGACGCGTACGAATTCGGACAACAAGTCGGGTGAGCAAAATAGGGCCGCTTTTCTTTCCAGTATTGTGCAAAGCAGGCGGAACTCGTTGCCTTTACAGAGGAACCCGGAGACCAACGTGTTGGTGTCGCACACGATTTTGGAAGCCATGCGGAGTTTTCACCCGTGTCGCGTTTTTTCAACCGCTTCCTTCACCAGCGCATGGCGGCTTTGTTCGTCCAGGAAGCCCGCGTCGGCGAGTTTCTTCTCGGCTTGGTTGACCAACTGTTCCAGTTGTTTGGCTGAAAACTTGGGAATCCGTATTTTTTTGAATACGATGGTGTCTCCGCTGCCGTAGACGATGAATTCCGATCCTGCATCAGCATCGACCGCCTCGCGCACCGCACGCGGTACGACCACTTGGCCTTTGGACGACATGATGACGACATTTGAGGTTCCAACCATCCCAATCACCTGTGTAAAGTAAGGCGGGCTTACTTTTTAAGACTTCGGTTGGGGGCGTCGACATGGTTGTTTATGCATCGAGCGGCTGGAGTTGGGCGGTTGTGCGTTTGCGAGGACTTCGGTGCCTGATAAAAACGTCAAAAAAAGATGTGCAAACGAAAAATGCAAAAAAAGGTTTTATGCCGGAAAACCGGCGGAAAAAAATCAGGCTTTTGTTTTGTCGTGTGTCCGTGTCTCAACCGTGGTGCTCGTGTTCTTTTGGCGCGAACCAAAAGCCGCCACTTAGGAATACCAATCCCAAGACCAAGTCCATGACCATGCTTTGCATCAAGGCGGTGGATGATGCGGCGATGAGGTCGCGGGTCTGTTGCAAATCGACGCCGCCTAAATTGTTGTTTCCCAATTGCTCCAATTGGGCTAAACTGGGTGCGACAGTGGCCTGTTGGACCAAGTATTGGTTCAATTGGTAAACCGACAAAACGACCAAGGCAACTCCCAAAAGCGACAAAATCCAGGACAAGTTCGACTTCATGGTTCAGCACACTCCTCTATTGTATGTGGTGTCAACCGCGGACCGTAATCTTGCCTCGATTTTATCGTTTCCGCGATTGTTTTTCTCGTAGGCTTTTTTGCGCTTTTCCTTAAATGGCGCCTGATGCTTTCTGGGCCTTGGCCAGCTCTTCCAATTTCTTGCGGGCGGTGGTGAAGCGCTCGGCCATCTTCTTTTCGGAGCGCTCCAGGAATTCGACCTTGCCTTTGAGTTCGTCCAATTCCTGCGCCAAATCCTTTTTGATGGTGGCCTTGTCCTGCTGGATCATGACGGAGCCGACGAAACGGAATGCCTGGCCCGATGATTTTTCCAATTCGGTCGCCGATGTCTCATTTTCCTTGATTTGGGCGTCCAACTGCTGGCGCTGGGCCATGACCATCTGCAACTGTTGTTGGATGGTGGAATATTCCTGGATGGTTTTCTGTACGTCTTCGGCCATAATGTGTTTTCACTCCGTTTTTGTGGCACGGAATCCGCACCTCAATTAAGAAGGTGGTGTTTTCCGGCCTTTTTTTGCAATGCGATTCACGTCTCCGGATACGACCGAGGTTTTGGAAACGGTATTTTGGTTACCGGAATTTCAGTTCCAAAATAAGGTTGTCCCCGCTTGTAATTTTGAGTCTGAAGCGGCTTAAAACGATTTGGTTCGGCCCCGCTTTGGCCTCGAGTAACCCTGCCGCTCGTTCCCCATAAGGGTCTTCGACTTTGATGCTGGCGCCTTTGTGGCGGATAGGGTGGCGGTTGAAAACCACGCCGTGGATGCCGATTTCGGGTTTCAGCCAGGGGGTTTCAGGTTCAGCGGTTTGGGGTTGCCCGGTTTGGACTCCGGGTTGTCCGTTTTCGGCGCCGTTTTGCTTTATTTGGCCAATTTGGCTTCCTTGGGTGTCTTGATTTTCGGCCGTTTCATCGGCGGCTGTGTTTTCGTCGTCTTTTTTCCTGTCGCTTCCGCCTTCGTTTTCATCGGAATTAGGTTCTTCGGCGTCTGTGTCGGTTTCTTCATCGTCCTCGTTTTCGGACTTTTCTTCAAGTTTCGGTTTTTTGGGCCGGATTTTCGGCTTTTTCAACGTAAACGGTGTAATACGGGGGTCGGTGACGTCGTCATCGTCCTCATCTGCTTCCTTTCGGGCCTTGATTTCTTTGGCCTGCGTGTCAGCTTCGTCCTGCAATTGATTGGCCTTGGCCATGTCGAACCCTACAAGGCGGCTGGGATTGCCGTAGCGCTCCCACACGAACAAAATTTTGGACGCGTTGACCTTCTCGGCTTCCACCAATACCGATGCTAAGCCGCCTTTGCCGCGGTTGAGGTACTCGGCGCCCAATGCGGAGGCAATGGTGCGGGCGACCGCTCGGGTCAGCTGGCCTGGTTTTCGGGAGGTGGTGATGAGCATCATGGTTTGTCGCTTCCTTCCAGGCCGTGACGGGCTAAGTGTTGGATTACTTCTGTAACTAATGGTGCGAATTCTCGCTTGTATCGCTCCAAAGCACGGGGGGTCATGGTGGGTTTTCCAAGGTATGCCGGTGACATATCCGGCCTAGTTTTTGATTCCAAGATTTTTAGCAGATTGGACTCAGGCATTGCGTTTTTTCCAGAGTTCATTTTTGATGGACGTAGCAATCGCCCTTTTGATTTGCTACGTTTTCCACCAAAGTAATACTCGCACAGCACTTCATTCGGGTGAAGTTGGAAGCCCGGTCCATATGGGAATGACTCGGGGTTTCCAATCCTACTACGCGGTTGATATGAAATCATGAAATTGATTGTTGGTGATATTACTTCTTTCGGATGTTTTCCCTCTTCATCCTCGTACCCTTCGAACGTCACTCCGTAGGGAGTTCCATGCAAGTTGAGGACCGGCACGTCAAAGCCGCTCCTAACTAGAAAATCCACGATTTGATGGTCGGAAGGCACCTCGTCGATATGCCAAATTTTCTTAACCCGCCCGATTTGTTCCTTCGGAATACTTTTTTGCTTAAGTTCCTTGATTTTTTTCAGGCTTAAGCCCCAGCGGCGCCAGAATCCTTGCGGAGTCCACTCGTCTGGAATTGGGATGACTGCTGCGCCATGTTTTTCCCATTCTTCATGGCCCGCTTCGGCCATTAGATTTGAGCCTTCGTTTTGATGACGATTAGCTAAAACCAAAATTTTTCGTTTATTCATAGGAATTTTCAGTAGGTTTTCGCGAAGTTGCTCCAAACTGTGAAATTCTGGCACCCACATTTTCACAAACCCAACAATTCTTCCAAGTGCTTCGCGATGAAATCCGGCTTGCAGGCGCGCATCTTGTCCGGCTCCTGGTATCGTGAGTACAAGCCGATGGATATTACTCCCGCCGCCTTTGCCGCCTCGACATCATGCACCAAGTCGCCGACGTATGCCGTCGTCTTGGGGTCCAGTTTGTTTTTGGCTACAAAGCTTTTGAGCGAGACGATTTTGTCGATGATGCCCGCCTCGATACCATCGAACAAATCGGCGTAACCGAATTCCGCCACTTCCCTTTTTACGAGGTGGGTGGGGTGCGCCGAAAACAAATAGGTTTGGCGTCCCTGCTTGCGCAAGCCCTCCAAAAGTTCACGGGAAAACGGCAAGGGTTTGGGAAACACGCCGTTTTTCTCCACGGCTTTGAAAAACAGGTCGTCGACTTTTGCCTTGGTGACGTCCAAGCCGTAATTCTTGTAAAAATTCATGTACGGCAATTCGAAGTGCTGGCGGTATTCGTCTTCGGAAAGCACGTAACCGTCGTCCAACTGGCGGATGACCGAGGCTGTCGCACCATAGACCATGTCAAAGTCATCGGACAGGGTACCGGACCAATCGAAAATGAACGTGGAAAGCATGAATTGGTTTGTGGCCGAAGTGCGATTTAAAGACGTCCGACCTGCCGATTTTTGTGCGTCATTTTTTTCAGCCTGCCGTCTTGCGCCCTGTTGCATTTTTGCCGTTTCCAAAGATTTTTCAACCGCTTACGTCCTTATTCGGCGTTATGGATTCCGATACGACCATCGACCAACTCAAAGCCCGCGTCATCGCCTTTCGGGATGCACGCGATTGGAAGCAATTCCACAACCCCAAAGACTTAGCCGTTGGCCTAAGCATCGAAGCCAATGAACTGTTGGAATTATTCCAATGGAAAACGCCGGACCAGGCGCGGCAGTTGATGTCGGACCCCAAAAAAGCCGAATGGGTCCGGGATGAATTGGCCGACGTCCTGATCTACGCGTTGGCCTCGGCCGATGAGATGGGTATTGATTTGTCGGACGCCCTGATGGCCAAAATCGAAAAGAACGAAGCGAAGTACCCGGTGGAAAAAAGCAAAGGGAATTCGAAAAAGTACACCGAACTTTAACCGGACTTTTTTTTATGAAACCAATCCGGTGTGGTGGTGAAGCCGCAAATGCCCACCGGCAGGCGTGGTCCGCCGAACGCTCGGCCGTGAACTACGATAGCGTGCTTAAACAAAAATCATTGGGTTCCATCCTCCGGCAGATGGATATCCAACGCAAGCTGGGCCGTCACATTTTGGATCTTGGAAGCGGGCCGATGTTTCAGGCCGATGGTGCAACCGGAATGCCCCGCCGTTCCAACGCCATCTATTATCCCTATCGCGGCAAACGCGTCGTCCGGGTGGACTGGTCGGAACCAAACGCCGTTTCCTACCGTCCGCCTTTTTTATCGGTCCGTCTGGATGCACATGACCTTCCGGATTACGTGGACCCCCTTATCCTGCACCACATCAACCGATTCATCAAAAGCCACGGGCGCAACCAAACAAGGAATTGGCCGCGCTTTCACACCATCGTGGTTTCCGACGTTCTCAACTATCTTAACTTCAATCCGGTATTGTGTAATTTGGACCGGCTCATATTGCCCGGCGGGCGCATCGTCATCCAAAACACCATCAATTCGGGCATTGCAAATCGGTTCCATCGCTTCCGTCCGACCAGCAATACCGCCATACTGGATTTTTTCCGCGAACATGGTTATTGTGTCGAGCATTCCGATTCCCACTTCAATCCGGAGTTCGGCCTCCGCAATCCCGTTGATGTTTCAGGCCATCTGATGCTCGTGGTTCGAAAAATGCGTGCAAAAGCAAAGCCGTCCGTTTCATCCTGAATTTATCTACTTTGGAGCCTAGCCTTTTTTTTAGACCAG
Organism: Microcaldota archaeon; assembly: GCA_016212375.1. Lineage (GTDB taxonomy): Archaea > Micrarchaeota > Micrarchaeia > Norongarragalinales > Norongarragalinaceae > JACPGT01. Next base: position 27,640 of record JACRGH010000008.1, read on the forward strand.
CGGCGGAAAGACGCCCTGTTTGCGTCCCCTTTATTTGACCGAAACCCGGCTTATCAGTTCTTTTCCGTGCGAACCGTCCAGATTCATGATTTCGCGCGCCAATTCCTTTCCGCCCACGATTTCCGGCATCACGATGACGTCGGCGCCGGCCCTATGGAGCTTCTTGATGGCCTCTTCGGTGTAGGCGCGGGTGGCCACCGTGATGAGCGGGTTGATTTCTTTTGCCGTCAGGGTCAAAAAGACGTTGCTTGAATCGGTGGGCAATGCGGACACGAGGCGTTTGGCCCGCTTGGCTCCTGCTTTTTCTAATATTTTTCCATCCAACGCATCGCCTTCCACCACGGGGGTTCCCATTTCTTTTAAGCGCGCGCAGACTTTGGGGTCCAAATCCACGATAACATAGTTTTCGCCGTGTTTTTCAAACGCTTCCGTCACGGTCCGGCCCAGTGCGCCGTAGCCGCACACGATGACGTGCCGCTCGTAAGAGCCGATGGCCCGCTCGATTTTGCGTCCTTTCAAATCCAGTTTCATCGCGTAATCCACCCCCTCTGATATCAACAATACTAAAATAGTCATGGTCGTCAGGCCCAAAAAAACGTGGGCCAATTTCGTGCTTAAATTTTCTGTTGCCGTGCAATCGGTGTAAAGCAACGTGCAGAACGTTTCGGCCACCGCCTCTGCGGGCGCGCGTTTTTCGACGATGATGGCGTTCATCACCGTCAGCACGATGATCAGCGCGGCGATGGCGCCCAACATGACGTACCGTTTGAACGGCCGTTTGTGCTCGAAATCGTGTGCGACTTTGATCAGGCCCATAGGTTTCAATCAAAGTACCGCGGACGCGTATTTTAACGTGACGATGGGCGATGGGTGGACGGGTTATCCCGCTGTTTTCTTTCGACGGAAAAAGGCTTAAATCGGGCCCTGTTGTTAAACGGCATATGGCCCCTGCGCTCGAGCCGTTCATCATCTTCCGCATCCTGGACGCGCCGCGCGAGTTGGTCTGGGCCGCTTTCACCGACCCTGCTCGCATGAAGGACTGGTGGGGACCGAAGGGTTTCACCGTGCTGAAAAGCGCGATGGACTTGCGCGTCGGCGGCACCTACTTCTATGGCATGCGCTCGCCTGACGGAAAGGCCATGTGGGGTAAATTTGTCTATCGCGAAATCCAGCCGATTTCCAAGATGGTCTGGGTCAACTCCTTTTCCGATGAAACGGGCGGGATTACGCGCCACCCCTTCGCTCCGGACTGGCCCCTTCAATTGCTCACGACGTTGACTTTGGCAAAAACCGCCGCCGGGAAAACCGAATTGACTTTGGTCTGGATACCAATGGACGCGACGGAATCCGAAATGGCGACATTTGACGCCGGCCGCGACAGCATGACGGGCGGATGGACGGGTACGTTTGAGGGGTTGGAGGCGTATTTGGCACAGGTGAAAAAATCTTGACGCTGTCTCCAGGTTGAACCTTCCCCCCGCCACATCTCCGTTCCTATCCTCTGTTTGCCTGTCACCCACTGCGCCCAAAGCGCGGTCTTTGGGTGAGAAAAAGAATACGCCGAGGAGGAGATTCGAACTCCTGAGCCCGTGAGGGCACTGGTTTTCTTCGGCCTTATGTTAGCCGTTCAAGACCAGCGCGATAACCACTCTGCCACCTCGGCAACTTGAGATAAGTTTGTGCTAGCTGTGTTTTAAGTGGGTATTGTCCTGGCCAACGTTAAGGTCTTCGCGTGGCAATGGCGTAGCCGGTTCCGCTTTTTTTTATTCGTTCCATATTGATATCTGGAAGGTCGTACCCATGTTCTTTTGCCACTTTTTTGAACGCCTCGAGACTTTGGGGCCCATATAGCTTTCCATTTGGACGCATTTCCAAATTGAATAGAATACGTTCGATTCCATGTTTATCGGCCAATTCAAACACGCGCTTCCATAATCGGTACCGGAATCCGCCATAATGGGTAAGCAAGCCACGCGGAAATCCTTCTTTTTTTATGAAATTCGTGATAAGATACGGGACCGTCATTTTTTTCGATGCATGATCGATATGCAGGTCGAGGACTCCGACGGATGTCGGGTAGTCGTATTCCGGTTCTCGAGCGTCCACAAACGGATGAATGTTGGCGAACGCTTGCGCATGTTTGGGTTTCGGGTAAAAAATGAGCGTGTGTTTGGTCTGTTGGTGCGTGCTTTCCGGACGTAGCACTTCCATTATAAGACCCCTTCCCGATGGGAATCTGTTGTTACGGGCCAGATGATGTCCAAGATCTTCATTCCATATTGCTCGAACGTACGTTTCGGGATTGTATTGAGCCATTTGGACAATCAGTACCTTTTGCTTTAAGGTACTTTGTGAACCATTCCTTTCTTCGCATCCACGTCCACCCAGTCGCCATCTTTGAGCCATTTCGTGGCGTGCTTGGTCCCAATCAGACACGGAATCCCCAATTCCCGTGACACGACGGCCGCGTGGGACGTTATGCCGCCCTCGTCCGTGACAATGGCCGCGGCTTTTTTCAAGGCCACCAACATTTCCGGCCGGGTCATTGAAGCGACGAGGATGTCGCCTTGTTTCATGTTGATGAGGTCGTGCGTCTTGCGGATGATTTTCACCGGCCCTTTGGCGTAACCGGGGTTGGCGCAGGTGCCGTGAAGAACTAATTCGTTGATTTTTCCATCTTTTGTTTTGCCCGTCATTTGGTGGCCTGTCGCGTCGCGGTTTTGAAAGTGCTTTTTAAAAATGTCTTGCGCCTTTTTTCCTTCCACGATTTCCCATTTGCCTGGTGTTTGCAGGCAGAAACAAAATCGGGCCCGGGCGTCGGCTTTTTTCCAATCAAAATTGCCGGCCAGGACCTCGGCCAACTCCGAAAAAACGACGTTTTGCAACCGTTTGAGGCTCTGGCCGGTTCTCCGGCTGATTTCCTTGAGGAACCGCATTTGGAAATGGTTCGAAATCAGGACGTATTTTTTCCGCTCGTCCTGCATGTAGCTGAACGTCTCCCCGATTCGGACCAAGGTTTTGATGTCGTGGGGCAATTTGAGCTTTCGGGCCAGTGCCGCTTTGTAGTGGCGGTTCTTGGCCAATTCCGTTTGGTGGTGCCTGATTTGGTTCAGCGGATCATTTTCATCCAATGCGCGGGCAAGGAAGTCTCCAACGGTCAGGACCGGCGTTTTCGCGTAGTTGTTGGAAATCCAGAAGTATTTTTCGGCATGATGTTGGAGTTGTTTTTCCAAAGCGGGGAAGTCGGTGATGCGGGCGGGGTCGTTCTTGAGTTTTTCCCAAGCGTGGCGGTGGTGGACTTGGGCGGCGATTTTCAGCAATTCTTCCTGTTCGCGGGCCAAAAAAGAAGCTTTGGTGGGGGCGAACAAAACCGCGTAGATGTCGTTGAACTTGCTGTTCAGGCCTTTGGTTGTAAGGAATTGCCTGAGCGTCGGCTCGACCAATGAATCCGCGTGCATGGAAACGGGATCCTGCAAGCTTAATGCAAGGCCGAATTCTGCGGTGTAGGCGTGGTAGAACTTCGCGTAAAGCGAAAGCAGGTCGGCATCGCTTAAGGCGGACAGGTCTGCAAGTTGGACGGCGTGGATTTGGTGTTCGAAGTTCCGGACCAAACCGTGCCATTGGCGGAGCAGGCGCGGTAAGAAACTTCGGTTTTGAGTGGCATGTTCGATGACGTTTCGGCCGATGCGGTCCATCTCCTCGGCATCCCAGAACCACTCGACGTAATCGTCGTGCACGAAAAACAAGGTTCGTTTGAAGCAATCGCCGTATTGGCCTTTCAGGGGCAAAAGAGGCGCCTCGGCTACTGGAAAGAACGTGTGCAGGATGCCGTGGAATCCTTTGTGGGTGAAGCGTCCCGTTTGCAGTCCCCGTTTTTCTATCATCGGTGGACCTTTTTTCTACCCAAGGCTTAAAACACGTTCCGGGCTCACGTTTGAAGAAACAAAACGTCGCAATCCAAGATGAAAAGTCATAAATAGATCGATTCGTATCGTAATACGTATGGAATCGATAGAGGATGTGGTTACGGTGTCGCCGAAGTACCAAGTGGTCGTGCCTAAAAAATTCCGCGAACAGCTGCAGTTGAAGAAAGGGGAGAAAATGAAGGTCCGCATCGAAAAGAGCCGATTGGTTTTGGAGCGGATTCCGCCTTTCGAAGAATTCTACGGCAAGTTTCCCGGATTGGACAAAGCAGGTCCGAGCATCCGGCAGATGAGGAAAGAATCCGATGGAAGACTGGATCGTTATTGACACGTCGGTGCTGGTCGAACTGACCCAGACGGGTCCAAAAGTTGCCTTGGTTCGGCATCATGCCGATGGTAAGCGCTGGATTGTTCCGGAAATCGTGTTGGCGGAATTTTCCGGCAAACTCCATGCGTATGGTTGCAAGAACGTTGCCTCCGTTTTGGAAAGTCTTTCCCGCAAGTCTGACGTCAAAGGGATTACCGTGGCGATTGCCGATCGTGCCGGGCAGGTGTACTTCGTGCATAAGAAAGACGGTTTGGCGATGAACGATGCCATCATCTGGTCGACCGCGGAATACTATGGTGCAAAACTCTTGACTTTGGACAACGATTTCAAGCCGTTCAAGGACGCCATCGTTCTTTGATTTTTGGCTTTTACGTTTTGCGCGTCCGCTTTTTTCTTTTCAGAGTTTTCGAACCGTTCCCTTGGTCGCGTCCACTTCAACTTTGTCGCCGTCTTTGAGCCACTTCGTTGCAATCTTGGTGCCGATGACGCAGGGCACGCCCAACTCCCGGCTGACGATGGCCGCATGGCTGGTCACACCGCCTTGCTCCGTCACGATGGCCGCCGCCAATTTCATGGCCGGCACCAGGTCCGGATCCGTTGCAATGGCCACCAGCACGTCGCCCCGTTGCATCTTGTGCAAGTCTTTTTGGCCGTGGAGAATTTTGGCGGTGCCTGATGCTTTGCCTAAGCAGGCGGTCTGGCCGTGAATTTCTTTGGCGTTGGCGTCAAACGTCTGCGTCCTGGCTTTCTTTTCCAGCGCTTCCGCATCTTTTCCAAGAAAAATTTCTTCTTTGCCGTTTTCCGCATAATATGCAAAATAAGGAAAGCGCGCGTCCAGGGTTTTTTTCAAGCGGGCACCGCCATTGGCTTTTGGGTCCTCCAAGGCATCATGCACTTCGCTCCAGAGCATGGTGCGGACGTTGTCCAAGGACACGTTGATGCGGACGGCGATTTCTTTCATTAGTGGCTCCAGGTGGAAAAGTGACAATATCTGGGCGTTCCGGCGGTACCATTTGGTGTACATGAATTCCGCGAAGACGTCGAACAGTTGGGCCTGTTTTTTCGTCAGATACAGTTCCTTTTGCATCTGGCCTTTGGCTTTGCGTGTAACAAACGGCAATTGTTCAATCCGTTCCAACTCTTTGGCCAGGTTCTTCTTGCTTTCCAAGAGGGTGTGGATGGCGGTGTAGACGTCTTCCAGCGTGCCGGCCGTTCCGTGGTACATGAACTTGAGGTGGTGGTATTTGTCGCAAATGGTTTGGAAGTCGGCGCGGAATTTCGGCGGGGTTTGGGCCATGGCACGCTGAACGGCATCCCCGCTGCTGGCATCATTTGGATCCCGCTTGAACGCTTTGGCAAAGCCTTTATCGCCTTTGACTTTGAGTGCCAACCGCACCAGGTCTTTGTTTTCCAAGGTGGCGATGGTTTCTTTTTCCGAGGTGGTCAGCACGACCAAGGCGGTGTTGACCTCTTCCTCGTCGTCCACCATGCCGCGCAAAACCGCCTTGAGGTAATTGGTGAATTCGGGGTGGAACATGTCAATGGCATTCGGCAACCAGCCCCACTCGTACAACGCGGCGTGCCGGCGGACGTGTTCGGCAAAGTGGTCCCACAGTTGCTCATTGCTTTGTTCCGTGAGGTCCAACGTGTGCGCCGATTTAGCCTGCTGGACCAGTTGGTCGGAATACCAGATGATGTTCCGGTTGATGGTGGCGCCCCAGGTCGGGTCGTCTTTCAGCTTGGTAAGCAGGTGCTTGGCAAAATCGTGGCAATCTTTGGTGCCGAAATAGTATTGCATGTGGTGGCCACGCCAAAACGACAACACCCGCGTGTAATTCAAGCCGCAGCTATTGGCCAAGACGTTGACGAAACTTTTCTGCCACCCCTGAGAGAAAAACAGGTCCATATCGGGAATTTCTTCAGCGAGCATCCACGGGTCGGCATTTGATTCGTCAAAATGCTCCAGCTGGTCCGTTTTTTCAATCCGCTTGACGGCTAGTGCGTCCATATAGAAAACGGTGACGGCGGCCGCTTTATAGGTTTGGCCCGCGCATGCGCGGTTTGACGCTTTTTTTCCAGAGGGTCTGAACTTTGCCGGTACTCACTCCCGGACCATCTGCTCAGTTGCCGCCGGCAAAACCTTGGCCTCGGCTTTTCGCAAATGCTCCCGGACCGTTGCCGGCGCGAGGTGCAGCCGTTTGGCCAATTCCTTGAGTGACACTTTCCGGGGGTAGCCATAATATTCGGATGCGATGGCGTCTTGGAGCACGCGGGACTGTACCGTTCCAAGTCGTGCCATGGCATCCGGGACAAACGATTCCGGCGGTTCCTGTTTTAGCTTTAGCAAATCCACCTTGGAGTGCGGGTCGTCCCGCTGGATGTTGCGCAAGAGCCGGTGGATGTTGTTCTTGTCCCAGGATGCGACCGTCCAATACTCGTAACCCCCTTCTATCCGGAAAGGCTTGACGAAAAAGACGTTTTCATCCAAAAACGACGTGTGGTACGATAGCGTGCCGATGGGGATGGTGAAAAAGATGTAGTTGCCTTGCACGCGCACGATGCGGTAGCGTTTCATGACGCGGACAAGTTCGGTGATGGCGTTTTTGGCATCCTTTCCATGGATGGCCATGACTTTGCTGATGTGGGAGTGTCCTTTGCGGGTAAAAACGTTGAGGTAGACGCTGTACGCGGTCACGTCGTACTTCTTGGTGATTTCCAAAATCTCCGAGCCTTCATGCCAGAGTTTCAGTTCAGCGACCCACATTCTGAATCACGTTGGCATTTTCGAAGTTTCGTTTTCCACTACGACTTTCCCTTTCTTTACAACCGTCTCAATCCGGTTCACGCCGAATTGGTACGCCAGGAACGTATGGTTCGGCGCATCCAACACCAAGATGTCGGCCTGCTTGCCCAATTCCAGACTGCCGATTGAGTCGGCGCGGTCCAAGGAAGCGGCTGAGTTGATGGTCGCGGCGGCGATGGCTTCGCTTGGAGTCATCTTGAGGTAACGGCACGCCAGGGCAATTGAAAACGGCATCGACTCGCACCAACAATTGGGGTTGAAATCGGTGCCCAATGCGACGGGAACGCCGGCGTCGATGAACGCGCGGGCATTGGCGTATGGAAGCAATGACGAGAGGCCCGTGGCCGGCAGAAGTACCGCGACGGTGCCGTTTTTGGCCATGGCGGCAATGCCTGAACTTGAGGCGTGAATCAGGTGGTCGGCACTAGTGGCTTTCAAATCGGCGGCTAATTCCGCTCCGCCGGTTTGGTGCAGTTGGTCGGCGTGGATTCGCGTCTTTAGTCCGGCTTTTTTTCCGGCTTCTAGGATGCGGCGGCTTTGGTCCACGGTAAAAACGTCTTTTTCGCAGAACACGTCGCAATATTCGGCACGGCGTTGGGCTTCCGGAATCATGTTGTCAATGACGGCTTTCGTGTATTGATCGGCCGTCAGGTCCTGTGGCACGGCGTGTGCGCCCAAAAAGGTGTTGATGACGTCTACCGGCGATTGTTTGGCGGCTTTCGTGGCGGCATCCAGTAGTTTCATTTCGGTCTTCATTTCCAGGCCGTATCCGGATTTGGCCTCGACCGTCGTGGTGCCCAGTTGCAACATGGTTTGAAGGGTGCGGGTGGCGTTTTGGACCAGTTGGGCTTCGGTTGCGGCACGGGTCTTTCGAACCGTTTTGTGGATGCCTCCTCCACGTTTGAGGATTTCCAAATAGGGAACGCCTTGGGCTTTCAGTTCCACTTCCTCTTCGCGCGAGCCGGCGAAAACCAGGTGCGTGTGGCAGTCCACGAAACCCGGCAGGACGGTCTTTCCGGTTGCGTCAATGATTCGGGCATCCGTTGCGTCCACCGCTTTGAGCACGGCCGACGTGGTGCCGACCGCGATGATGCGTTCGCCGGCGATGGCCATGGCGCCGTTCGGGATGGTGCCGACGTTTCCAGCGGCTTTGCCTGCAAGCGGCTTGCCGTTGGACGCCATTGTAAGCAATTCGGCGGCGTTTTGGATGATGAGCGTGGCTTTGGGTTTGGGCATAATACCAACTTAGCGCGTTGCAATCATTAAAAACGGTGGCAAACCAACAGAAAAACCTAAGACAATCAGAACGGGTAACTTACGCGGCTATGGGACCGTTTTCATGGCCCGTACTATTTCAGGTGTATCGAACTTATGGCTAAAAAAATCGTGGAATGCGTGCCTAATTTCAGCGAAGGAAAAGACCAAAAAAAAATCGATGCGATTGTCGCGGAAATCAAGTCCGTTCCTGGCATCACGGTCCTTTCTTCGTTGGCCGATGCCGACCACAACCGCCTCGACGTGTCCTATTTGGGCGAGCCGGAGGCCGTGAAAACCGCCGCCTTTGCCGCGTGTAAATTGGCTTCAAAACTCATCGACATGGAAAAACACCACGGCCAGCACCCCCGCATGGGCGCGACCGACGTGATTCCCTTTATTCCCATCCAGGGCGTCACCATGGCTGAGTGTGTGGAACTGGCAAATGATGTGGGCCAAAAAATCGGGGACGAACTGGGCATTCCTGTTTACCTCTATGAATCCGCCGCTAAGACACCGTCCCGCACCAACTTGGCCGATGTGCGCCGTGGCGAGTACGAGGGCATTAAAACCGAATTTCAAACCAATCCGAATGGTCCGCGCAAGCCCGATTACGGCCCGACGACTATGCATCCTTCCGCTGGCTTTACTGGTGTCTGCGCCCGGATGCCGTTGGTTGCGTTCAACGTGAACCTCGCCACGACTGATGTTTCCATTGCAAAAGCCATTGCCAAAGCCGTGCGTGAAAAGGATGGCGGCCTCAAATGCGTCAAGGCCATGGGATTTGTAATCAAGGAAAAGGGAATCGTGCAGGTTTCCATGAATTTGACCAATTACTTGGAAACGCCGATTTTCAAGGCATTCGAGGCCGTCAAAGCCGAAGCCCAAAAACACGGCGTCCAAGTCATTGAAAGTGAAATCATCGGCATGGTGCCTCTGCAGGCTTTGTCGGACACGGCGGATTTTTACTTGCGCCTGGAAAAATTCAAATCCGACCAAGTGATTGAAGCGCGTTTGATTGAATGAATTCGGAGTTTCGAATCGACATGGAAAAAAAGCTTGTGGAAAAAAAAGTCGTTGACTTCGTGGACCAAGTGGCCTCCGACGTGCCCGCACCCGGTGGCGGTTCGGTCTCGGCTTTAAGCGCAGCCTTGGGTGCCGGCCTTCTAGTAATGGCTATCCGGATTTCCGTGAAAAAGGAGTCGAACCAAATCCTTTCCGATTTTTTGCCCCGACTTGAAAAAGAAAAAAACCGTTTGATGCAATTGGTGGACGATGACACGGCGGCGTTCAATCACGTCCTGGCCGCTTTTGCTTTGCCGAAAGGCACGGATGCCGACAAAGCCAAACGCTCCGAGGCCGTCCAAACCGCATTCCAGCACGCCGCTTCGGTGCCGCTGGAAACGATGCAATCCAGCTTGAGGGTGCTTGAAGCGGGCCAAACCGTTGCCCAATTGTGCAGTCCCACCGTGGCCTCCGACGTGGGCACCGGGATTCAGATGGTCTATGCGGGACTTCAGGGTGCGGGGTACAATGTGAACATCAACCTTTCCTCGATTAAGGATGATGAGTTCAAGGCAGGATTGGAAAAAGAGTTGGATGCCGTTTTGCCTCTCGCTGAAAAGCAAAAGTCAAACGCTTTGGCAATCATTCAAACAAAAATTTAATACGTAATCCTCGGAATCTTCACGCCTTTTCCTTTCGCCGTCTTTATTGCGATGTAGTAGCCCGCATCCGCATGCCGTGCCACGCCCATGCCCGGGTCCGTGGTGAGCACGCGTTGCAGCCGTTTTTCCTTTTCTTTCGTGCCCGTCGCCACCACGACCATGCCGGCATGCAAGCTGTAACTGATGCCCACGCCTCCGCCATGATGAAACGACACCCAATCGGCACCTGCCGCCGTGTTGACCAACGCGTTGAGGATGGGCCAGTCCGCAATGGCATCCGAACCGTCCTGCATCCCTTCCGTTTCGCGGTTGGGTGAGGCGACGGAGCCGGAGTCGAGGTGGTCGCGTCCGATGACCACGGGGGCAAGGACTTCACCCGATGCGACTAAGTCGTTGATGATTTTGCCGAATTTGGCACGCTCCCCATAACCCAGCCAACACACGCGGCTCGGAAGGCCGATTTGCGGCACTTTTTGTTGCGCCAACGTAATCCAGCGGCTTAAGAGTTTGTCTTCGGGAAACGTGTCCAACAAGGCTCTGTCGATGATTTGGATGTCTTTTTTGTTGCCCGATAAGGCGGCCCAGCGGAAAGGCCCTTTGCCTTCGCAGAACAGGGGCCGCACGTATTCCAAGACAAAGCCGGGATAGGCCCATTGTCCTGTCCCATCGGTTTTCCGGATGCCCTGGACTCCGGCAATCTCCGCCTGCCGCCGCAAATTGTTGCCGTAGTCAAAGCAGATGGCGCCGCGTTTTTGCATCTCCAAAATGGCTTCAGTTTGTTTTTTGATGGCTTGCAGGGCGCGTTTTTGATATTCGGCCGGATTCTGTTCACGCAATCGGTCCAGCTCTTCCAGATTGCCTTCCGGAACGTACGCCAGAAGGTCGTGTGATGACGTCTGGTCGGTGACGATGTCCGGCGTAATGTTGCGTAAGATCAATTCGGCGTGGACAGTGGCGGCATTTCCCACTAACCCGATGGAAAGCGGCTCACCTCTGGTTTTGGCGTCATTGATCCACGTCACGGCTTGGTCCAGGCTTTCCGTCATTTTGTCACAATACCCTTCCTTGACTTTGCGCGCCACGCGTTCGCGGCGCACTTCCACGTCTAGCACTACCCCTTCGTTGAATGTCACGGCATGCGGTTGTGCGCCGGACATGCCGCCAAGGCCTGCGGTTAGAACAAATTTGCCTTTCAGGGTCGGTACGCCGTAGTGCTTTTGGGCAAGCGCGGCAAACGTTTCATACGTGCCTTGCAAAATGCCTTGTGTTCCGATGTAAATCCAGGAGCCGGCCGTCATCTGGCCATACATCGTCAAACCCATTTGGTCCAACCGGTCGAACTCACCTTGAGTCGCCCAATGGGGCACTAAGTTTGAATTGGCAATCAGGACGCGCGGGGCGTGCTCGAAGGTTTGGAAGACTGCGACGGGTTTTCCGGATTGCACCAATAGTGTTTCGGCCGGTTCCAGGCTTTCAAGGCAACGGACAATGTCATTGTAGGCGCGCCAATTCCGTGCCGCACGACCCGAGCCGCCGTAGACAATCAGTTCTTCCGGCTGGTTGGCAATGGGCGGGCTGACATTGTTTTGGAGCATCCGCAATGCGGCTTCCGATTCCCACGTTTTGCACGTTTTTTCCGTGTTGGGGAAAATGGCTTTGGTGGGGCGCTCTTCGTAAAACATGGGCCGTGGCATTTGGAGAAATCACGTTGCGCTTTGAATCGATTGCGATTGGGTTGATTGGAGCAGCTGTCCGGATTTGACCAACTCCCGGCATGTCAGGATGTCTGGTTGGATGGGCCGGTCGGTTTGGACGTGCGGCACGTTTTGACGGACGCAGTCGTGGGCTTTTTTCGTTCCGTTTCCGGCTTTCAGGGGCAAGCGGAAGTCCAACGCTTGTGCCGCACACAACGCCTCGATGGCGATGACGTGTTGGACGTTGTCGATAATCTGGGCGGCATTGCGGGCTCCGATGGTGCCCATGCTGACGTGGTCCTCCTGGTTGGCGCACGTGGGAATGGAGTCGACGGATGCCGGATGTGCTAAGACTTTGTTTTCCGATACGAGTGCGGCGGCGGTGTATTGGACAATCATGTAGCCGGAGTTTAGGCCGCTGTCTTGGATGAGGAATGCGGGAAGGCCCTCGTTGAGTTTGGGGTCGACAAGGCGGAACGTGCGGCGCTCGGAAATGTTGCCCAATTCGGCTACGGCAATGCCTAAAAAGTCCATGACGAGCGCAACGGGTTGGCCGTGGAAGTTGCCGCCGGACAAAATGTCGGATTTCTCACCGTTGTTGAAGATGAGCGGGTTGTCCGTTGCTGAATTCATTTCCGTTTCCACCACTCGGCGGGAATAAGCGATGGCGTCCCTTGAGGCACCGTGGACTTGCGGAATGCACCGGAGGCTGTACGCATCCTGCACGCGGTCACAATCCCGGTGCGATGCAATAATGCGGCTTTCTTTGGTCAATTGGCGCATGTGGGCGGCAACGGCGTGTTGGCCTGGGTGGATTTTGGTGCCGTGAATGCGCTCGTCGAATGCCGTGTCCGTGCCCATCAGCGCTTCCAGCGACATGGCGGCCGTAATGTCCGCGGTTTCCGCCAGGATTTCGGAATCGTGAACAGCCAATGCGCCGACTGCAGTCATGGCGGCTGTTCCATTGGACAGACCCAACCCTTCCTTGGCTTCCAAAACAAGTGGCGTGATGCCGGCGGCTTTAAGCGCATCGGTTGCGGTCATGCGTTTTCCTTTGAAAATTGCGTCGCCGTTTCCGGTCAAGACTTGCGCCATGTGCGCCAACGGCGCCAAATCACCGCTAGCCCCCACCGAGCCTTTTTCAGGAATCACGGGGTGGACGCCCTTGTTGAGAAGTTCCAGCATGGTCTGCACCGTTTGCAGCCGGACGCCGGAGTGGCCTTGCGACAAACCGTTGGCTGACACCAATACGATGGCGCGGCTGACTTCCTCGGAAAACGCCGGGCCGACGCCTACGGCGTGGCTGGACAAAAAGTTTTTCTGCAATTGCGTCTGGTCCGCCGCACTGATGAACTTGTTCTTCAACGCGCCAAATCCGGTGCTGATGCCGTATGCCACGGTGCCGGCGGCAATGGTGTCATCCACCACTTTTCGGGTGGCGGTAATGCGACTGCGGGCGGCTTGGGCTAATTCGACTTTCTCACCTTGGCGTGCCACTTGGACGACATCTTGGATGGTCAAAGGGCGTAGGCCGAGTTCAATCATTTGATTTTATCCCCACTTGTTTCCGAAGCAAGGCTGGGGCTGAAAGGACATAAAAGAATGCCGGACGCGCGGCTTTGGTGGGGGTGCGGAGATGCCTGTCGGGGTTTCAGACTTTCTTGACAACGCCCGTATGCGCATCCACGTCCAATCGGTCCCCGTCCTTAAAAACCCGTGTGGCATGGCGCGTGCCGACGACGCACGGGATGCCGAATTCGCGTGACACAATCGCCGCATGGCACGTCAGGCCCCCTTGGTCCGTTACAATGGCGGCCGCTTTTTTGATGGCCGGCATGAGGAACGGATTTGTTGCCACCGATAAGAGGATGTCTCCGGGTTGCATTTTTTGTATGTCTTCCGGCGTGTTCACGATTCTTGCGGTTCCTTTTGCGTGGCCCACGGTGGCCGGAGTCCCATGTAAGGTGTCGGCTTTGACGTCGGGCTCCGGTGCGACTTTGTCGGCCCACCTATCCGCTTCAATGCCGGCGTAGATGTTGGTGACTCCCTCGAAACTGTGGACGAAGCAGCGCTTCTTGCGGCTGGCAAGCAAGTCGTTATCGGCCTTTCCGATTTTGAGCGCGTGGACCACTTCGGCTTCGGTCATGTAGCGCACGTATTCGAACGGCACATCAAGTCGGCGGGCGATTTCTTTGAGCAGCCGTTCGGTGATGGGGTAGGTGCGGGATTGCATTTCTTTGCGCCACGGTTTGAGGAACATCAAGTTGCGGCCGATGCTGAACGCTGTTTTTTCTTCCGCGCTCAGGACCTTTTCTAATTCGGCGATTTTTTCGCCGGTGTTGGTTGTGTTGGCCCGGTCTTCTTCCAGTTTGGCGGCCGCATCAAGGCGTTGTTTCCGGCATGCCTGGGCCATTTCCGTGAAATATTGCGACGTCCATGTCAGTGGTCCGCGCAGACCATAGGACAAAAACCCGAATTGCTCGGCGTGTCCTTGCAGTTCGGCTGGTTGTTCCGATGGTTCCAGCGTCAAAATCCGTAAGAAATCCAATTCTTGGCGCTTGGCAAACGTCCGCTTCTCGACGTTGGTGGTCAGCGTGATGAATGCGTCGGTGGCGTGTTTTGCGCCGAACCTAAGGTTGGCAATCGCTTGCAGGTGATTCGTGAGTAAGGGTGGGTTGAAGTCCAATAGGACCAGTTGGACGCCATATTCGAACGTGGCGCGCAGTTTTGAAAGATAGGCCTGATATTCCGTGGCCAGTTGCTCGTCAGAGCATTTGGAAAAATCGCGGGTCTTCCAGGCTTCCGTAAACGCCCATAGGTCGTTGCAGGTGCGCTCCACGTCCGCTTGCAGATGGGGGAAAAAATCGGCGTCCGTGCTCACATTGTTGAACATGGCCTGGCAAGCCGCGTTCCACGATGGCGTGTCCACGACCCACCGGATGTTGGTGCCGTGAACATCGATGCAAAATGCCGTTTGGTCGGCTCCCAAGTGGCGCTTCCATCGGGAGGTGACGGCCTCACCCAGGGTGAAAATGGGAAACGGACATGCGTTGAATTCATGCTCGATGACTTCCAGTTGTATGGTCATGGAATGAAAATCTGGTCTTTAGTCGATTTAAAGAGCGTACGCTGGTGTTTCAGAACTTGCAAAAAAAGTCCGGAGGACCGCTTTGGTGGTGGAAGATTGCGGTCGACGCTATTGGTTTAGTCGCCGTAAATCTGGTCGGCGTGGTAGTTGGTTCGCGCCGTGGGCGTCAAGGAACGGTCGTTGAACATCTGCCAGAGCGTGATGGCTACCGTGATGGCGATGAACAGTACGAATGTGTCAAGTCCTTCCATTTTAGTTCACGATGCTTTGGCGAGCGCTTTGTTTTTTGTTACTACTTATTAGTAATTATTAATGTGGGGCGTTGTATAAATAGCTTGTGCTATAGCAATCCCGGAAAGTAACCCGACAAAATAGTCCGGGATTGCTATCTAGCAAACGGCGCGAAAGTCTTGCGAAACTTTCGCGGTTTGCTATAATGGTCCCGATATGAAAAAATGGCGCTTCCCCCGGATGGCCCTTCACTTCAGCATCGTAATCGGGTGCATCATTTGAGCGTGGTGATGGGCCGTGTCTGTACCACGAAGACCTTTCCGCTCTCATACGCCCATTCGATGTCCTGCGGTTTTCCGTAGTGTTTTTCGATGTTTGCAAAAAGGTCCGCCATCTTCATGATGGTCCGGCCGTCCAGCTTTTGTTTCTCGCGCTTGTCCATGGGCACCGGAATTTCGTGCGTCTTGCCCGTTTTGTCCTTGGCGATCATTTTTTCCTGGGCGTTGACCGTGACGTCCAGCAACAACTGCTCGGCTTTGTCAACGACGTAGTTGTCCGGCGTGACCAATCCGCCGACAACGGCCTCGCCAAGGCCCCAACCGGCCTCGATGACCATCTGGTTGTGGTCTTGCGTGACGGGGTGGACCGTAAAGGCGACGCCGGCGACTTCCGATTGGACCATTTTCTGCACCACGACCGCCACTGAAATTGAAGTGGCCGCCATGTTTTTTTCAATCCTGTAGAAAATGGCGCGCGCCGTGAACAGGGAAGACCAGCATTGTTTGACGTTGTGCATAAGGTCGGGCCGCTCAATGTTCAAATACGTCTCAAGCTCGCCGGCCCACGATGCGGCGGATGCGTCTTCCGCGGTGGCCGAGGAGCGTACCGCGACGTACTGGGCGCCCAGCGTCTCAAACGCGGCGTGGATTTCCTTTTCTACGTTCTTGGGTACCGATGCTTTGGCGATGATGGCGCGGATTTCCTCCGATGCGGCATTGACCGTGTCGGTTTTTTTGATGTCCACGTGCTTGAGGATTTCAGCGATGGTGGACTTGAGCTTGTTTTCCTCCAGCATCTCGTCGAACGAGGCCGTCAAAACGACGAACCCGGGCGGCACGGGGATTCCCGCTTTGGTAATCTCTCCTAACTGGGCGCCTTTGCCGCCGGCGATGCTGACATGTTCTTTTCCAAGCTGTGAAAACGGTAAGACGAAACTCATGATCGACACCTCGGATTCATTTTGCTTTCATGGCAACGAGGCTTTTTGAACCTTCAGACGCTGGATGGCGGTTGCACGTTTTTGGCATTGAGTTGGCCCGGGGTGTTTTCTTATTTTGGTGTTGATTTTATTGGAGGGCGGGTTTGTTTTTTTTGATTTTGCTTTTTTTCTTTTTTTTCTAAGCCGGTTTTGTTTCAACCGATTTTCGTCACTTTTCCATGGTTGGCGTCAACTTCCACAGCATCACCGTCTTTTAGCACCGCGGTTGCCACTTTCGTACCGATGACGCACGGGATTTTCAGCTCCCGCGAGACGATGGCGGCGTGACACGTGATGCCGCCCATGTCCGTGACAATCGCCCCGGCCATCTTCATCGCCGGCACGATATCGGGGTTGGTGGCGTGAGCTATTAAGATGTCGCCGGTTTGCATTTTGGCCATGTCGGATGGGGATTCAATCAATCGGGCAATGCCGCGCACCACGCCGGGACAGGCGCACTCGCCGGACAATTCGCGGACTTCGGTTGACGCGTCGTGCGTTTCCAATTCAATGCGTTCCATGAACGTGTCCGCTTCAGAGCCTGAAAAAAATTCGCGCGTCCCTTCGTGGATGTACTGGACGTAGTGCTCAAATCGGGCGTTCAGTTCGTCGGCGTCCACGACTGCTTGTTTGCGTAAGGCCGCGGGGATTTCCGATGGCATCAATCGGCGCACCTGCTTGAGCGAAAGACCGAGCCGCTTGGCGACCTCTTTGAGAAACGGCTCCAGCCGCCAGAAGAAAGGGTATAGCGCGTCCTTTCGGAAGCCCTTGGTAAATACCATTCCCTGCGCCACAAGCAGCAGTTGGGTATGCTTTTCATCCAGTTGCAGTCGGCTCAGCAGTTGCTTTTGTTGTTCTTGGGTCCGGGCGTGACGGCTTTGCGCGCTTTGCAGTAATGCGTCGACGTCCGCTTTGAGCAGACCTTGGAGCACCTGAAGGAAGTAGCGGCGGTCCCAAGCCGGGCCTTCGTACATGTAGGGCAACCAACAATACGATTCGACGTGCGCATCCAGTTCCTGGCTTAAAGCGGGGTCCATCTTTTGCAATCGGGTGGAAAGCATTTCCAGGTCTTGGATTTCAAACAGCTTGCGCACGCGCGCATCCTTTACGCCGGTGGCGATTTTCAATAAAGACATTTCCTCTTTTTGGGCGTAACTGTCCTCCAGCGGCGTGGTCAGGATGGAAAACGCCTCACTTGCCCGAAAGGGGAGGTTCTTGGCCCGTATGACGGATTGCAGGTGGTCCATCAGGTAATGGGTGAGCAATTGGTGGTCGAATTCCATCACGACCAATACCAATCCGGGCAGGTGCGAGCGGCGCTGGTAATCCGCCAATTCCTCGTAGATGTTCCCAAGTTCCACGTCGGTTTTGGTTGCGAGGTCTGCATGTTTGAGCCGGCTGTCGGTGGCGTTGAAAAATGCGATGCTGTTTTGCACGATTTCGTTGTTTAATTCAAGGCCCCATTTCGGGTTAACCAGAAGTTTTTCCAAGGTGGCCTTCCCTGCGGTTGAAAACGGCTCCCGCGGAAAAATCAGTTTTTCATCGCCATTCCGGCTGTCAATCAGGGAATAGCCGATGGCTTTTGGGGCTCCGAATTCCCGCAGGTCGGCAAAGCCCGTCATCGGCGGCACCAGCATCAACGGGTGGCTCCGGGGGCACACTTCCATCACGAACCATTGCATAGGCTTCAGATGCTGGCGTTTTACAAACTTAAGCCTTCAGTAGGCAAGTGCCTATTTTTTTAAATATCAGTAAAGGGTTGCCCTTCTGACCCTGCTTAGAAACGTCCTTGGCCCAACAGGGCCGTCATGGCTTTTTTCTCCGCTTTCCGCAAATGGCTTTGCAAGGTGGTGCGGGACCGTTTGTGTTTTTTGGCGATTTGGTCTAGCGACATCTTCCGGGGAAAGTCAAAGTAACCCTCTTGTAACGCCAGCTCCAGGGCATTTTTTTGCAACCCCGTCATCCGTACCAATGCATGCGGCAAAAACAAGTCCAGTGATCCGCGGGTGAGGCTTTCGAGGTGCACGCGGACGTCCGGCGCCAATGCTTTGAGTTTGCGATAGAGCCGGTTGACGCATCGTTTGTCCCATGATGCCACCGTCCAAAAGGTCTGGCCGTCCTTGACCAGGATGGGTTTGACAAAAAACAGGTCGCGGTCCAAAGTTTCCACGTGCGACACGATGGACGCGGGTAAGCTGTAGAACAATTGGTCTCCGTCCCGTCGGAATATTGTGACGCGGTGGTCTTTGGAAAACCGTTTGATGAACAATTCTTTTTGCGGGCCTTCAAAATAGGCCACCCGGCTCATGTGCAGCTCCCCTTTTTCGGTGTATGTTCCTAGGTAGTACGTCAGCGCCTGCGCATCCAGGCCTGTGCTTGCCTGCATGGCTACGCTTTCTTTATGCCAGACTTTGAAACGGCCAATCCACATGTGTTTTCTTGGGTGCGACTTTGGGCTTAAACGCTTCGGCTTGCCTTCTCTCCCTCTATCATTTCTGCCCCAAATCGCGTAGCGGCTTGACCCACGGCTCGCGTTGGCGCTGGATGGACTCACGCGTGCGCAGCACTTCCCACACCAGGATGCCGACCAGCAGGTAGACCAATGCGTCGAATATGGAATCCATGAGCGTGACGGAAATGAAATTGGCTTACTCGTAACCGTTTAGTTTCGTAGGCGGTTTTCCGCCAAATCATGGACAAACTCGATGAAGTTTTCGTTCTGCAAACGCGCCGTCTGGAAAAAACTCATTAGCACGGCTGTATCGTTCGCGCCGTGCTCCGACTGACTCCCAA
>JACRGH010000012.1 GCA_016212375.1 Microcaldota archaeon
GCCGAGTGCCAAAGCGGCTTTTTTCGCGGTTATGCGTCCGTAAGTCACGTTTCGTACAGCCCAACTGACTTGGGCGTTGGTTAATTTGGTCATAGCCAAATTAGCCGCCCAGGTGTGAAATAATTTCAGGGCTCTACAGGCCGATTGTAAAAAAACAGGATTATAACCCTAAAACACCAAGAAGAAGTTTCTCACGTTCAATCGGGGGATTGGGGTAGCCTGGCATCCTACCAGCTTTGGGACTTGGCAAACGCGCAATTCGTTTGCCGGGCAAGACAGCTGGTGACCTGAGTTCAAATCTCAGATCCCCCATTCATTTTCGTTTGGTTCACCCGCTCAATCGGGGGTCGAGGCCCAGGCCGGGCCAAGGGGGAACCAGCTTTGCGATGGTCCTGCTTTGACCATCGCTTGCAGCCGTGTTCCTCCTGGGGCGACCGTTCTGAAATCTCAGATCCCACACTTTTTCTTTCAATTGATTCACAAGCTTAAGCTTTTGGAAAAATGAGGGCGCCAGATTGGCCGGAAAAAAGAATCAAAAATTCGTGAAACGGCGAATTCAATCCGTGCCCATCTTGGGCGTTTGGCTTTTCATCTTCCGGAAGTACCACACCGTTCCCGCGAGGACCACGATCAGCAGAAGGATGCCACCGATGACCGGTAAATCCAAATCGTTGCCTTTTGCAGGCAAGGCTCCAGCACGGCCGGCCAAATCATTGGCCTGCACCGCTTGCGCGGAGAATTGGGCGGATGCTTTGGCCGCATCTCCGGAGGACAGCAAGGCCATGCTTGCGGTAACGTTGGCCTTTAGCGAGTTCAACTCCTGGGCCAACGCGGTAATGCGGCTGTCGGCATCGCCGTATTTTTTCTGGGCAATCGTGAAATTTTCCGAAGCGGCCTTGATTGCCGCAGTGACGGTTTTGTACGGAGCCAAGGAGGATTTGTATACGGCCAGTTGGGAATTGATTTCCTTGATTTCCGCATCAAACGACGTGGTCTGGCCCGTTGTCTTCACGGAAAGCAACGAGGCATTGAGCGCGTCTTTTTTGGCAATCAGGGCCTTAAGTTCGACTTTGTAGCCGGCAATGTTGAACTGGGACGACAGGTTGTTAAGCGCGGCGGCCGTTTTTGCGGCGTCTTCCTGGCGGAGGGCATACGCCGTGTCCTTGCTGGCCGTGGAATTGCGTGCGGTCGTAAACGAAAGAATGGTCTCCGAAAGTTGGGGGCTGGATTTGAGGGATTTGTCGGAAAACTCGTTTTCAATCCGTGATAGGGCAGTGGTGGCGTTTCCGTTTAATGAACAGTTGTGGACCTCGCCTTGGACGTAGAACGTGAAAAGCAGGATGGCGTTGAAATCACGGGAAGCCCCCAGGGCCGCGTACGAGGAGGAAACATTGGCATATTGGGCCTTGAGCACCGATGCGCTGGAACGCAACGCCTGGGATGCGGATAGGATGGCGTCGGTATCGCCGGATGCAACCGTGGCGCCGAATTGGTTCCCGTTCGGGAGGAACACATCATACGCGTCGCTGAACGCGGGCAAGGATTGGTTCAGCGACGTGATGGCATCCTGTTCGCTTTTGTACGTCTGGGAACTTTTAATCAGGTAATACAGGCCGATGTTGGCCTTTCCCAGGCGGATGCTGCGCGTCGGGATTACTTTGATGAATTGTTTGGCGCCAATCACGCAATCGCCAACGATTTTTTCGATGATGGGCGTGGTCTCGTTGACCAGCTTTACCGATTTTGGGAAATCCTTGGATTGGAACAGGTTTTTCGAATAGGCCTGGACGATGGGTAGCAATCGGTCCTTGTCAACGACCGGCTCGAACGTGGAACCGGACGGGGCCAAGACCAAGGACGGCTCGCCGTCAATCTTGACCAGGTTGTACGTGATGCCGGAAACGACGATGGGCTCCAATTTCATGGTTTCGCCGGATTTGAGGTAGAACCGTGCGACATCTTCCGCCGACAGAGCGAAAACGAACGAGGAGACCAGTAGGACCGCTAACGCGGCACGGATAAAGGGAAAAGCCATAGCGGGAAATACGGGGGCGAATAATATAAAGCCTAGCACGGAAGCGGCGAATTGAGAAAATCGGCAGTAAAAAAATGGGAAAAGGCGGTTGGTGCAAGCAGAATACGGCAGTCGGCCCGGTCCGGTCGCACACAAAGACCGGGTAGTGGTCCCGTTTAGCGTTGGTGAATTCGGGAACCGAAAAATTTTTCGCCTTTGACGACGTGGCTTTTCCAACAATCGTTGTGCAATGATTGGAAAAACCAACGCCGCGGCTCAAAGGCGATAGTAGTGAACCCCA
>JACRGH010000015.1 GCA_016212375.1 Microcaldota archaeon
TCGCGTACGTATTTTTCGTCTGTCATGGCGGGTGGGCCTTTTTTTGCGCGGGGCGTCCTGGTCGGGACGCCCAAGCAAAAGAGGTACGAAAAAGTAGAACTTACGCCTTTCGGTCGACCTACAAAACTAAACCCTTACACTCAAAGGTAATTGAACGCCGGGGTAATTTGGACTGAGGCATCGCGTTTTACTTTTTTTTCTAAAGCCCGGGGCGGAAGTCGCTTGGTTTTTTCTCGTTTCCTATTTTTTGAAAACCACGTGGAAAACCGCGTCATCGCCCACGGCTTGGACGGTTGCGCCAATAAATCGGATTTCCCGTCCGCGATAAAGCGAAACCCCCTCGGGCCCGGCTAACATTGGTGCCACGACGAAATACGCCTCGTTGATACATTCGGATTCCAAAAACTCCGTTGCCACCTGCGACCCTCCTTCCACCAGGACACTGCGGATGCCGCGTCTGCCTAATTCGGCCAATAGCGCATCCAAACGGACGTGACCATTTCCCATCGCGGGGCCGGTCCAGACGTCGATGCCGGCTTTTAGGTAGGCGTCTTTTTTTCCCCGGGGGGCCTTATTGGTGCAAATCATCAGTACCGGTCCGTTTTGAAAGACCTGGAATCGGCGCGGATCCAGTTCCAACCGTGAATCCATGATGATGCGTAATGGCTGCTCGTTTTTTGGAAGGGCGCGACCATTCTTTCGGACGCTCAGGCGCGGGTTATCCGCCAAAATAGTACTCTTGCCGACCAAAATCGCGTCATGCTCCGTGCGGAGGCGTTGGACGTTTCTTAGCGCTTTTGGATTGGAGAGCCACCGGTTGGACACCGTGATTTTTCCATCCAATGAGACCGCCATTTTCAGCGTGACCCACGGGCGTCCGGTTTTAATCCAGTGGAAAAAAAGGCGGCTCAAATGCTCGGCATTCGTTTTGAGCACGCCGACGTGGACCGCTATTCCGGCTTTTTTCATGCTGCGGATTCCGGCGCCGTTCACTTTGGGATTTTGGTCTAAAGCGGCAACGACGACCCGCCGGATTCCGGCGGAAATAAGCGCTTGCGCACACGGCGGCGTTTTTTTGTCGGCGTGGTGACAAGGCTCCATTGTGACGTACGCCGTGGCGCCGCGGGCCCGTATTCCCGCGTGCATTAAGGCCAGCGCTTCAGCGTGGGGTCCGCCAAAGCGTTGGTGGGCGGCCTTTGCAACGACGCGGTTATTCTTGACCAAAATGCAGGCCACGCGCGGATTCGGCGCGGTTTTGCGAAGGCTTGCGCGTTGGGCCAATCCAAGTGCGCGGCGCATCCAATAGTCATCGTTTTTCAAGGCCGATTTTTTGGGCGCGGTCAGGCGTCCTTTTTTTTTTCTATCGCCGTTTCCGGTCAATCTTTTGGGCATAGTAATGCCGGCCTCGGTTTTTTCCCGTTTTTTGAACTAGACCCATTTCCGCGCAAAGCGTGCTTGAACTTGGTGCGTTTGGTTTCCAAATAGGCCGCGCTTTCAGCGGTTGCCTGGATTTCAAGGGGCACGCGGGCGACCACGTGGATGCCGTGTTCGGTCAAGTCCGTGATTTTTTTAGGATTGTTCGTGAGCAAACGCACTTTTTGGGCTCCCAACTCCTTCAAGATTTGTGCCGCGACCCAATAATCCCGTAAATCCGCGGCAAAACCCAAATCCAGGTTGGCCTCCACTGTGTCGCGCCCGGCATCCTGCAATTCATAGGCCTTGATTTTGTTTTCCAAACCGATGCCCCGGCCTTCCTGGCGCAGGTAGACCAAAATGCCGAATGGTTCGGCCTGGATGCGGTGCATCGCTTCATCCAGTTGCGCTTTGCAATCGCACCGCTGGGAGTGGAACACCTCGCCGGTCAGGCATTCGGAGTGTACGCGCACCAACGGAATGCGGTCTTCGTCTTTGGCACTGCGTCGGTCATGGCCCCCCGGTTTACCTTTGACCAATGCAACCGTTTCGCTTTTCTCCCCCATTGCCCGGTAGGTGTGGATTTGAAATTCGCCCAAAGACGTAGGCAGGCGGGCGGACGCCGTTTTGTAGACCAATTTTTGGTGCGTCCGGCGGTAATTGAGGACCTGTTCGACCGTCACGGTCTTAAGGTTGTGCTTATTTCCATACGCTTTCAATTCCTTGAGGTCCGCCATGGTGCCATCCGGATTCATGATTTCACAGATGACGGCCGCGGGCTGCAATCCGGCCAATTGCGCCAAATCGCAACCGGCTTCCGTCTGGCCGATGCGCTCAAAAAGCCCGTTTTCCCGAGCGGAAAGCAAATTAAGGTGCCCGGGTTGAGCTATGTCGTCCGGGCGGGTTTTAGGATCCAAAAGCAATCGGATGGCGGCGACACGGTCCTGTGCCGACGTGCCGGAACCGCCGTTTTTGCTGCTGACGTTGATGGCAAACGGCGTTTGGAACGCCTCGGTATTTTGTTGCACCATCAGGGGGATGCCCAGTTGCTTGCGTCGGGATTCGCGGACGGCCAAGCAGACGAAACCGCGCGCCTCGTTGAGCATGAATGCCACGTGCTTGGGCGTAATCTTCTCGGCAGCGACCATGATGTCCCCTTCCCCTTCGCGGTGCTCGTCCAGGAGGATGATTGCTTTTCCTTTTCGCAAATCATCAAAAATCGGTTTGAGGTCATCCATGGCGGGTTCAGCTTTTTTTTGAAACGTTTTTCATTTGATTGGCGGTCAGAACAACCGCATCCAGCGCGCCTTGGGCATATTCAGTTGCGCGCTCGTGCGCTTGGTCCGATGTGACGCCCGGTCCGATGATGCCGATGCCCACCGGTTTGTTGGCCAAAAGCGAAAGCTGAACCAATGCAGAGGTGGCGCTGCGGACCACGACATCGTCGTGTGCGGTCTGTCCTTTGATTACCCCCGCCAACACCACGACGCCATCAATATGCTTATGCTGCAACAGCGTCTGGGTCAATAGGGGGGTTTCCAAGGCTCCGCGGGCCGAACGGACCTCGGCAATACGGACTCCAAGCACCTTCGCCCTTTTTTCGACCACTGCTTGCATCTGTTCGGTCAACGCGGAGCGGAACAAACTGCGCACCAGTCCGATGCGTAGGCCTTTGGCGTTAGTGAGTGCCTGGACCTGGTTGCCCACGATTTCAAACTCGCGGATGCTCATTTGGTTTGGCTCCTTTTTTTGTTCACGTTTTGATTTTCGGATAATCCGCCGACGTCGTCGCGACCTTGGCGCAAGCCAAGTCCTGCCCGGTTGGTAAACCATTGCGGTTCCAAAAGCATCCGGGCGGCGTTTCGGGCATGCTTGCGCGTCCGGTCGTCGAAAAGTGCTGACAGCTCGTTTTCATTGCGTGCCTCGTTTTCGTGGACAAAGACTTCGATGATGTGCTTGGAGGTGGCCATTTTGGCCATCTGTATTCCCAGGCTTGCCTCATGCGCGCACTGACGGTCGATTTTTGCGCCACCGACCATGCCCAACGCCATCGCGATATCGGCGCCGTCATCGAGTTGTCGCTTGCATTCGACCGCGAGGTCCTTGATTCCCGGCACGGTAACCCGGACGGTGCGTACGTCAAACGCAGCCAATTCTTGGAGGGCGGCATTGCCCATGTTGAAACGGGAAAATGTGGTATCGATGATTGCGATTAGGGGGTTGATTTTTTGTTTGGACGTCATATCGGCCGATGATTTGGCACGCGTTTTTGGCATTAGACTTATGGGTTGCCCGGTCTTTTTATGGGCTTCCTAAAAATGCGTAACTACTTATTTTTGAGTAATCAGTCCGATGCATGGTCGGACCAAGGGCCGAACGCGACGTCAAATCAATTCAAGCCGGAGCGCATCTTTGTCCTTGACGCCCAATGCCTTACGCAGGAAAACCGGCGAGAGCAATTCCACCACGTCTTCCGGATAATGCGTCCGCTCCGGCACGATGATGGCCCCGTTGGCAGTTTTTTTGTTGGCCCGGATGCGGCAGGGGTAGCAACGGGCCGGTCCGAAGGTGCGCTCTTTTTCCTTGAAACCGTCCAGGCGGAGGCCCGGATTTTGGCGCAAGCGTCGGCTGGCCTGCATGGATTGCGGCTCCTTGATACGGAGATTCAGGGTGCCGGGGTAGGGCTCGAATCCCAAAAGGCCGGAAAATTGGTCCTGGTATCCGGGCTTTGATAAGTAGTATTTCCCTTCACCCACTCCGGAAAAGACGCGGCCTGAAAGGGCGGCGGGGTGGTTTTTCTTCAACTGGCTAAGGTAGGTCGCCCCATTTTGGGTGATGCGGTAGTCGCGGTCTTTCTGGATCATGCCTTCTTTTCTCAATAGAAAAAGCCAGCGGGACGCCGTCTGCTGGGACGTTCCTACCTCTTGGGCTAATTTGTCGGAAGATGCAATCGGGCCGCAATCCAGGCGCATCAACGCGTGGAGCCACGTGGGTTTCATAGATAACTCATTATTGGGTACGGCTACATAAACCTAAGGGTAAAGGGACCGCAGCGGTTGTTCTTGGCGGGCGTTGTCGCGACTTCCGCTGCGTCAACCTGGTCATGGGCATGTCGGTGGCACTTGGCATTTAAAAAATTCGATTTCAGATGCCGACCATGAGGATGATGACGGCCGCTACGATGAACAATGTATAGCCTTCCCCAACTCCGGCGGGCAAAATGACGATGAAATAGTACAATAAGGCCAACAGGAAGAGGGGGGCCAACAGGGGAAACGCGTCCATCATGGCGCCCATGAGCTCAAATGGAATCTGCAGGAACATGGCGGAACCCCACACCAGGCCGACGCTACCGATGGCCGTGTGGTTGGCAAACGCCAAAAGTAACACGAACGTCACCAAAATCCAGGTCGTTTCAGTCGTCGTCTGCATGTGGATTCAACTTATTCGCTTTTTTTTGTTTTCTTTTTTTTCATTTTTTTGCGGAAAACCGTGGCTTTTTTCGGACGGTTTTTTTTCATTTTCATTTTTTTTTATCGCGTTTGATATTTCGGTTTTTTTTCAATTCAGACGCCCAACAGCAGGATGATGAATCCGGCCAGGATGAACATCTGCAATCCTTCGCCCACGGCGTCCTTGATGATGACGTTGTAAAAATACAAAAAAGCCAGGATGAAAATGGGTGCGAAAAGCGGAAAAGTACGGAGCATGGCGCCGACCAGGGTGAACGGGATTTGGAAAATCATGCCCGCGGCCCACGCCAATGAAACCCCGCCAAGCGGGCTTCCGCTGACAAATGCGGCAAGTCCTACGAATGCCAGCAGCATCCAGGTCGTATCGGTGTTCGTTTGCATCCGTTGGGCAGTCTCTCCGTTGGTCCGGTTTGCGTCGTTTATTCCCCGTCGTCTTGCCAAATCCGGGCTCTAATTTGAATCGCAATTCAATGGGGTCCGGCCACATATATATACTTTGCCACTATTAAGTAGTAACATATTTGGTCGTGCGCGTGGGAGTATTGGCTTGCTTATCCAATAAACCCGACGTCGAGATGGAAGGAAAGTTTAAGAGTCCAATCGGTGCTAATGCTTGCATGGCCGAGCTAATGGAAGCGTTTGACTTCGTTGCTACGCTCATCGTTTTTTTCATGACGTATTCTCGGCTGTTCTACCCCGAAGTCATCAACAACAAGATTGTCGCGTTGTTGGTGACATTCATCGTCATGTTCGTCCTCGTCATACCCTTTCCCATCGTCAAATGGATCATGTTCGTCGGTTTGTTCAGCTACGGATTCTTTTGGGGCTTCCGGCCATGGGAATGGGGCTTCACGGATGCTGAAAGCGTCGGAGACCAACAAGGCGGTTTCGGCCAACCCTATGTTGCGCACGAGCACGACCTTTGAGTCCAACGAGGCCGGACTGGTCCGTACCCCCTACATCTGCCTCATTTCAATTTGCCGAGGTTTTGGGCTTTTTTCGCCGGCAAATCAACGCTTAAAAGCGTCAACCCCGTATTGAACCCATGGATTTCACATTCCTGTTCATCATTATCCTGATGCTTTTAGCACTCAAATCGGGCCTGACTATCGTGGCCGCCGGTTTATTGGTCATATTGGTGTTCACCTCGAAAAGCAAGTGGTTGCTTATGGCAACCGTCGTGGGTGGCGCGTTGGCGCTGGTTGCCGGGTATGGCGGCGTCAGTTCGTCGTTTGACAATCCAGTTACCTTGGCTATTTTAGCTGGGCTTTTTATCATCCTGCTGATTCTGGCGCGAAGCGATTCGGAAACCCCGTCGCCCCAAGGATACATGCCGGGAATGATGTAACCGGTTTTCCGGCATCATCGCCCGGATTCAAACGGTCCCTACAGCCTCATGCTCGAATACCTTCTGGACCAAATCGATTTCCCGTAAGCTTTTATACGTCCAGCCAAGTAATACCCCTTATGAGCCTATTGATTGTCGCCGCATTGCTTGGCATTGCATATATCCTGATGGAATCGGGGTTGACTTTTTTCGCACTTATCACATTTTTAGTCGCCATCCTGCATGCGTTAACCTCCCAAAATCGAGCGTCCTATGCTGGTGGAGGCCATGGCGCAGCCGGAGGGCCACCCAAACAACGACCCGTAATCGTCACCACCACCGGCGGGGACATCCACAATCCCATGAAAATCGCGGTCAAGCATACTTGGGATGGATCGGACGCGTATTCCGACTTCGTGTTTTACTTGAGTCACTGCATCGCTTGGCCGTTCCGCGTCATTTCCCGCATCATAACCGGAAGACCTGGCGCTATACGGAAGAGTCACTGAGCCATGAACCTCGTACTGATTGTATTGTTGTTGGGCGGCGCGTTCATCTTTGAGCAGATGGGCTTGACCTTTGTCGCCATCCTGTTGGTCATCCTCACCGTCCTATTGTTGGTTACGGGTAGCGGTTCGGACTCGGGGCATGGCTCAAAACAGAACGTGAACATCACCGAGCCGTTCGGACCGGATGGGCCAATCGTAGTAGAGAACAAGGTTCCGGATGTGCCATATCCGTTGATGTTGAAACTCAAACACGACTGGCACGATTACCGGCAGTTTGAATATTCGTTCATGAACTTCGGCTCATCCATGAACAATCTGGGCAATTTCTTTTGGATGCTGCTGTCAGGCCAGCGGCCGCCCAAGGAAGACCATTGATTTGACAATAAGGGTTTTTTTTCATGGAACGGAATGTATATGGCGGTTTGCTGGGCGTGGCCGTTTTGGGCCTATTGCTCAATTTTGAATGGCTTTTCCTGACGTTCATCCTGCTTGCCGGCGGCCTTTTTTTGGCCGAGCGGCTCAGTTCCCCCGCTCCGTCGTTTGTTGGTGAATATTCTGGCGGTCCGGACGTCCCGGGGCAATATGCCGCTCCGCAGGCGCCCATCGTCATCCAATCCGCCACCCAGTCGCCATCATCCAACATGATGATGGATATGATTAGTAACCTGGTGCAAGAAAGTGCGACGTACCAGCGGCCCAATTCGCCTTGGAAGAAAATGACGGGCCAAATGGACAAGATTGGCGGCCGTTTAAAAAAGATGGAGCACACCTTGGAACATTTGGAAAAACACGCCAAAGACGCGGACAAAACCGGTCACGGGGGAGGCGGCCATCACTGATTGCCGCAATGAATAAACTGAATATTCGGCACTTTGAAAAAAAGAAGCCAAGCGTGAGTATGCCCTTATTTTTCTCGATTTTTATCCCGTTATTTTAATCTCAACAAAACATCCCGTTGCGATTGCAGAATCTTCTGGTTTATGTCCTGCAACGCTTTCAGTAAGGCTATGGTCTGGTCCAATTTCTGTTCCACCGTGTCCAAATCTCCCGTAAGCGAAGTCTTGGAAATGGGCCGCATAAGCGAGACGGCCGATTCGGCCATGTCGGATGAGCCAGCCGCCGATTTTTCATTTGCCTGGACCGTTTCTTCTTTTTCACCCTGGTCGGAGACGCGGGTGAACGAAAATCCGGATTTCTCGGAACCGCCAAATAATTCTTTATCCTGGCTCCCGCCCTCATCCGTTGATTCGGGCAAAGTCGGAGCAGCGGTGGGGGCACTTGTCGCTTTAGGTGCCGGGCCGCTGGTTGAAACGGGCTTCATCCGGTCTATGGCTTCCGCAAACACGGTATCCGGGTCCTCGATGCCCAACTCTTTCAGGTTGTCCTTGATTTGCTGCTCGCTCATGCCGGCGTTGAGCATTTCGCGGATGATTGATTTGAGGTCCATGGTCGCATCAGCTTTTTTTGCAATTCGGCTGTTTTAAGGAAAGACGAAAACCAGCTTAATTAACGTTCAGTGGGAGGCCGGGAAATGAATGTCGAGGGCTTTCGTTCAGGACAAAACCACGATTCCGGACAAATGCAACGCCAACACCGCCATAAATGCGTAATCCAGAACGAAAACCGCGGTTTCCATCTTCTTGAAATCCGAAATTAGGGCAACGGCACTTGCACCGGCCAACCCGAATGCCACGCCGATGGGCCAAAACAGTCCGGAAAGCCAGGATGCCCACAAAACGGCGAGCAATATTAAAATGGCGATGATATTTTTGGCCGTTTTTACGCCCAACCATCCGGGCAAGGTGAATACCCCGTTTTTACGGTCGCCTTTTGCATCTTTGAGGTCCTTGAACTGGGACGCCAGAACAACAAATCCGAAAATCAACGCCGTAAGCATTGAGGCTTTGGGCGTATCCAGTCCGGTTTCCGGTTGCGCCAAACCGACGGTTAGGCCGGCCAAGAATACTGAAAGAGAGCATCCGGCTAGAACCATGGAGGCCAAAACGAAATGCCGGCGCAAACGGAGGGGTGGAACCGAGTACACGATGGACAATGCACTTGCAAAAAGCATCAACGCTGCCGCGACATAGCCTGCGGCCCATGCACACAAGATGCCGCTTACGTAAAATAGTGCAATCCGGGCGAACGGCTGTGCATCGGTTTTCTTTTTCGGCGACGTTATCCGGTCAATCCCGATGTCAAAATAATCGTTGAGCCAAACCGCGGCCTGGAACGCCAAAAAAATGCCGGCACAAAGGCTTGCCAGCGGCAATACCGCCCCCCAACCAATGTGGCCCCATGACGCTTTGCCAATAAGGGCACCCATGAGCACTAAGCCGACGTAATGCAATGACCGCTCCAGTCGCAGTTGTGCCAGCCATTCCGCGGTCGTGGTTTGGAACGTTGTCGTTTCGTAAGCCCAGTTTGCCTTTGAAGCCCATAAAACCGCGATTGCAAACATGAGCGCATACGTCGAAACTATTTCGCGGAACAAAAAGACGTCGGGAAACACATGACCGAACTGTGCCATGAAAAAGCCGGGTAAAAACGCCTGGACGATGACGAAAAGATAGAACAACGCGGCGACCGCCACCGTTTTCACGGCGTTGCGGCTTGCGTGCCACACATACGCCGCCGCGACCAAGATCGCCACCAAAACCTCGATTCGCAAACCATTGGACACGCCGCTACAACTGGCACAAAACGACGTAAGTCCGTCCACAAAGGAACCGGGATTGAACATGTACGTCAAGGAAAAGCCCGAACCGGAGGACAAGATGAAGTCCACAAACGGGGGTATCCAAAGCACAGGCGAGAATGCCGTGACCACTTTGAGGGCAGAAACCAAGGGCTTGCCTGAAAAGCGCCACAAAAGAACCAGCATGACGCATAAAACGGCTGAAAAGTACAGGAAGAAAAGCAACAAGGATTGTAACGGTTCGACCGTTTTTTGCGCCTCCAGTGTCCATTCCAAGATGATGCGGATGAAGACCACGGCTGCAAGGGTCAACACGCACCAGGCGGGTTGGACGTCGGTGTTTTCAATGTCGGAAAAAACCGTCGAAAACCATCTTGAGGGCGGGTTGGAAAATGCCATGCGTGAAACGTGCTCCGCGGATTTTCGACCATAATCCGGCTGGTGCGGACAAAGTCAAAAAAAACCAGATTGACCAACTCTGGCTTTAACCCGTTTTGTTTTTTTTGATTTCCTTTTTGATTTTCAAGACGGTGACTTCCAATTCATCCAGGTTTTCGTGGATGGTCTTCCAAATGAATTCCTTCTTGACGCCGAAGTATGCGTGGATGAGTATATCCCGCATTCCGGTGATTTCTTTCCAAGGCAATTTAGGGTGAGTGGTACGAATCGCTTCGGGAATGTTCTTGGCCGCTTCCCCGATGATTTCCAGCCGGCGGATGACGGCATCCTGAGTCTGGCGCTTGGCCATGAATCCGGCGAGGTCCATGTTTTCGGTATATTCGCGGATGCATCCGATGCATTCAAGGATATCCTCCAAATAGACGGAAATGTCGCGTTTCATGTCAAGCGGACCTCTTCCGCAAGCACCCGGTGTTTAAGCGCAGGTTTGAGGGTATCGTATTCAACCAAATCCACTTTGCGGCCCAGTGCCTTTTCAAGATCGAGTTTCAGTCCGATGAATTCAAAAAGGCCGATGTTTCGGTCAAACCGGACCAAGATATCGATGTCGCTGTCCTTGCGCATTTCGTCCCGTGCCGCGGAACCGAACAACCCGGCCCGGCTGACGTGATGCCGGTCCAGAATTAAGGCGATTTTCCGTTGGATTGTTTTGACGTCCATGATAATCTTCCTGACATTATTTTAAACTATACTAAACCATGAAAGTTTCCCGACTCGGTTTCATGGTTTGGTAGATAGCAATGCGCGACTATTCCGTCGTCTTATTTTCGCGGATTGCTATATCTTGTTTATTCGTTCTTTTACTTCTTCGTTTTGAGTTTTGCCTTATGCAATACTGGGTTGAATGGATTTTTTGTAGTGCATCGTTTATCCTCCCGCAATGGTCCACAACGCCCCTTTGCAGGCAAACGCGGTCGCCGTACCGAAGGACCAGGACAGGCATCCGCCCAAATCACCGATGCTGATGGACGTGATGACGTTCGAGGCAAGGTTGACGGCCGTAATGGCAGGCGAACTTGCCCCCATCATCCCGCTTGTTGCAGCTGAAAGGCCGGCGGTTACAATTCCCGTGACAATACCCGCTAACGCGCTGGTCGTAGACACAGTTGCAACCGTAATTGCGCCCACAAGTGGGGTTAACGCAGGTGCCGCTAAAGTTGCAAGAGCTTGAGTACTTGCGGCTGCAATTGTTGAACCGGATCCAATAACCGTTCCCCCTATGCTTACCGTAGCGGTTGTCGTAGTAAACGCAGTCGCAATCGCCGGTCCAATCACGAAGAACGCCAATGCCATCAGCAACAACGGCAACAAAATTTGCAGCAGCCCATACCCCCCGCCTTTCTTGCATCCGCAGTCCTTGCTGCAGCCCAAATCCTTGACCCAGTTGAAGTCTTTTTGGCCCGTGTAATGGCCCAGCGGATCCCAATGGTGCAGGGTCTGGACGTCCACATGGTATTTGTGTTTTTCATCCCGGGCAGGCACGCCTTGCGGGAATTGGTTCCCACAGTAGTCCCCTCCGGTTCCAGGCTCGACCAACGCAAAAAGATGGCCATCAGGCGTTACTCCGTACCCCGTGCCTTGTTTGATTCCGGAGCCTAAACCGCCGAGCAAGGACATTTCCACGCCCGGACGCTTCGGACCGCCCGAATACTGCAAAATCGAGTTGAAGCACGAACCGTATTGGGAGGAGTGGTCCACGAACGTCGTTTCACACAACCGCGTGTTCCATTGGGTGCCCTTACGGCATAAGTCAGACCGGGCGCCGATGTAATTCGTGATGGGCAAGTCCACGGCTTTGGCAGTGGATGTCCAGACCACGCCTTGCGCATCCATCGAACTGTAATCGCGGATGAGATGCACGCCCTGTTGCGGGAATAACGTTTGGTCATACGGGTAGTCTGAGCCACCGCAACCGTCCACGCTCAACATCCTAGGCATGGAATCCAAGGCACCGGCCGCGTTTTTCGAATTGACGATGTACGACGCGGCAAAGACCGGTTTTCCGTTGGCTGAAGACTGGTATTGGTCGGCCGATTCTTGGTACGCGTCTGAAAACAGCGAAGCGGGCGAGAAGGATTTGCCGTGGCCTAAAAAGACCGTGTCCATCCGGACCGGCACGACCGGCGTGGTGTTCACCCAGTTGTTGAAAATGGTGTTGGTCGTCCCGGTCGGCACGTAGCTTGCACCGCTTGCCAAACACAAGGGGGATGGGTTGCAGTTGGGCTGGTTGCAGTAATTTTCGCAGGAGGAGAAGCAGTATTTTGCCACTGCCAAAAAGCCGGAAGAACACGTGTAGCTTCCGGGTGCAAATGGGTTGGGTGTAGCCGGTATGATTGTCGAGGCGCCAGCCGTATTTGCATTGATGAATCCATTATCCGTCGGCCCGGTCACGCACGTGGGCATGTTCGGATACAGCGGGTCGGACGCCGGATTTAGCAATAGCGGGCACATGCCGTTGCGGCAGCGCTGGATGTCCGCGGGCGTGGCAATGGTGCGTGGGATTAGATTGCCGTTTACGTCGCCGGGTGAGAAGAATAACGCTTCGCTGACCGCCATAATCTGGCCGGTTGGACACGCGTACTTCGCGGGAGCCGGGGTGCACCCGAACGACCCCCCGCCTAATCCATTGCCACAAGTAACGGCCGGAACATACGTTGCATTCGATAGGGATTCAGTGGATTGCCATAACCCGTCATTGTTGGCATCGAGCGCACAATCCGGGGACGTGGCACTTGATCCCATGAACGTATTGACCGGTTCGACAACCAATGGGCATGCACCGTTGCTTTGACAAAGCGAGAATTCGACGCTGGTTATAGACGTCAGGGGGGTTGCCGGGTTGTAGTAGGTGAATTGGTTGCCGGCGCTTTGGAACGCATTCAGGGATGAAAATTGCACCTCGCATTTGCGGCCGCTCAAAACATCGCCGTAATTCAGGACGGTCACACCAGTGCCAGTAAGGCCAATCTGGTTAGCCGCATCCTGATACGCGACGGGCAAGGCGGATTTAAGGGTGCATCGCTGGTCGCATTGATATACATGGCTCGTGGATTCATAGGTGCACGCACCATACTTCACCGTATGTTGCTGAGTCGTATTCGTGCACGACGGGTTGTAGGTGTTGTTGCAAAAAGTGCAGCTGTCTTGGCGGAAATCCATCTGTACGGTATTGTTCTTCCACGCATCGATGCTCTCGCGGCAACAACCCGGCAAGGTATATAGCGAAGAAAGACATTGTTGGGTCTGTTCGCAATACCGCGTCACCGCGCTTGAGCGCCAATACGCCGTCCGATTGGCCAACGCCGGCACGGACCCGCTCAACGCGATGGCCGCCCCCGTATCCAAGAATGTGTTTTCCGACTGCGATGCGCTCAACGTGTTTGCCAATGCCCGCGTGTAATCCTGGAATCCTGGAATATTCAAGTCAATGGATTGATAAATGGCTGCCAACGCCAGGCTGTAACGGGAAATAGGCGCAACCGGACTTCCAGACGCCACGCCTAGGTCCAAAATCGGATGATCCAAATCCATTCCGTCAAAGGCCTGGATGTTACCTCCATTGGGGTTGATGGCCACCACTTGCGTGCCCGGACCGTCGAATTTGAGGGCGAAGTTGGATGGTTGTTTGAACACGATGGTGCGCGGGCCCAATTGCTTGAGGTTCGTCACGGCCCACAACTGTGGATAAAGCCGGCCGATGGAGGAGTACATCGTATACACCGGCGAGAGGTAGATGCTCGAATCGGATACGTCGTTCAAGACGTGCAGTGTGACGTTCCGGCGGACGGTCTGATCGCCAGTAAATCCGAATTCCAACGTGATTTGGGAACGCGCAATGGAATTTCCGTTCACTTTGAATTTTTGCGGACAGGTACTCCGAAGTTCCGGACTGTAACGCAAGAAATACTGCTGGCCGCCGTACAATGTCTTGCCTAATGCGTCGCATCCGAAAATGGCCCCGGTTTGGTCCGTTTCACAAATTTCATAGCACGTGTGCGACCCATCACTGAGGGATGCGCGCGTCAACACTTGGCCGTAATCCGGAATGGATATGTTCAGGATGGTCGCATCGGCCGGGAAAATCGGAGATACGCGGAAAGCCAAATCGGTGCACCCTTTACCTAACGTAAACGGCGGATTGGCGCTGACGTTGTACTTTATTCCGATGTAACCGTTGCATGTATCCCAACCCGGCGGGAACGGGTCCGAGCCATTGAATGAAATATCCGAACCACCGATGGACACCGCCCGACTCAACGACGTCGATTGACCGGGTAAATCGCGCGTGATGGAAATGCGCGAAGAACCGCTCGTTACCGGGACCAAGAATCGCGCCAACCCGGTCATGCTTTGCCCGATATTCAATACCGGAACGCTTGCAGTGGGTTGGACGTCATACAATTGCAATGGCGCGCTTGCCTGGACTTTGGGCGACAGTGTGCCCCCGGTCAAGGCCGTGATGCGATACGTCGCATTGACGAATCCGACGTCGCACTTGCCCTCCAAAATATGGCTGGAGGTGCAATTGCCGGTGGATAAGGCGGAAAATGTGGCCTCATCGGACAATTGGTTTTCGCCTTGGCCCAACACCGATTCAACAATGGCAAAATCATTGGCCGCAACGCCGTAGCCGTCTACCTGGACCAAACCGGAATGCATCAAAGTCGAATTAAAACCCGATAGGGTCAATGACAAATTGGCCGTTCCGTTTTGCAGCACCCGGCCCTTCGCCACACCATCCATACGAAGTGGCAGGCCAAAATTGGTGCATCGGCCCAATTCGCTTAAGTTCAGTGAAAACGAGGATTTCCACACGGCAAAGGGGACGCCGCGTCGTAGGTCACACATCATACCGGTACCCAAGGTCGATGGTCCGATAAAGGGTGTGCTTGCGTTGAAAAGCACGAGGTTTTCAGACGGCGCCCCAAATGATAAACGGGCGGACGAATTGGGTGCCGTGAACAATTCCAGTGAGTAATACACATAAAATGGTTCAAGCCGCGTGGCATTATCCACCAGGATTTGGTTGCGTACGTCAATTGAATCCGTTCCTTCCGCCTCCCCTTGGGCAAACCGAAGCGTCAAGCAGGCCTGACCATTGCAGGTGGTGCCTGTGCTTTTGACAGTGAAATTTTGGGCATACGCCCGTGCCGGACAACCGGATGGATGCGTCTGGCCGGGCCGGGTAGTCAAGGATGGGTCATACGGATTACGCAGATAGTCCGTTCCGCGTACGATGTAGCTCCGATAAGCCAAGGATAGCGTCTTGGTTTTGGTCCTTGGTTCCAACGCCATCTGGGAATCCAGTGTGACATTGAACGTCACCGATCCGTTGGTCGCGCCATTGTAACGGACGTCGACCCACGCGTTCTGGCTGTTGGCAAAATTGACCGGCGATGCATAACAACTATCCGCGTAAGACCCCTTGGTATCAAAACCTGCCGGGTCCACCCCCGTTATGGTGACGTCATCATTCTGCGTATTCATGACTACGCCGGTTTGTTGCGCATCCTTGGAAAAAACTTTGACACGTGCCAAATAGGAATGGCCTGGTTTCAACGGAACGCCTGCCAATTGGTTGCGTTCATTGAACAGCCCGATCCATTGGATGAACGTATCATTCAACGCGCTGGAATTGACAAGATATAGCGTGACGTTGCGCTCGATTCCCTCATATAGGTTAAACATATCCGGCGTTCCGACATAGCCTTCCGCGGACACCGTAACGCCGACATCCTCTCCGGAAACCATCGTCAACATGCAGCCGTTTCCAAGACATGCACCGACGTTCCGTGAACCCACAAACGATTGGAAACTGGCGTTGGCGACGTATTGGCGCGACAGGGGATCATACGCGAACGCCCGGACTTGGAACGGTCGTTTGGATAAATGGAGTTGCAACCGGTTCACGCCCTGGACCAACGTGGCATTGGCGCTTCCGCTTTGATCATACGTCGATGCCGTTACATTGACCACTGTTCCGACCAGCATCCCGGAAAACAACGCCTCGCCTGTGCCGGATGCGGTCTTTTGGTCCGACACATACCACGCACCGAAATACGTCTTGGCTTTGAGTACCATGTCCGAATAGGATGCATTCGCACCGGATTCCTCGACAGCATGCGCCAAAACGCGCGACTCGTTCCCACCCAAGCCACATTCCGGATTCGTATCAAGGGAGTCACAGGTGCCGATGGATCCGTTGTTGGCCGGAAGGACGATGACGGCGGTCTGATTGACGGTGAACGGCGCGGAATAATTCGACAAAAATCCGGTTGCCGAGGCAAATGCGAAATACGAACCGTTGCCAACGGTCAGGGCGACCAGCCCACGGTCATCCGAGTAATCCGAATACAACACTTCTTCCCGACCCATGAGAATTACGTTCACACGGGCACCGGCAATGGCGGAACCGTTTTGTGCAATGACCTTGACCCCCGCCCAGTTGGAATTGCTGCACCAGTTCGGCAACAACAGGCAGGTCTCATTGCCTGGGCCGACATATCCACCCGAGCCGTTGACCAACGTGATGGAAACCCGGTTGGTCGCGGGCCGGATGGGTATCACGGTCGCGTTTCCAAAATAGGGGATAAACCCTTCGGCAAATGCATCCACGTACACTTGGCGGCCCACAAGCAAGTTCGGCACCAACCCCGAGCCTTGCACCACATCGACGTATTCAATGGCGCCTTGCGTCCGGGCGTCGTACACCACGGCCCGCCCATCCAACGGCGTTCCGTTAATGTCTTTTACTATAATCAACAATCGTCCAGTAGGGGAATCCGGATCCGGGTCTGAAAAAGTCAGGTTGGTTTGGTTGTCCCCCGGTCCGAGGTACCAATTTTCGGGATTACCAGTAGTATTTTCACCATAGGGCCAATCCGTCGAATTGGGGTCTTGCAAACTCACATTATAGAGGGGGTCGTCCGGATTAACGCCTGATTCAAAAAAGGCCGCACGGCATTTCGTGGGCGTGTCGCACGTAAGTTCCAAGCGCACGTTGGTTTTAAGTGCGGAATCAAATGTTTGGCTCTGTTCCTTGAACCCGTCTTTTTGCGCCCGGATGGACAGTGTCTTTTTTGGCGCATTGTCGAATTTGACTCGGCCTTTGACCGTTTTTTTGGAA
Organism: Microcaldota archaeon; assembly: GCA_016212375.1. GTDB lineage: Archaea > Micrarchaeota > Micrarchaeia > Norongarragalinales > Norongarragalinaceae > JACPGT01. The sequence goes on from JACRGH010000015.1 coordinate 17,006, forward strand.
AACAGGACGCCGGTTTCATCCGAAAGTTCCACCGTCGCCCCTTCGAGCGGCACGGGATTGGCAACGCCTAATTTGCCCAATACCACGACCTGGATGCTGGGCGGTTGCTCCGCCGTCAGCACCAAAAGCGAGCCGCCGACCAGGAGTAAAAAAAGCAGTAACGCAATCAAAAAGGAGGGTATGCCTTTGGATTCAATCGGGTCCACGAAATAATCATAGACGGGTACGGAGAATTTTTCCTCCAAGTCATCCAACGCCTTGTAGTACCCTTCCTCAAGCAAAAAGTAGGCCTTCAAAATAGGCTTAAGAACTTCCCCCAGCATACCAGCATAAATCGTCAAGCCAATAAAAACCCTCTTGATTCACCCATGTACGCCCTGCATTCCACTAAAAGCGCCGTCCAAACCGCCGCCGACTCGGTCATCCGCGCATCCGCCCAAAAATCGGGCCAAAACTCTGTGGAAACCACGGTCATCAAAAGCCGCAACCCCGCATTGGGCGATTTGAGCATTCCCGTCTTCAGCTTGGCGTCCGCCCAAAAAAAGACGCCGCAACAAATCGCCGAACAATTGTGCAATACTAAATGGCCCGACGTGGTTGCCGAAGCTAAAGCGGAAGGTGGATTCGTCAACCTGTACTTGTCCGAAATATTCTTCCACGCGGTTTTGGATGAAGCGGCGGATGCGCAGTATGGCCGACAAACGCCCATGGGCGAGGTCCAGCGAGATGAAAAAAACGGAAATAAAACAGGAAAAACGTTAAAAAAATCCGCACGTGAAGAAAAAGGAAAAGAAATCAAACCGACTGAAAACCCCACCATCCTGGAATACTCCCAACCCAATCCCGGCAAACCCATGCACTTGGGGCACATCCGTTCCACCATCATTGGCGACGTGTGCGCCAATGCCTTGGACCTGCTGGGCCGGCCTGTCGTGCGCCTGAATTACCTCAACGACCGCGGCGCGCACATCGCCGAACTGATTACCGCCATGGAGACGTTCAAGGATTTGCCCAAAGTGACGGATGAAAAAAGCCTGTTGGCATATTACGTCAAAATCAAGGCGGAAATCGAAAAAGACCCCGCCCTGAAGGAAAAGACCCGCCAAGTCCTCGAACACCTTAAGGACCACGAAAAACAACTGGTGAAAATCCGGGAAATGAGCTGGGTGGCATTCAAACGCAACTACGATGCACTTGGCGTCAAGTTCGACGACATCCCGTTTGAAACCACGTTGGAATCGGATTCGCGCGCCCGCGTCCAAGAATGCCTCGACAAAGGATTGGCCAAACAGGAGCCGGACGGCACCATCATCACCCAATTGGAACCGGAGCTGTCCAACACAGTCCTGCTACGAAGCAATGGCACGCCCCTGTACTTCACCTCGGATTTGGCGCTCGCCGACTGGAAATGGCAAAAATACCCCTTCTCACAAAGCTGGATCTTCACCGCGGCCGAACAAAACCTCCACTTCCGCCAGTTGCAATTGCTTTTGACCAAGATGGGCCGGCCCTTCGCCTCCAGATACGGGCACAAAGGACATGGCCTGATTCGTTTGACCGAAGGCAAGCTTAGTACCCGTGCCGGACGGGTCATCTTGTTGGAAGACATCATCCACGCGGTTGAAGAGGAAGCCAAAACCCAGATGACGGCACGCAATCCCGACGCCAAGGACCAACCCGATTCAAAATCCGACTTGACCATTGCCAAAGCCGTGGGCATCGGAGCTCTCAAATACGGCGTCTTAAAAGTCAAGCTCGAAAAAGACATCACGTTTGATCCGAAAGCCGAAGTGCAATTCGAAGGGGATACCTCGGCGTACATCCAATACGCGCACGTGCGGGCCTGCGCCATTTTGGAAAAGTTTGCCGCCCAAGCCCCTGGAAAAGAAAAAGCCAAAAACGCCAAATCGTCAAAAAACAACCCCAACGCCCAAAACGGGCCCAATTTGCCTACGGTGCCCACCAAACTGGACTTGAACGACTCGGAAAAACAGCTCCTTTTGAAATTGGCCGAATTTCCCGACGTCCTCGAATACGTAGCCACGACCATGCAACCACACGCCTTATGCGAGTACGCCATTTCCGTGGCAAAGGCATTCACCTCCTTTTACGCCGTTTCGCCCGTACTGACGCCGGAAAATGAAGACCTCAAAAGCCAACGATTGCACATCGTGGCGTCCACCAAAAACGTCTTGGCCTTGACGTTGGGCGTGTTGGGGATTGACGCGTTGGAGAAGATGTAACCTCGGAGGATTACCCAAAAATGTCACACCAAATCATCATCAAAGCCGTGCCAAAAGCACTCAAGGCGTTATTACCCGCATATCTGATGGAAATTGAACATACCGTTTTGCCTTCCGAGGCGGATTTCGTCCGGATGCACGCGGAGTCCGGCTACCATGCGGGTGAGCCGCCGAATTACTTCACCCAAAACCATCACGTGAACCAGCCGGTCGGAGGCCCATTTTTGGTCAACGGCCCCCTGGACACGCAACACACTTGGATTGATTCGCCAATCGGTGAAGGAAGAAACAAACGGACAATAGCCGCGCTTTTGGCCTTACCCCACCCGACCAATCCTTCGAATAAAATCCTTTTTGCCTTTTTGAGGAAAAACCAAAATACGCGAATGCATTAGGAATTTTTTTCCGAATACGCAAAAATCAACCCAAAAACTCTTCCAACCATTTGTCCGGATGCTTGGACTTGGCAAAGGCACTGGCCAACAAAACGCCGTCCGCACCCAGCTTTATGGAGAGGTGGAAGTCATTGCGCGTCGAAACACCCGCACCTACCATGGCTAAGACTTTGCGGTCCACGGCCTTGATAGCCGCCACGCCCGCTTTGACCAAATCCGGTTGCGCATTGGACACGGAAACACCCGAACCAATCAACTCGGGAGGCTCAATCGCGACGGCCCAAGGTCCAAATGCAGATACCTTTTTGGCTTCCTCAACCGAATCGGCGCACACGACCGTCTTAAGACCCAACTCCTGGGCGGCCACGACCGTTGCCTTGATTTGGGCGTGCGGCAATTTGCGTTCCGAATGATTCAGAAGCGTGCCTTCAAAGCCCAACGCTTTTAACGATTCCAGCGGCACCGAGCCGGTAAATGCGCCAAAACCGTTGGCATCGGCATGTTGGGCGAACAAAAGCGGCTTGCTTTTCTTGCGCTCCGAGGCGACCCAACCGGCATCCAAATGCGACGGGCACAAAATGAGTTGGTGTTCGGTTTTTGCATCCTGGCACGCCTGCAACAACTGCAAAGCATTGCGCTGGAAGCTTTCGGAATACGTCTTTAGGTTGAAAATGACCAACGCCATGAAAAATCAAAGCCCTTTGTGCCGGCGTTTCATTCCGAAAAGATAGAACCCAGCTGAAGCTGCCACCAATATGATTAGCAACGGAATCAACAAGCCCCCGAAATCGATCCCTCCTTTTGGCGCGGGGGTAATTTGTGGGCTAGGTGCGACGGTCACCGAAGCGGATGCCGTTGCGCTTGGCCCTGTTGGAACCGACGCCACGACCGTTGGAACCGAAGTTGGTGCGGATACCAGGCACGCATTCATTTCACAACCGTTCGAGCATGCGGTAAAATTCGACTGGCAAGCATCCGTACCGCACACGTAGGAAACACGGCCGCGGCCTTCACAGGAGGGCGTGTGGACTCCGGTGGAATCCAGGCAAAACGTACCCAAATTGGAACAAAACGACTTCTTGGTCGCCGGCACTTGGAAACGGGCTTGCTTGAATCCGGTGGCCAGGTAGGTCCCGTTGCCCCCATCCAAGATGATGTAGCCGTTCTCGACAACGGAACCGTTCACATCCGCTGCGACAAAAACGCGTGAAACCGTTCCGAAATTCGGAATCCAAAAACCGTCCGCAACTTCGGTTTCCATGGATAATGCGCTGATGCGCGTGAAATTCAAATCAGCGCCGGTTGCATCAAAAAAACGGCCCTCCAACGTCGTGGAAGAAACGGTCAGGTCCGCCATCTTATCCACTCCGCAATACCACGGAATGCGGGACCCGTTGAGGACCTGGTAATAAAACTGTGAAATTCCGGGCGTGTATTGGTATAGGACCGAGCCTGCGTTCACGTTGCGCGGACCATACGGGGCGATGGCCGCATACAAATAACCGACCGTCACCTCACCTGGGAAATGGAACCCGTCCAGGCGCCCGGAAATGACCCGGAGGCTTGCGATGGAAGTGTTGTAATCGAACGCATCCGCCGGCAATTTGGTGAACCCGTTATAATTGAAGGTCAGAAAATCGGTGCAATCCGCGGACGCGCCCACCCATGCGGGCAAACCGGCGAAAAGAACGCCTAACACCACGGCCGACAATACCACGTGACGCATAGGCACTGCTAAGGAAGAAGGAATTTAAATACCCAATCGGGGGCCCGAATCACGGCGCATAAACCGACAAAGCCCCGCGGCACACGCGCGCCAAAACGTCGTCAACCGGGACGGCCGGTTCCAACTTATTTTCCGCGGACCTGTTCCAGCACATCGCCAGCCGTTACGTCCACTCCCCTTCGTTCAAAGAACTTGGCCACGTTGTGGCAATCCCGCAACAAGAACTCCTCGGCGCGTTGGTGCTGGCGCATCACGGCCTGCGCCCAGTCGATGAACACCACTTGTTCATGGTACAGGATATTGAACGGGCTCAAATCCGCATGAACCAATTTGGCGTTTTGATACGTCTTTTTGAAGTTGTCCAACACCTGGTCATAGACTTCGCGGGGGTTTTCCATCTCGGTTTGTTCCAATAAGGGATAGGCAATTCCCTCCTCGCCCAAAAACTCCATTACGACGACATTTTCCTTGAACGCGTACGGCTCCGGTACCCTCACGCCGGCGGAAGTCGCGGCTTTGAGGTTGGCAAATTCCTTCCGGGTCCACAATTGGATGCGCGAGCGCAATGTGTCCCGCATGGAAAAGCGCGGGTCGCCATCCAAATAGTCAGCGAACTTATGGAATGCCGTGGTTTCGTACTTGAAAATCTTGACCGCCACATACGTGCCGTCGGCCTTGGTGGCCCGAAAGACAAAACTTTCCTTGCCCGAAGAAATCGGATAATCTAAGGATTTGAACGCGCCTTTGTCCAAAAAATGCACCAATACCCGGACGGTCTTATCGTCAAACACCTTGTGCGCAATCAGATTGCGCTCGACGACCTGCTTGTCTTCCTGGTGAGGGCGTTTTTTCTTGCTCCAACGGTGGGCCATGGTAGCTTTGGGCCGATGCGGGGCTTAAAGCCGACGGTTCCGGACGTTCCAAAACAACCGGTAATGCGAAAAGGCAAACGCGCAGCTGAACCAACAAAAACAAACTGAAAAAATGAAAAGAAAAAATTCGGTAAAATCGAACTTACATTTTCAACAATCCACGGCTTTTGAGCGCCTCAGATTGCACTTTCGTGTAACGGAACGCGATGTCGCCTTTTTCGTCACCCTCGACGGACCAAGGCGTGACGATGACGTAGTCCCCGGCACGCACCCAGATGCGGCGGCGGATTTTGCCAGGCACCCGGCACATACGGTCCTTGCCGTCGCTGCATTGCACGCGCATGCGTGCGCCGCCGGTCATTTCCGTGACGATACCAATAATCTCACCCGGACGCGGGGCCCGAACACGAATGGGGGCGTTGGGGTCGACGGGTCCATGGGGGCGATGTCCGAAACTCATATACGTACCGGCCTCGAGGCGCCGCAGGCTTCACACACCAAGGTGTTGACCGGCGCGGCGTAGACGATGTGCGTGTCCGGCTTTCCGCATTCGCGGCAGAGCACGCACTGATCGATGTAGTAAGTCAATTTTTCATTCAAAACACGCGGAGGCGTCTTGGAATCCAACGTCAGGCGGCCGGCGGCGACGTTGCCGCGCGTGGCCAGTTCCTTGAACAAAAATTTGGACAGCTCTTCCGGTTTTCGGCGTAAACGTTGGCAGATGATGTCGAAGTTCTTGATGATGGTCTTATTGCCTTGCAAAAGGATGTCCGATACTGGGGGCTCGAAACGCTCACCGGTGGTCTTTTTGGCCGGCATCTTGGCGTACAAGTTGTCCAACATCTGCGAATAATCCATCAATAACCAATTCCAATTTTTTTCCAACGATGCGCGCACCGGTTGTTTCAAACTGCGGCAACTTGAAACTGATGCTCCAAAAATAATAAAGCAAAACAGCAATGACGACCCGATTTGAGCGTCCTTACCAAGTATAGAAGGCATTTTCAACTATATTAAACCGGCGGGATTTCAATGCCCCAAGACAAAACCAATCAAAAATGCAAAACCGCTTTAGCACCCATGGCCAAAACGGTGAACAGAAGCGAGCCAAAAACGATGGGCGGCAGGCCCGGGTAGTAGCCTTTCTTGCGCTCCATGATGTACAGCAAGGAGCCTAGGCCTGCAGCGGCGCCAAACGCCGCGGCAACCGCGACAAACAATCCTACTGAATTCAGAAGCGAAACCGACAAGACGATGGGCACCACGAAGTCCCCGGACCCCAGCATCACCTGTTGCTTTTTATGGCTGAAGTTGACCGTCAAACTGGTCTTTTTCTCACTCATTCGTTCTGCAAGGACAATCATATGCTTGGTCAGGAATACGGCGATGAAATCGTAGCCCGAAATCAGGACGGCAAACAGAAGCACCGGAACCAGGCCAATTTGCGAGCCTAAAAAGCCGCCCACCACCACCGCGGCGAACATCAACAGGTACGGCCGGATTGGTTCATAGACGAATCGAACAGCCAACAAGCCCAAAGAAAGGGCCAAGGTCACCAAGTCATCAAAAAACAGTGAAATGAACAGATTCGCCGAGGCAAACATCATCAGCGCCTCCAACCCCTTCAGAAGCGCGTTGCCTTTGTAGAATTTCAAAACCAACAACAAAAGGCCCGTCGTAATCAGGATGCCGATGATCAACGAAACCGCATTGGCCGGATCGGACGGATTATCGTAGGTCTGGATGCCGGTGGCGATGAATAACGATCCAACCACTAAGCCGATCATCATGCAGCACATGAACGCGGCGAGCAGTTGGACGGCGACGAAACGGATGGAAAACATGGGGGGGAAACACAATCTCTAACAAACCGTATAGTTTGGCGATTATAATTTGGACAATCTAAGTCAAGTTTGCATTACTATATTTTCTTGCCATTTTGATAAAACTCAAACCTGACTCCATTGAATTGCTGATGATAATATGATTTATGTGCAATTATTTCTGCGGGTGTCAAGCCAGGTTTAAATGCAACATTAACCCGGTAAATCTGATTAGGGTCTGCTTTCCCGATGAAATTATTTTCAATCTGGTATTCAGTATTAATACCCACTGCATCCGTCGTCCTAACCGGCGCTGAAAATTCAAAGTTTAACGCATCCCCTAAAGTTTCAGGTTGCTTCGAAAGTGTTGCCCGTCCTGAATTATAATACTCAAAATCCAAACCAGGTTCGACAGGAATTTTTACATTAGGCTGGCGTTGTGCATTAAAGCCACCAATTAAAATATTCTTTAAAACTCCGATTACTTCGGTCTTCCCATCTATTTCCCAATGTTGGGCAAATGCGGGCTCGACGCTGAATTTCGAATCTATTTTTGAAACACGCAATGGATAAAAATTCTGGAATTTATTCTCTGACATCGAGTCATGCACCATGATAATGTGGGGTTTTGGACTATCAAAAGGCTGTAAATCGGCCATTTGGGCCAATATGGATTGTTTCAACTCAGTCGGATCCATTTGCATATTCAAGGGTTTACCGTCGGGCGCATTCTTCGGAAGGAAACTCTCCGCCGGAAGCGTGCGTGCCTCATCCAGCGAGCCTTTGAAGAATACGGGCGTCGCTTGCTGATCCGAGGGGGTCGTGGGCTCTTCAGCAGGAACGGGTTTTTCTTTAAGATATTTTTCCAAGTTTTCGCGGTTGCGTTCATATACCTTGGGCTGTGCTTCAATGCCATCCTTGGCGTAAGTTTGTTCAGACACGCGGGCCATTATACTCGCTTGTTCAAAATCACCAGTAGCGGACGTATAAATTGCGTGACCATACCCCAACCAAACGTCGGGAGGGTGAAAATCAGTCATGCTCAAGCCGGGATTTTCTTCATATTCGCGGGACTTTTGTAGGGCCTTTCCAAGGATGCGGTTGGATTCATCGGCCCTATTTACATCTTCGAACCCCGAACGATACCCGTCCAGAAAATTTGAAAGGACTTCGTAATCCGCCCGTTTTCCAAATTCAAAATCGTGCAACAGCATTTCGTACAGAAGTGAAACTTCGGGTGGAAGTTCATGTAGCTGGCCCAGGCTTACGTCGAACAGTTTAACCGTCCGCTTTACTGGATCATAATTCTCATTGTTTTCACGATCCATCAAAGTGACGACACTTTCAATTACCCCTTCTTTCAAGTTAGCAGTAGTCAAAGCTCGCATCGCAGCGGACCTTCCTTCATCGAAAGCGGCGGCATGAAGCTCATCAACAGTAGCCTTTCCGCGAAAACTCCGGGCGGTTTTACCCGGAGTATATTCCTGTATCTGGATAGAAAAGCCGGATTCAGAATCAAAATGTTCATTGAATATCCGGCTCGATATCGCGCGTATTGAATCCGGTTTTGGATTAAATGTATTGTCCTGGAGATGTTCCAACATCAATTTTGGATCCGAATCCACTTTAGTCAATACACGCTGTGCCTCAACAATTCGGTTAACATCTGCTTCAGTGTAACTACCAATTTGTTTTCGGATATTATCTTTAGTGAATAACTCCTTACCTGTTTTTACGATTACAGGCACGTCATTTCCCCCGACTTCCCCGGCACTAACCAGGAACGCAGTTCTTTCGGCCCCAGCCCCCATAACCTGGGGCCGCACATCCATTGGTTCACCGTCATAAGAATCCCGGGCGGCCTTAAAATCGGCCGCCAATTTTTCGTTGAATTGACTCAAAACAGTTTGACGCGCTTCAAATTGCTTGAACGCATCCGAATTATCCGGTTTTGGCTTGGAATATTTTCCAAAAAAATCCAAAACATTCGGTTCCAATACCGGCGTGCCGGGGGTTGTTTCCAATACGATGGGCATTTTTGCCAGCGCGAAAACTGGCATCAGACCGTTTTGAACGGCTGCAACTTCGATATCGATTTTTTGTTTTGCTTTCGCGTATTCTTCCGTCGTCTTATCAGTAGCCAAATCTAAGAATTTAGGATTTTTTTCGGCCATCCGCCGATACCCTTCAGGCGAGATATTGGAAAGGATGAATGCTCCGTCATCTTTTGCAAAATCAGCAAATGTTTTTGGAAGCTCCGGGTCCATCGCGGCCATCAGTTTCAACGCGGACGCTTCATCCCAATCCGCCTTCTGGGCGTTCAGCTCGTCGCGCTTGGCTTGGAATTGCTCACGCACCTTTTGGAATTCGGCTGGACTGTCGGCGGCCTTCAAAGCGGCTTCGAGCACCGGCTTAAGGTAGACGGAGGAATGTTCCAAAACAGCGCGTCCGGATTTCACCCGAAGTTCTGCCAACCGGGCTTCCACATGCGTTCCGCCTCCCGCAAGTATCTCAGGATGGATCAGTCTACGCAATAGTTGGAAATCCTTCTCGGCCTTGAAACCGTCCGAAAAATGATTCAAAAGTTCCGGCAACGGATGGATTTTGTGGCCATCCATCGTGTCAAATTTGATTCCGACCCCGGCCTCCTTGAGGGCTTTTTCGAACGCTTCCTGCTCGTTTGCCACCTGTTTTGAAACGGTATGGGAATCCGGGGCATTGGAAACCTGCACTTGGAGATACGCGCCATCCGGCTCCCGCACAAGAAGTAAGTCACAATCACAGGTCACTTCGCGGATACGGGCAATGGTTTCTTTTATGGCATTGGCCAACGCCTCATTGGCCATCTTATGTTCAATGGAACCCGGATTTTCCGTTTCTACTTTTGTGAGTTTGTCCTTCTTTTCCTTGATGACTTTGATTGCGTCAGCAACAACCGGCGGAACAATGTAAACCCCCTGCTCATAAGCGACGCGTTTCACGGTCTCCCTTGCGGCAACGGAAGGTACGTCGGTTTTTTTCCGTGTTGCCATGGAAAAAAATGCATCCGCGGCATGTTCTGCCAAAGTCGTCCTACCTTCTTTCGATGATGCTTGGTCCACGAACGGCGCCGCTTGGCTCAAGCCCACCGTATCCGGTTGTGCACGGCCGTCAGATGCCTTCAATCCGGACGGTCCGTTAATCGGAGGTTCAGGGGGTTTGATGCCGTTCTTGATGGCACCGTATTCGTCTGCAAGTGATATCCGGTCTTTCCAGGAGAAATCCTTACCGACTTCCAGCGTTCCGTGAGCGATTTGGCCGGCTTGGTAGACATTTTGAACGATGGATGCGCCGTTGTTGCAGGCCTCGGCGATTTGCTCCCGATTGGTTGGATATTTTTCAAAATATTTCAATAGTTCCGGCGCCGACTGGTATGACTCGAAAAGCATGTTGGCCCCGATTCCTACGTTCACGGCGATGGCCAACGAACGGACGTAAGGGATTTTGTTGGCCAACCCGAGGATAATCGGAGCTTGCCCGCTGAGCGAGAACTGGTCAATGGCCTGGTCATAGGCGCATTGGCCGAGTCCTTGCACGACTTCGTTGATTTGCTTGGAGTTTGAATCGGCCTTGATCAAATCCTGGTGGGTCGCCTTCCATTTGTTTTCGAAAACCGACGTCAGGACGATTTTTTCCTCATCATCCAGGAAATAATACGACCCTTTGAAACTGTCCGCCTGGTCAAAATCGGCGCGCATGCCGCGGATTTTGACATTGACGAACCGGTCGACCGCGTAAATTTCATCAATGGCTCTTTTCCGGACTTTGGGGTCCGGAGTAAGGTGGGCGTTTTTGACACCATCATAAAACATCACGTCTCGTGCGATGGATGGGATATCCGGGTAATCCCGATGCAACAGAACGTTGGTACCCATGACTGCCCGGGACAAGCGCATGAAATTGGTTTTTAACAGGTCAAACGAATTATCAATAAGTAGCGATTGACCGTCGTGGCGCCTCGGATCCGTCCGGAGGCACCTCGTACTGGGACTTGATAGTAATTCAATCGAAGGCACTTCACCTCGGATAGCATAGGCTGAAACCGACCCCAAGGGGGCGTTGTCTTTGATACAAACGGCAAGCAAATGGATACCGGCGCGGTCGTCGGCCGATAATGCGGTTTCCTCTAGATATGGATATAGCGCAGGCGAAGTCAAAAAGCGGTATTTCAAGTGGGTGAACGCATCCAAAGCCACGCTCAGGGGCACGTCCTTGATTTTAGTCAAACGGAGGAAATGATTGTCAATGGTTTCCTCGTAGACGGAACGGGAAGGCTTCAATTTCTTGATGTAAAGTTCAAACAAACCGGAAACGACGGGGTTGCCATAATAATAGGAGGTCGACTCGTAGTTTAAGTCGCCTTGGGATTGATCGATGTCTTTCGGATTGACCCGCTGGTATAGGTTCATGGAATTGGTCGCCAATTGGCGTGCCGGCACCTTCATCGCCACATCATCGACGCAATCAAGCCCGAGTTCTCCATAATCGTTCCTGGAACCGGCATCGGGCGTAATGAACGACCGCATGATTTCTTTGAGTCCATCCGGTGTTTTCGCTTTGTCGGATTCGAGGCAGCGGATGATGCCGCTGACGGCCAAATAGGATTCGGAATGCAAATCGTTCTGTTGCCCGGGTTTGTTGACCCATACCCCGCCCTTGGTCCTGAAATGGAGGAGGTTATCGGCGGCCAAAACGGATTCCGCAATCTTGTTGTCCTTTTGGTCCAAATCGTCCCAATATTGCTGTTCCAAATAGAGATGTTTGAGGGCCAAGGTCCGGTATCCGGCATAGTTGAACTTATCCGTCGGGTCAAGAGCAAATACGACAGTGCTCAAAAGCAGGATGGAAATGAGGAAGTACGTCTTGTTCATGGGGAATCATCGGACCTCGGTCATTCGGACGAACGTATCTTGATTCACTTGGATGCCGCTTTGCGTGGCGTATGAAAATGGTTTGAGCAATTCTTTTGGCGTGTCGGGAGTGATGCTTCCCAAAAACAGCCGGCCGCTCGATTGGGGTATGTTAAGTGAAAGCTGGTACACGCGACCCGGTTTCAAATCCACACCCCATCCGGCCAAACTGCCCGCGCATATGCCTAGGCTTTCGTCATCGAGGTCATCGAATACACCGGTGCGTAGGAGTGTGGTTTCTTTGTATCCAGATGGATAAAGCGTTGAAATGGAATCATCCGAAGCGTGGCTACTGACGGCGTTGGCACGGGAAAGGACGGAATTTTCAAAGTCCGTCAATGCGGCCGTGGCTTGCCCGCAGTTGCAGTAGCCGTTAGCGCAATCGGTGAAATGAAGCGAGCGGGCTTGCTCTTTTGCCGGTTCTGCCAAGACGTCTTCTTCCGCCCACGACGTGTCCGATACTAATTCCTGGCGTTCAAACGTCAATTGTTGGCCGGACGGATACGTGTTGATGGTGACCGAACATGCGGTAGTTGCGTCTACTGGAGCAATTTCCACCATGACGATTGACTTGCCAGACACCGCCTTGCTGAAGACCGAACCGCAAGAAAAGGTCAACGATTGGGCGTAATTGTTTGTCAAGAAAAGCGTTTTCTTTACGGATTTGCCGTTGGACGCGTAAAAAGTCACACTTTCGGGAGAAACGTAGGCCAAATGGTTGGGCTGGATATGCTTCACGGAAACCGTGAACGGCATATCGACGCTTTGTTTGCCGAATTTGGCCGTGACTTTACCAGTAATTTTATCCCTCGGAATATCGATATTGCCACCTTTCCAAAGGGAACGAGCGTCGAGCGTCACGGTAGCGCTATACGTACCGGAATCCTCATCCGGAGTCAATTCCACGGATGAACTTCCTCCCGACAAATCCGAAGACAAAGAAAGCGAAGGCGTCGAATCCGAATCCAAGGGAATGGGCAAATTGAATTTCTGGAAAGGTACCAATTCGCTCAGAGTCGCATCGGCGGAGGGTTCATCCCCGAGTTTTTCGGTTAAGACCGAAGAGTATACCCTATAATTCACTCGGTGGAGTTGGGTGAACGAGGTAATCGATTTTTGCGTGTGCCGGGGGTCGTCCGGATAGAATTCGCCCACCGTTTCGTATCCTTTTGTTACAAGAAATGGGATTTCAAGCGATTTGGATTGGAAATCCCCTTGCGGTAATTCAAACTGGCTTGCGGACGTGGAATCATAAGGCGCATATTCGTTGAAATTGATATATTTAGCGCCGACATAATTAGAAATAAAGCCGGAGTTGAACGGCAGGTTGTACCACGCCAAGTCGGAAACAGCAGACAAACCGCGAGAATATCCGGTGAAATCCAAATCTAATTTTTTGATTTTCCATTGCCCAATCGCATATTCATATTGGAACATCTGAGGCAATAATTCTTTGGAATTACTCGTGATAATTGGAACCCCTTGTTCGGTAACGTGTATTTTTGGCGTAAGCGGGTCAACATCGTCTAGCGAATAATAGGTATCTGGAAGTACTGAGACTCGAATCGGGTCAAGGATTACGCCGAACCTTGACGCAATTTGGATGTAATCCCCGGCAGGAATCAGATTATAATCGGTGTCAGCATTCATTACCAAGATTAGACCATCGTTCGTTTTTTCCAGTTGGGTGTTGACCGCGGTTTTAATTGATTCAGGCCACGTAATTCCGGCCATGTCGGAGATGGGTTGGTAAGTGATTTTTCCCTGCTGCAGCCATCCCGTAGCAGTTTGACAGGATGGACAGTTAGTTGTAGAGATTAAGTACACTTGGGGGGATGGTTTGGTTTTTATCGTATGGTCGAATGCGATGGCCGGATAGAATTGGTAATATAATTCCAAGGAATATTTTCCTGAAACATAAGGTTCCGCGCTGAAAAGAAAGTGGAGGTTGCCTTGGGAATCTGAAACCGCATCATTTTCGCGTGAACTTAGGACTTTGTTCGAACGCGTGGTGAAAAGGGTTTTTTGCGAGGACGACGACGTGCTATCGACTCGGGATCCGGCGTATTTTCTCACCCATTTGTTCAAATTTTGAATGAAAAACCGTCCAAAAAATTCTTTATTGAAAAATGGATCCTGGAAGTATTGGTCCAAGCTTTTCTTGTAGGTAATCTGCCAATCCGACCAAAAACCTGCTTTTCCATATTTGATGTCATAGTATACGGAATCATATTTCTTTATCGGGTTGAGCCAAGGGTATTGCAGGGGTAGCGAGTCATAAATCATTTCCGGGTTTATGAAATATCCATCGTTTTGCTGGACCAACGGAAATGGGAAATATTTCATGAGGGCAACCGTCTTGCCTCCAGCTACGGAAACATATTTCAGCGGACTGGGATCAACGACATCATCCGTAGTCCCAGATAAGGTAATAGTGGTCACGGGCGCCGTTCCTTCGCAATGGGGCGCTACCCAGTTTCCAGTCCATTGGCGGATAAGATAAGATGAATAACCTTGTGGATTAAGCGTCTTACCCCCGTCTTCAGAATAATAGAGGTTACGGTTTTCAGAAAAGTATTGCCGTCCGCGTGACTGACCGGTAAATCGGATGCTGTCTTCTGCGACCACAGATACAGAATTGGGAAAGGCGTATTCATTCTGGACCTTGCCGTTCTGGTCGATTTTTACCATGTAGAGTCTAGATGAATTTTTCGAAGTCGCCCCCGAAGTCAGTGAATTTGAAAAGTCGATGGAATACAATCGGTAGTAAGAATATATTCCACCATCCGAGGCGGGGGCCATGCCTTGGAATTCCGATTGAAAAATTGAACCTTGGAAATTGTAATAGCTGACAGAGGGTGTGAACGGCATATCCCGTTCATCCAATACGCATTTTACCGATTTACCGCCGTTTTGTTTATACCCCTCTTTATCTCCTAACGGGTTGTCAGGATAACTAAACGGGGTATCTATCACTTCACCAAAACTTGCGCAATATGAATATTCAACGCAAGTAATTTCGTTTTTAGTATAATACCCATTCGCACCAAGAAATTGCCGTAATCCGGTCTTCCTACAATATTCGTTTTTGGGGATTTCCAAGACTCCGCCGTAATTTGTTGGTTTGAAAACTTTACGTGGGTTTGCGCATTCCGACGTGGCAACCTCCTTTGTTGGCGGATTGCATAAACAGGCCCAGGTAGTGCAGGTGTACTCAGTTGTGCTCTTTTGCGTGCATGAACTAAACCGTGGATCCTTGGTGCATTCGATATTCGAACAAGTTACGAGTTGGCTTGAACAACCTAGACTTACTTTCGTCGTTCCCACCTTTTTACTTGGACACACGGTGGGTCCATGGCATATTTCCTTGCCAGTTGCAAGGACGGGGTAGCCATTGGAATCATATCCAACAACGCCGACTCCGTCTATGTACCGAGAGTAAGTACAGGTGATAACCGGCGTGACGCAAAAATTGCTGTCATCACATACTTCGGTATATCTTGTTGCTGGCGGAGTCGTATATACTGAGGTATATGTCACCGCACTTTTAGCCGGGCTTTTGAATTCGGCATCAACTTTTTTCCATGTTTTACCGTTGTCGGATGACATGGCAAGTTGCGTGGTGACTTTCCATTGGGATGCACGAAGATAATACGGCGTAGAAGTAAGTGTTTCGACGCTAGGTTGTTGATAGGCAACGTAGAGGTTGCCGGCGTTGTCGCGGATGAATCCGTTGGGTGGGATGAAGAATCCTTTGCCGCTATCCACGGTAATGAGTGTATCGGGTAGTGGTCCCGTTTAGCGTTGGTGAATTCGGGAACCGAAAAATTTTTCGCCTTTGACGACGTGGCTTTTCCAACAATCGTTGTGCAATGATTGGAAAAACCAACGCCGCGGCTCAAAGGCGATAGTAGTGAACCCCA
>JACRGH010000014.1 GCA_016212375.1 Microcaldota archaeon
CCGAGTGCCAAAGCGGCTTTTTTCGCGGTTATGCGTCCGTAAGTCACGTTTCGTACAGCCCAACTGACTTGGGCGTTGGTTAATTTGGTCATAGCCAAATTAGCCGCCCAGGTGTGAAATAATTTCAGGGCTCTACAGGCGGTTAAGCCATTGATTTGGCGTTGAAGGAATCGTCGAAATCCGTTATCTTTCTTTTTCTCTTTTTGAATTTTTCCGAATCTTTTTTGAATTCCAACCTCCAAGCGTCCGGCTATGGCATTGACGCATCTATTTTTCTGTTACCTTAGGCAACACTGAAACCATGCAAACCGAATGGGACGCCATCGCAACGGAATGGGACGAAAACCGCACCAAGCCATCGGCCACCTTGGCGCTTTTCAAAGGCTACGGCAAAGGCACGGTGTTGGACGCCGGATGCGGCAACGGACGCAACGCCGCGGAATTGGCCAAAACGGCCGAACAGGTCATCGCCTTGGATGCCTCGGCTGAAATGCTAAAGGCAACGGAAATGAACCTCGGACCAAAGACCGCCCACGCGGAAAATATCAAATTGGTCCACGCGAAAATCGAAAAGTTGCCGCTTGAAGACGCGTCAATCGACTCCGTTTTTTGCATCGCCGCCTTGCACCACATCAAACCCGCTCACCATAAACGGGCCTTTTTTGAACTGTTCCGCGTGCTCAAAGAAGGCGGCCACCTGTGCATGACAGTATGGAACGGACAACAAAAACGGTTCAAAAACAAACCCAAAGAACAGGACGTGCCCTGGCACGGAAAGCCGCGCTATTATTATTTTTTTGACGAAAGCGAGCTAATCGATTTGCTCCAAGGCGCCGGATTCAAGGTTGAAAAAACGATGTTTGAAAAAGATGGAAATATCGTCCCACCTAAAGAGGCGCAGAACTTGTGCATGGTCGTATCAAAACCGTGAGCGCAAACACGGACCGGACGGCAAGAAAGAAAAAACAGTTAGCCTGACAAACCCAAACCCATTCTTTTTATTCCGGCACACCGTGGGAAATGGGAAAAACATATGCCAAAGAAAAACAAAAAGGCGAACACGACGGGGTCGGCAGTCGCGGCCAAAAAAACCGTCACAAAACCGGGCCAAAAACACGCTCAAACCAAGGGGCTTGCAAACGTTATTGGAAAACACAAACCCAACCTGACCAACGAACACAAGCAATTGTTGAAACACGCCACCTTGGGCATCGCCATCATCATCCTGAGCCTTTTGGCATTGGATTTCCTGGCCGCGGAGTTTCCCCAGAGCTACCAGGCCGCGGAAAACTTCGTGAAGCAATACGGATTGCCCGGCGTGTTTGTCATCGTTTTTTTAGGCTCCTCGATGCTGCCGTTTCCCACCGACGTGTCCTACGCCATCGCCATCAAGCTGTTCGCCCAAAATCCGCTGCCCGTCATTGCCGTGGCCATCATCGCGGCATTCTTGGGCTCCGTGCTGAATTACTGGATGGCGTACTATTTGCGGGAAAAATTCGTGGAACGGTTCCTGGAAGAAAAAGACCTGGACAAAGCGTCCGGATTGTTCAACAAGTACGGCCCAATCCCCATCATCCTGTTCGGCTTCATCCCCGCATCCCCCATCTTCGACCCGCTGACCTTTGTCGCAGGCCTGACCCGGATGGAATTCAAAAAATTCGCGTTTTATTCATTCATCAGCCGCGTGTTGCACTTCGGGGTTTTGGCGGCGGGAGTCTTGGCGTTCAAGTTAATTTGAGATTCCTTTTCTTCAGATGGTCCGCCAATTTTTGATCCAGCATCACTTCAGCCGGACGGCCGGATTCCTCGATCAGCGGTTTCATTTCGTGCGCACGACGGTAAGCCATCTTCAAAAACGGATGCGCTTTTTCAAACATTTCATCCCGTGCCGCCCACTGGCCTGGAACATCATTAAAATATCCATCGATTTCGAATTCACGGGGCTCAAAAACATGAAAAATGGAACGGGGATGGCCGAACCAACCCGGATTTTTCGAAACTGAAGACAAGTCGACTCCAACCGAAAAATGACGGCCCTGTCCATGAATGGCCGGCGTCAACACCACCTTGCCGATGGATTGATGCAAGAAAGGCTCCAGGTCCAAAGGCGAGCTCTCCAACAATTCCGGAGATTGGAAACGGGCCAAAAAACGGGTGATTCGGTTCCACATGGCTTAATTCTTAGCCAGAAGGGTAGCGGCGCTCTTTAATACTTCGGCCTTGTCCGTCTTTTCCCAAGTGAAATCCGGATCGTCCCGCCCGAAATGCCCGTACGCCGCCGTCTTGAGGTAAATAGGGCGCTTCAGTTTCAAGTAATCGATGATGGCCTTTGGCTTCAAGGAAAAATGCTGGCGGACGAGTTTTTCAAGGTCGGCATCCGGTACGTCTCCCGTGCCGAACGAGTTGACCAAAACGGAGACCGGTTCGGCCACACCGATGCTGTAGGCCAATTGGACCTCGCATTTTTCAGCCAAACCGGCGGCCACCAGGTTCTTGGCCACGTACCGCGCCATGTACGCCGCCGAGCGGTCCACCTTGGACGGATCTTTTCCACTGAACGCGCCCCCGCCGTGGCGTCCATAGCCGCCATACGTGTCAACGATAATCTTGCGCCCGGTCAAACCGGTGTCCGCCTCGGGCCCTCCGACTACGAAGATGCCGGTGGCGTTGATGAAGAATTTGGTCTGTGCATCTAGCCAGGTGCCGCAAACCGGTTTGATGACCTGCTCGATGACGTCGGAGCGGATTTTTTCAGGGGACACGTCCGGGCTGTGGTGCACGGCGATGACCACGGCGTCCACGCGCGTGGGTTTGCCATCGACGTATTCCACCGTCACCTGGCTTTTACCATCGGGCCGGACCCAGGACAAGATGGATTTCTTGCGCACCTCGGCCAAGCGTGCCGTAAGTTTGTGAGCCAATGAAATGGGAAGGGGCATCAATTCCTTGGTCTCATTGCAGGCAAAGCCGAACATCAAGCCCTGGTCGCCCGCGCCTTGCTCATGGTTTTGCGAATCATCCACGCCGACGGCAATGTTGCGGCTCTGTTCATGGATGGCCGTCAGCACGGCGCAGTCCTTGGAATCCAAACCGAATTCAGGATTGGTGTAGCCGATTTGTTCCAGAGTCTTCCGCACCACGCCTTGGATGTCCGTATAGGCTTTGGTCGTGACCTCACCGGCCACCATGATTAAACCGGTCGTGGTCAGCGTTTCCACGGCGACACGGGAATCCGGGTCCTGGCGCAATAGGTCGTCCAAAATGGCATCGGAAACTTGGTCCGCGATTTTGTCCGGGTGACCTTCAGTTACCGATTCCGAGGTGAAAAAATATCGCTCTGCCATAGGAAAAAACCTCTTGCTTCAGCGGCATTTGCAAACAGTTGCAAAATTGCGCCAAAAGATCGGAATCAGTCATGACGGACGCCGGTTAAAAGAACTCCTGACAGGTTTATTCCGATAAGAATAAAAAGGCCAACCACTTATTACAGTAAAACCGCGGAGGCGCGTTGCCGTCATGGTTTTGCGGGACTGAGTCTAACCCACCTTCCCCCCACCCAAAAGAACCGAAGCCTTCCAAGGCCGGCTCAAAAAAACCGGGCAAGCCGACGAAATCCACCCTTCGGCGGCTTGCCCGAACCATTTACCCACCAATGGCGCATCCACCATGTTGCCGTCCATACAGGAAATCAAGGCCCGACGCAAGAAGCTCAGCCTGACCCAGAGCCAATTGGCCAAAGAGGCCGGCGTATCGCAGTCCCTGATTGCCAAGATCGAGGCCGGAACCTTGGACGCATCCTATTCCAACGCCGTGCGCATATTTTCGGCCATCGAGCGAATGGAGCAAAAAATAACGCCCCCTGCAGGGCAAATCATGCACGCCGGCGTGGTCCACATCAAGACCACCGATTCGGTCGGAAAGGCCCTCAAATTGATGAAAAGCCATGACTTTTCACAAGTGCCGGCATACGAAGGTACGCATCCGGTCGGCAGCCTCTCGGACAAGACGATTCTGGATAAAATCACGGCAGGCGTCGGGATGAAAGAGCTTTCCGATATGACCGTGGCGGATGTGATGGGCGACGGATTTCCGGTAGTGGATGAAAAGACCCCCCTTCCGGCCGTTTCCTCCCTCCTCAATTACCATTTCGCCGTGCTGGTCCGGAAACGCGACAAAATCGAAGGCATCATCACCAAAGCGGATTTGATGAAGCTTGTCGGAAAATAAAAACGGAAGAATAGCGGCCCGAAAAAAAAGCCAGAAGAAATGGCGGCGTTTGGCCACGTGCCCGGCAGGGCCGTGGTCCTTATGCTCAATATGGGCCCGAAAAGATTTCAGAACCGGAACCGCAGAGGAAGCGTCCCTTCCCAGTTTCACGGTCCTCCTGACCCCCCCCACACAAGACTTACGAATCAGAAATGGGCCCGAGGAGATTTGAACTCCCGACCGCTCGATGTCCAACGGTTCCGGCAATGGTTTGCCAAAACGCATTATCAGTCGAGTGCTCCAACCAGGCTAAGCTACGGGCCCAAAGTTGCGGATTCTTTGTTGCCCAGCGCGTTTTTTATAGGCTAGCCTTGGGGCGGAAAATGGACGCACGTCCAGGCCGAACGCCAAAATGAGAAAGAAAAAAGAAAGAAGAAAAAAATGGAAAAGGGGCAACGAATTAACCGTTGCCGCCCAAAGCGGCTGCAACCGTACCTGCGGCTGAACCGGAACCGCTGGCGCTACCTGAACCGGAAGCACCTACCTCGGCCGAGCCGGACGCACTGCCAGAAGAGGAGCCGTCCACCGATCCCGTAACACCGCCGACCATGCCGAGGTCACCGGAAGCCGAACCGGTCACCCCCGCAATCAGGCCACCCGTGCTGTTGAGCATCCCGCCGATGATGACGTTCCCCGTCGTACCGACGATGACAACCGCATTGACCGGAATACCCAAGCCCACTCCGACGTTTCCTTTGACGTCCATGCCGACTTTTTCATTGGTAACAATGGCGCCGCCCAAGATTTGGATGCGCTCGCCGTTCTCAATATTGACATTGACATCGGAGCGGGACTCGAACTGGATGACCGGAGCCATGACGTATTTTTCGGGGGCCTCACGTTGGCCCTCGGCCTTGCCCGCCAAATGCAACGACTCGTCCGCAATGAAATCGAACGTCGCGCTGGAGGTACTGTTGGCCTTGACAACCAAACCACCGACGAACTTGATTTCGTTGGAGGGCAGCTTGGCTTGGTGCGAACCTTCGGCATCCACGACCGTGACGCTCGAAACAGTCATGCGCATCTGGTCATAGGTGTCCGCCTTGAGTTGGGCATCCGCCAACAAGGCAGTGCTGGACTGGGATTTCAACTCCAGCAAATCCACGGTCTTGGCAGTAGTCGATGCAGTGACCCAGCCTTGGGAAGCGCTATGCACTTGGACCGAATCGACGCGAACCTGAACGGAGGTTACGGAACCCATATCGGCCGCGGCATCAGTCATGCCGAACACGGCGCGGCCTTGTGCAGAACTTCCACCACCGTAACCGTTGTTGGGCGTCGGAGTGGGCGAGGAACCGCTGACACTACCTTGAGCCGTACAACCGACCAGAACCAAACCAAAGGCCAACACGGCAAATAACAAAAATGGTAACCGTTTAGTTTCGTAGGCGGTTTTCCGCCAAATCATGGACAAACTCGATGAAGTTTTCGTTCTGCAAACGCGCCGTCTGGAAAAAACTCATTAGCACGGCTGTATCGTTCGCGCCGTGCTCCGACTGACTCCCAA
>JACRGH010000013.1 GCA_016212375.1 Microcaldota archaeon
GGAGTCAGTCGGAGCACGGCGCGAACGATACAGCCGTGCTAATGAGTTTTTTCCAGACGGCGCGTTTGCAGAACGAAAACTTCATCGAGTTTGTCCATGATTTGGCGGAAAACCGCCTACGAAACTAAACGGTTACGAAAAAACAAACTTGTTGGTGATGTCCATGAATCGTCCGTCTGCTGAATCCGTCCTGCAAGCCCTTCGCGCCGTATTGGCAAAAGAGTTGGTCCTGGGCCGCGGTTTTTCCCGGGCGCACGCCGCGCGGTTGTTACGCGTGACGCCACCCGCGGTTTCCCAATACGTTTCCGGCAAACGTGGCGGCCGGCTGGTCGAGCAGATTGAACACGACAAACTCCACATGGCGCATGTGCGCGAACTGGTGCGCGACTTGTTGGCCCGTCCGGAAGGACATGCGGAAATCAGCGGATTGCTTTTGAAGACTTCCGATAAGATCGCGGCAAAAATCGGAATCGGCCCCCGGGTCGAACATCCGGATTTTCTCGCAAGCGAGGGGGCCCGCCGCCAATCACTCCAATTGCTCCGCGCACGACTTGAGGAAGAACACGGCGCTGCAGCCGGTTCCATGCGCTTTGCCCAATCCGCGCAGGACGAGATGATTGCCGCGCTGTTCCGCCAAATCGCGTCAGACAGCCTGCGGCATGCCGACACCATGGCCGTACTCATCAAATACGTGGAGCATCCGGAAAACCTGTCGGGCGTCCGGTTGCCGTCCAAAGAGGCCGTCGTGAAAATGATTGAGGCGGAAGAAGCCGCCGATACTGATGGCGACATCTCCCCGCTGAAAGCCCGCTTAGGTCCGGCGGCACGCCTCTTGTTGGAATCAGTGGACGCCGATGAGCGCAAGCATGTGCTGTTGTTGAAAGGGCTGTTGACGCTGATTGAGTCGCAGGAAAAGCAGAAAACACGATGGATTGGAAAGGATATGTTTGGTTCGTCAAAGCCGTTCGACACCAGCGATATTCGGGATAAGACGGATAGGAAATTTTGAAGGAAAATCTTTCCTTACGGCCCGAATCCCATCTTGCACAATTCCGCTTCCGCTTGTCTTGGGTTTTTGAACACGATACCTTGGATATCCATCGACTTTGCCGCTTCCACGTTTTCCGCCGTATCATCCAAAAAGACCGTGCATCTTGGGTCGGCATTGACTTCTTTCAGTACCGCTTTGAACACTGAAGGATCCGGTTTTTTCGCCTTGAATTGCCCCGAATAATACACATAATCATATGTCTGGTCGAACTTCCATTTGCGGGACCACACGTCGAACATCTCCGGCCCCATGTTGGTCAGGGCGGCGACTTTGTATTTCTTGCGCAATCGTTGGATCAGTTCGCGAGTGCCTTCAATTTCGTACAATTTCTCAATATAAAAGTCGCCCGTGATGTACACGCCGTGGATGTCGAAGATCACTGTTTTTTGGACGGCGTATTTTTTGACGAACGGCCGCACAAATGACGCCAAACCGTACGCCACCACGACCAAAAGCAGGCCCGAAATGACGTCGCCAAAGGCCATTGGAATCAGGATTAAGGCGAATATGGCCGTCAGAACGATGTGGATCCAATCGATGAACGGACTCCACGTTTTGGAATTCATGGTGTAATCAATTCAAGAACGCCGTCTTATTTTAAGACCGACTGAACGGCCCGTTTTCCCGTGTGTGCTATCGTTGATGGCGGGCACGTCAATTACCGTCCGGGTAAAAATCAATACGTGGGTCCCAGATTTTGCGCCAATAGTTTTTTGCCCCCCTTTTTCCGGGCAGGAAATTCCAGGTTTTCAGGCCCTCATGTAGCGTTTTTCCAGTTACGGCGCCGAACATTTCTTGCGATGGTTTCCAATCCAAACCCAATTGGTCGCAAAGCGGTTTGAAGATGAAGCAACGGTTCAACACCATCTGGCGCTTCAACGCGGTTTCATCCAGCGCCCGCAATGTGAGCCATTGTTCTTTGGATGCCCCTGCCACCCGCTCGGTCAATTTCCGGATGCTTTCCACATCTGTTATTGGATCGCCTTCCGCTTTTAGGCTCCATTTTTTCAAACCCGTTATGGGGTCCCCGTCGTACTGTGTGTGGACCGTTATCAAATTCAGATGCACGCCGACGCCTTCGTAGATGCCGTTGAAATTGAGCGCATTGGGAAGCCCATTGTCCGGCCAAAGTCCTTTCGGGTTCAGATGCCGCATGGTTTTCTGCAACAGGATGCGGTTCTTTCCAGCGGGGTACGCGCCGAAATTCTCCATTCCCGCATCCAGATAAAAATCCACGAATAGTCCGGCGCCTAGGTTATATGCCGCATTATAGAGCCGTCCAAATGCGCGGGCGACGTCAGGGGTTCCTTCGCCGCGGACCGAATCCAACTCGCGTTTCAATGCAATCGGAGTCAGGACCCGGTTGGTCCCCGTCTTGCCGAAATAATCCCCTTGACTTTGGGCCTCGAGCAGTTGGTAGAAAAAGTCCGCGACTTCCAGCCGTTTGGTTTTGGGCCAACGCGCCACTTTCATGTCCTCCAGCGCGAAATACAGGTGCACTCGGCAAAGCGCTGGCGTGAAAATGCGGGCAAGCTTTGAAAACGGAACCTTACGCGCTTTGCGGGTTTGGATGATGTGGTCCAACCGTTCCAGCCAAGCACGTGCCCAAATCGGATGGAAATGCAGCCACGACGTGGGTTGGAACGTGGTGACGTCAATCGTCCCAAGCGTGTTCTCAAGTGCGTCGAGGTAATCGTCAAGCCAGCTAAATGATTCGGAGGACCTGGCGTTTGTCGTGTTTTGCCTCTTAACTTTCGGGTTTTGCAATCCAGAGCGGCTTGGAACATCGTTAGGCAAGGAAAACGTCCCCCGTCTTGCCATCCACCACCACGTCCTGTCCGTTCTTGAGCTTCGTCGTGGCATTTTTGCACGCCACCACGCATGGAATGCCCATTTCGCGCGAAAGGATGGATGGGTGGGAAGTCATACCGCCGATGTCGCAGACAATCGCCGCCGCACGGTTCATCATCAACACCATCGTGGGGTCGGTGATGCGCGTGACCAAAATCTCGCCGTCCAAAAAAGAGTCTTCGTCTTCCGCGCCTTTGACGATGCGGACTTTGCCGTTGGCGGTTCCGGGGGATGTGCCAAGTCCGGAAAGGATTTTTTTCATGCAACCGCTTAGGCGGGTATTGGTTTAAAGCGTTTCGAGCCTGAGCGCCGTCTCAGTGCGCCACTCTGGGTTTATCTTTTTTCCTTTTTTCCGCCAACGGCTTCTTTTGTCCTTCCATGGTCTGCATGAACCCCTGGAATGCGCCACCCATGCCGATGTAACGGTTCTTCGCACGCGAATGCAACTGGCCGGCGACGTGGCCTTTTTCCACGTCGATGGATGTTGATTTGGACATCTCAAAGACCTGCGACGGATAAATGCTGCGATGGCCGCTGACCAAGAAGCTGATGACGCACGCGGTGGTGGCGTAAGTCGCGATTTCAGGTCCGAATAATTCAATGGCCATGATGCTGGCCGAGATTGGGGTGTTGGATGCGCCGGCCAGGACGGCCACTAAGCCGATGGCGGCGAACATGGGTAGGCTTAGGTGGAACAGCTGAGCAAACAGGCTGCCTGCGGACGTGCCCAAAAAGAAGATGGGGCTCAACACGCCGCCGGAGCCGCCCGATGATAACGTGATGGCGGTGAAAACCGGTTTTAAGACCAAATCCGCAAGCGAGGCCGGTGTTCCCGCGAGGTTCGCATCAATGGTGTCAAGTCCTAAACTGAGGTATTTGGGTGAAAAGGCCAGCGCTAGGATAATCAGAAGCAAACCTGCGCCAAATGCTTTGTAAACGGCTTTTGCTTTGATGCGTTTGACCAGACTTTGGCCCGTCTGCAACACTTCAATAATCCACATGGCGCACACGCCGAAAAATACGCCCGCCAAAGCGGCATACGCCAATAATTGGAAATCGATTGTCGGGCTTAGGCTCAACGCGTGGCGGAAATAGTGGATGCCGAATCCGGATGCGGTGCCATAGGCTACGATGCCGGCCACCAAACTGGGCAGCAGTACGTCGTAAAGCAGGCCGCCGACCACCAGCACTTCCACTCCGAAAATGGCACCGGCCACCGGCGTTCCAAAAACCGCGGCAAAACCCGCACTGATGCCACAAATCACTAATTTGCGTTGGTCTGCCGGGTCAAAACGCGCCCACCGCGCCAGGGTCGACGCAAGCGCCGCACCGGCTTGTGCTGCCGGTCCTTCCCTGCCCGCAGAGCCGCCGGCCGCCACCGTGATGATGGATGCCAACATCTTGACCGGTGCGATGGCGGCGCTGATGTGTCCCGAATCCTCATGCACCGCTTCAATCACGCGCTCGGTCCCGTGTCCGCTTGCCTTTGGGGCGACTTTTTGGATGAAAATGACGGTGAATGCCAACGCTACCGGTAAAATGAAGTAGTAATGTGGAAATTGTTGGACGTACACCATCGCCGTTTCCAACGCTTTGAGGAACATGGTGGTGGCGGAGCCGACGATGAGGCCCACGATGGCCGCCAAAAAGACCCATTTGGCCACGCTGAAAATCAGGATGGTCTGCTCGGTTAGTTTGCGCACGGTGTAGTTCCCCAATGTTTCTCTGGACGGAGTTACCCGGTGGTTATTCCGTAAGTTTCTTTTTTTTCCAGGTTACATTACATGTCTGTGTCCGTTCTATTTATGGGTTTTTTTCCTTTCGTTCTCCAATCCCTCTTGCCCGCCCACGCTTTCGCTCGGTGTATGAAAAATGAAAAAAGGCAATGCCGGTTTCGAAACCGCCGGCACGGCTTTTTGGATTTTTCAGCGTTTTGCGGCTACGTCCGCCATCCGTGCGTCCAAATACTTCAAGCCATCCGTATTTAGTTGGGTGAACGTGTACCCGAACAAAAGGCCCGCCGAATGGCCTGAGGGGGCAGCCGTCCAAACCGTGTATGCACTGCAACACGTCCACTGCTGCGCCGCTCCCTTCCAAATGCCGCCGAAATGGTACGCCGATTTGGTATAGATGCCGGTGCTTTTGGGGCCGATTTCCGTGACCACGTCATGTCCCAATTGGCCGTTGTAACCAAAATTCAAGTGCATCCCCTCCCACGGGTGGCCGCCGGCTGGGTTTCGTGTGTCTTCAGCCGGTTGTCGCCCATCCGTTGCCAAACCGATGGCCGGACCGATGAACACGGCGCGTGGCGCGTATGCGGCCAAAGCGCCCAATGTACCGGAGAATGAATACTTGTTCCAAATGCCGTCCTCGATGGCTGAAAGGAATGCCGCTTGGGTGAAGTCCGTCTTAAACCGGTCGGTTTGTGGCACAGCGGTGACTTTGTAGCCGACGGATTCCAAGTGTGTTTTGAACGCCGATTCATTGTCCGTCAGGGCGGCGGGGTTGTTGAAATCGTTGATCAGAAGTCCGACGTTTCCGGCCGGTACGCTTAACGTGTAATGGTTGTCCTTCAACGCCCAGCGGTACGCCTCATCAAATAGCACTTTGCCTTCATCGTTAAGCGCCGAGGGGTCGTGACCAATCAAGGCGGAACGAATTCCGCTGGATTCGCGGGAAAACAGGGTGCCGCCGTAGCCGCATCCTTGTGACGCGGGCATGGCCGCTATTTGCGTCCAACCGCCTAGGTTGTTGCGACAGTACCCTTTGGAATTGCTGGTTTGGAGGTTCAAACCAAGGTATCCATTGTGGTCGGCACTGGCATCATAGTGGGAAAGGTATGTTTTTCCAACACTGGCCCCGTTGTCGCTTGAAATGGTCACAATCGGATTGGCTATGCCTTCGCCGAAATTGCTGAACAACGCCGCGGATTGGAACATGAATATGCCGGGCTTGCGGTTCGTCAACTCATGGTAGAAGCCGGATAACCTTAATCCCGGAAAATGCGAGGCCGCGACGAGGCTTGCGCCGGAATAATCCGACGTGAAACGCCTCGATTGCCGAACCGGGAAGACTTTTTGGCCTTCGGCTTCCAGAAGGACCTTTAACGCCGTTTCCTGGGCCGTCAGGACCGGTTGTGCACTGGAATCAAAAGCGTAATCTTGCACGATTAATGCAGCCGTTCCGGAAGGGACGGCATCCGAGGGCGTGTTGATTCCAAAACTCCAGCGGAAGATTTGGTCGGCCATGACCTTGCCTTCACTGGATAGTTGCGACGGGTCGTAGCCCCATGCCGCTATCCGGCCGCCGGCCGAATTGTTGGCATAAAACGACGATACCCGGTAACAGCAATGGTCCGAAGTAGCCAGATTATTCAGCATACCGCGGTTCTGGAACGATTTTCCTCCATCTTGGACATGGATGTTGGGATAATAGTCCTCGTTTTTCCAGGGGTCGTAGTTGGACAAGAACGCTTCGTTCTTGGTGATGGTCAAATCCATGTTGTCCTGTTCACTCAAGCTGTCGCCGTCGTTGGCAAAACCGATGGCATCGCGCAACAGCACGATTTTCTTACCATCGCCTTCCAATTTTCCAACAGTTTCCGCATTGAATGGACTGTTTGGATAGTAATCCGTAGCTACGATGTTCTTGAACATCGACAGCGCGTCATACGTCGCCTGCGATTGTTGTATGACTGAACTGCCCGTTGGATCGTATGCAGTAATCAGGGCATCCGCGGCCTTTTCGCGTGCATTCAATGCTACCGATGCCGTTCCATCCGATGAATTGTTGGAAATCGACGCGTCACTGACAATGAGGGCCGTATTTTTGGCAGGCGTGCAGGTTTTGACCTGGCAGAACTGACCCGTTCCGCATACGTGGCATTGGCCGTCCACGCCGCAGGAACCGGCGTTTCCTTTGCAGGCCAAGTCTACTTTCGGAGTCGCGCTGGGCGTTACGCTGGGCGGGGTGGTCGGCGTTTCCGCGGGGCTGTTTGTCGGCGCAGGTACCGAGGTCGGTTGGTTGACTACGTTTCCAAAGAATTCGGCATCAACCGTTCCATCGCCAATCGCCGAGCCGGCCGTAACGGCCCAGACGTGGACTTGCTTAAAACCGGCGCCTTGGACGTCAAACCAGTCGCTGTTTGCGCTTCCCGAAATCGGGAAATCGTAGTCGCGGGGGGTGCAATCCGCATATTGGCAGACCGTCCGGAAGGTCAAAACGTGAGGACCGTACGGGTTGATGTCCAAATCAACTCCCAATAATTGGTAGGTCGTCTTTCCATCATCCGCAATGACGCACTCGCCGGTTTTAAGCGTGGCGCGGCCCGCGGATTTGCATAGTGTTTTTCCATCGGAATCCGAGGTAGGGTATTGGATGTCCTTCGTCTGGCTTCCCGTGCCGAAGACATTGTCATACAACGTCCCAATCGTGGTTGAAGGCGACGCGAAGCGGTACGCGCACCGGGGAGCCTCATAATAGAATTCTCCGCTTAGCCGGTTTCCGTAAACATATTGATCCGGCGTGAGTCCCAGCCGTTTGCCCATATCCTGCTGGTCTTGGAGGTATCCGCTGTCAAAGTCCCGGTACGTATATCTGAACTCGACGTCCGGCCCGGACAGCCCGACCGTCTTTGAAATATCCTCGCCATTGTTGTGGGGACAGGATGATTTGAGGTCGATGAATTTTTGGGCATCCAGACTGCATACCGGGAACCCTTCGAACGTTTTCCCGGTCGAGTCGAATTGGTTTTCGCCATTGATGCTCACGGCATTGCATAATGCGGGGCCGGCTTTGGACAGGTAGACTTGGGCATTGCGGGCGCCCGACGGAAGGGTGAATTTGGCTGAAGCGTCGCCGTTGGCGAAAACGCGGGTGTTTTCATCGGGAAATTTCTGGCGCGCAAAACAACCCAATCCTTGGGCGAAATCACTTGGAAAACGCACACTAGCGGGTTTTTGCGCAATCCGGAAATCATCTATCGTAAAGGGCGTTACACATTTCTTGAACGCTACCGCTTCGGATTTGCCATTTTGTCCTTTTTGGTCCGAAAAGCCCGTCACATCCTCGGACAGGCGGAACATGGTGCTTTTGATTTCGGTTTTCAACGGGAACCCATATTGGGAATCCAGGCAAATGGAGCCGGACAAATCGGATAGTTTGGCCCCTGCACCCAATTGGTTCAACTGGGCAATTCCTGCGGAGGTCAAGGACAGCGCATAACCGGTACAAGGCCGGCCGGCGTATGCGTTTTCACCGGTTTTTTGGACCTGGAGCACGTCTTTGAGTGTAATGCCGGGTATGAGCAATTGCAAGGCGTCATCCACGGCGTTTCCTTGCAACGCACTCCACAATTGCTTGACTTGGGATTGGCTCGGGCTGACGCAAGTCCAGCCGGCCGGCAACGCGGTTGCAACCGGCGTCGGACTTGAAGCGCCGCTTATCGACAGTTGGACGGAGGGCGTCTGCCCGACGGTGAACGCGATGGACTCCACGGTTACCGTGATTCCGTTGGTTCCATAGGATTGGCCTGCTACAAACGTACGCGCTCCCAACGCAATCCCGTTTTCATTGACCAATTCCAATGTCACCTGGTTGCCATTGGCGCCCGGCGTGATATCTTTTACGGTGACTGAAACCCCGTTTCCAGCGTCAATCGAGTCACCGATGTGGTAAGCCGCCAATCCGGCAGTGCCGGCAAAGCTCCATTGCCCTGTCGCCGAAGCCTTGGCAACCGCCGGGGCCTGCTCGACGATGCAGACGCTGGATTTTCCGCGCTTATTCAAATCCACTTGCAACGACTTGGTCGTCTTGAAGTCGGCATCCTGGGCATTCCAAGTCAGGCTGAACCCGTCAGTTGATACGGATGCGGTTTTTTGGTAGTGGGAGGCTGAGGCAATGGTTTTGAGCGCCGCTGAAAAATCGTCATTGGAAAAGTCCATCTGAGTCAGTGGGATTAAGGTAAGAGACATGGAAAATGCGCCTTCCGAAGTCATCCGGTATTCGGACGGTGCCGTGGGGGTGACGCCGGCCAATCGAGCCAAAAATCCGGAGGATACCGGTACGTCGGCTTCGGCCTGGCCGATGGCGAGTTGGACGGCGGCAGATTCTTCCGCGTTGATGGAAGGCACCGGAGTGGTCGGATTCGATGGCGCACTGGGTGCGGCGGTCGCAGCCGGAGCATTCGGTCCGGCGGTACAACCGAACAACAAAAAACTGACCAACAATAATGATAAAAGACGCTTCATGGCCCACAACCCCCTCTGAATAAAAGTGTTTTTAGGACGTATTTTCGGCATAAATACGTTTGCTATGGATAGGTGGTTCGGGGTCCGTCCATTACGCTTGGGCTGTTGCGCGTCCGGACTGGGCGGCCGCCTTTAAAAAAAGCTTATTATGGCCCCGTTCACTATGATTTGCATTATGCCGGAATTCAAAGACGTGCTTTCAAGTTCGTCCACTATCTTTGTCAACAAGCAGGCGCTCTCGCCCCATTTCGTGCCGGACCAGTTGCCCTTCCGGGAAGGGGAATTGCGGCGGATGATGGAAGCGGTCGCGCCGGTCCTCAAGGGACAGAAAGCCAAGAACCTGTTTTTGTACGGTAAGACGGGCACCGGCAAAAGTTCGTCGGCCAAATACGTCCTTGAAAAGCTGGAAGCCGAGAAGAACCCGCATGTTTCGGCCCTTTACATGAATTGCCGGGTGTTTGACTCGCGCTACCGTGTGTTGCAGAAAATCATCACAACGTTCCATCCCAAATTCGCCCGAACCGGGTATTCCTTTGCCGTCCTCTATGAGAAGCTGTTGGACTGGATGGAGGAAGACGGCAAACAGGTCGTCGTAGTATTGGATGAGATTGACATGGTCAAGGACCTGGACAATTTGGTCTATACGATGACGCGCGCCAACGATGACTTGCGTAAAGGCAACTTAAGCATATTGGGCGTGAGCAACAAGGTGGATTTCAAACAACGTCTCGACGCCCGCTCCCGAAGTTCATTGTGCGAAGAAGAACTCGTATTCCAGCCGTACAATGCCGAACAGCTTTCCGGCATCCTCAAGGTCCGCGTCCCGATGGCCTTTGCGCCAAACGTGGTGCATGATTCGGCCATCCATCTGGCCTCCGCCATTGCCGCAAGCGAGAACGGCGACGCCCGCTATGCGTTGCTTTTACTGTTACGGGCCGGTGAATTGGTCGAAAACGAAAAACGCACCACCGTGGTGGACAAGGACGTGGAAAATTCCCGCAAGGCCGCGGAGGAGGAAAAAGCCTTTGAAATCATCGGCACCTTGCCGGAACAACAACAACTTTTACTGTACGCCCTCGCCACGCTTGCCACCGATGTGACGTACAAACGCCTGGTCGAAGACGGCGGAGAGAAGCTTTATTTTTCCGGTGAGGTGTACGAACGCTACGCCACCGTCACCAAGAAACTGGGTAAACCCCCCCGCACCATGCGCTGGTACCGCGAATACCTCAAGGAGCTGGAAGCGTTGGGTTTGGTCAACATGGTCCAAAGCGGAAAAGGCGTCCGGGGCCATACCACCTTGATCAAATTGGGCTACGAGGCGGCACGGGTACGCACGATTATCGAAACGAAGGTTTTGGGCGAATAACGCCGTGACCCGTTCGGAATCACAATGGCACGCTTGGCTGTTGCAACAGCTGCGGAACATCCGATGACGGACTCCGTTCGACAGCGCATCGCATCCGTTTTCCATCGGACTGCACGACTCATGCCGTTGGATGAATCTGAGCGTCACCACCGGCTTGATTGGCTATTATTTTCCGCCGAAAAATGGGGCTTGGATACACTAACGACGGACGTGGCAACGTCGAAATCCGAATCAGGCCATACATTCGTCCTCGATTCGTACTGGTTTCGTCTATGGTTGTCGGCCAATGCGCCGGAAATAACCGAAAAAACAAAGCAAGTGGCAAGGCGGGTCGGGCGCGATTCCACTCCGGTTTCATCCCCAGACGTGCCATTGGACCTGTCAACCTATTGTGGTATCCGCCTGTATCCGCTGGCGTTTGGCCGACTCTCGAAGTCGTCTACAATTCGATACGGCATCGTCCATCTTCACGACTCGGCAAAGTTACAAATGGACCATGACGAACGCACATTTGCCTTGCTCTCCGATCCCAAGGATACCGCCCGATTCGCACTTTCTTCAGTTCACTCAAGTCCCCACGGGCTCAAATCGGTATTGCCATCTATGGTCGGCCATTTGACCGTCCAGGAAATATTCGGTCACGCCGTTTTAGAGGAACTCCAATCCAATATCGATTACGGTCGCCTCGGTGAATTCGGATTGGGGTTGCAGGAGCCGTTATTTTTAAGCCCGTTTTCCGCAACCTATCGCCGGTGGGCCCATGTTTTGTTAAAGAAAGTCATAGCCCATTACCGAAACCGGGGTCAACCGGTCTTTTTCCCGAATGAATCCGCGTATTCACTCATGCATCCTGGATTATCCGGTCAACCCAAAAGCGTCTTGGGCCGCATCAGACGCGAAATTTCTACCCTTGCGCCCATCATGGGCTTTACGATTGAATCGGCCAATCCATTGGAACGGACGCGTTTAAATTTAACCGGCGGTTTTCAAAAAATCGTTTTCCGACCGGTCAAATCTGCATTTCGGCAAAAGTCACGGCCCGCGTAATCGCTTATGCTATGCGGATTCCGCCGGTTTTAAGAACAATCCTGCCGTAAGTTTTTCCGGACGGATGCGAATTCACGCCGTCTAGGGGGACTGTTTGTCATGTTTGAAACTTGGATTGCCGCCATCACCAAACCGAAAGAGACCTTTGCCAAGGAAAAATCCAAGGCATCCATTATGGGCGGGGTCAAGAATTTTGCCATCGCCGGCGCGTTGTATGGAATCGCCTATGGACTTTTCTCCACACTGCTTCTTTTGCTGTTAGGCGGTGGTGTTGCCGCCGCCGGAATCGGAATCGTGGCCATGATCATGACCGTTGTGATGATGACCATCGGATTTCCCATTGGATCGCTCGTCATCATTGGAATCATCCATGTCATTGCAAAACTATTGGGCGGAAAAGGCAATTACGCGACGGATTATTATTTGATGTCCACCTATTCGCCCGTCTTGTTCCCGTTATTGGTCGTACCGTTTTTGGGCTTTCTGCTTTCAATCTATCAATTGTATTTGGTCACGATGGCCATCAAGGAAAGCCACGGGTTGGGCACTGGAAAGGCGGTTTTGAGTTGGTTGCTACCTGGAATCATCGTGTTGGTATTCGTGGTCGTGGTCATTGGAATGGCATTTTTGGGCGTAATCATGAATATTGCCGCCGGGGCACAGGTCACGCCAACTCCGGTTGCCTAATCCGGCAGTGGGACCTATTTTTTCTTTTTTTTCCATCTGGCCCTCTTCGGGCCGGCTTTTTCTTTTTTTTCCGAATTTGAGCGCAACCGGAGCCGTATGTACGCTCAACGACCATCATTCCGATTCCGGTAGGTCCGTTTGGCCCGTGTGCACGGCTTGGCGATTCTTGCAAGGACAAGGCTTTTATAAATGCACGATGCAATGGATGCATCATCCATTTCTTCAATAAAAGGTGAAACGCGCATATGGGAATCCTATCCGGACTGACAAAATCACTGGGCATCTCCAGCGACATGAACATGGACGAATTCATGTCCGCCGCCGAGGCGGAAGAAGTCGACGTCATGCACAAAGCCGCTGACTTCTATGTCAAACCCATCGCCTTGCAGAACGACTCCGATGCCGCCATCGTCGAGGAAGAACTGAAGAACCGCAACCTGGTCTTGTTGAACATCTCGGCCATGGCCCGCAACCCCACCCGTCTGAAGTCCATCGTCCAGAAGCTCAAGTCCTTCACCGTCTCGTCAAACGGCGACATGGCCCGCATTGACGAAGACAAGATTTTGTTGACGCCGGCGAACGTGAAGATTGTCAAGAGACGCAAGTAGTACTTTTTCTATGTTGCCCGAACGGGCTTTTTTTATTTTTTTCTCTATAGCCTAGGCTCTTAAAGAAAGATATAAAAGACCGATTGGCACCAATTGACGTAAGACCATTTGTGGGCTCGTAGGTCAACGGTACACTCTATTTCTTGTGTTTTTGCCGTAGAATCGAGTGCGTGAAAGACTCCCTCCATGGCATGGAGGAGGTTACGGGTTCAAATCCCGTCGAGTCCACTTTCTTTTTTATTATTCGCCGGACTGATTCGAGGGAGGGTCAAGATTGACGGAAAACTGGGGAGGGACGCTTCCCTCTGCGGTTCCGGTTCCAAATCCCGTCGAGTCCACTTTTTCTTTTTCCTCGCTTAGCTGGTAGTGGTCCCGTTTAGCGTTGGTGAATTCGGGAACCGAAAAATTTTTCGCCTTTGACGACGTGGCTTTTCCAACAATCGTTGTGCAATGATTGGAAAAACCAACGCCGCGGCTCAAAGGCGATAGTAGTGAACCCCA
>JACRGH010000017.1 GCA_016212375.1 Microcaldota archaeon
CCGAGTGCCAAAGCGGCTTTTTTCGCGGTTATGCGTCCGTAAGTCACGTTTCGTACAGCCCAACTGACTTGGGCGTTGGTTAATTTGGTCATAGCCAAATTAGCCGCCCAGGTGTGAAATAATTTCAGGGCTCTACAGGCGAAAATCGTCGAGACACTATAAAAGCAAAATACACCCCACTTGACGCCCCAACTACCGGCAATAAATATAACCTAAATAAAGGTTAAAATAACCCAAATGGAGGTTATTTTATGGAAAGTACCATTGGACTCATCAAGTTCCTGCAAAGCAATCCGGATGCGCGCAAGATCTTCGGCGAGCGCGAATTGAAAATTATTGAAAAACAAGCATGGGCAGTAGAATTAACGCAATCGGAAAAGAACCGGTTATCCCGGGACATCCGGAAGAAACTGGAATTCATCGAGAAAATCGCACGGTTTTCGGAAGCGTTCAAGCTCAAGAAAGGTGCCAGTGTCAAAGAGAAGGTAGACGAAGCGGTGATTACGATTCAAACGGATGCATTTGCCACAAAAATAAAGCGTATTTGGCTTTTCGGCTCGACCATTCAGAAAACACGAACCCTGGGGCACTCGGATGTCGACATTGCGGTCGAATTTGACGACATCACGCCCACCGAAGCGCTAAAATTCCGTCGCCGAATTCTAGGGAATTTTAACGAAAAAGTTGACGTCCAGGTACTCAACGTCCTGCCGAAAGAAGTACAAGCCGAAGTCCACGAACACGGAAGCGTATTGCATGAGCGCACGGATTGACGCAAAGACGGCGCAAATCGAGTCATACTGCAGCGAGCTGAAGCAAATCATACCGGAAGACTTCGAAGAATACGAAAAGAACTTTGAAAAGCGGGCGGCGTGCGAGCGGTATTTTGAGAAAATCGTCGAAGCGCTCGTCGACTTGGCGTATCTGGTTATCAAGGACGCCGGATTGAAGATGCCGGAAGACGACAAGGAGGCATTCGGGATTCTTAGGAAGTCAAACATCATCAGCGCAAATCTTGAAGGCCGGCTGAAAGATGCCAAAGGCATGCGCAACATCATCGCGCATGAGTACGGCGGAATCGATGACAAACTGGTTTTTCACGCATTGACCGATGAGATATTGGACGATGCCCAGGAATTCGTGGAACGGATTCAAAATCGGAAAAAATAATTTTAAAAAAATTGTAACGCCCCTAATGCCAGCCTCGCGCCACTTAGCGGTCTTTGCAAAATTCAGACCCTCAGCTCGCCGCGGAATCCCCGGACGGCATAGTACGATTCCGCGCCGTTGTGGTAGGTAAAGACGCGACGGTAGCGGCAGTCGCCATAGAGTGCACCGCCGAGTTTTCGCACGTCGACAGGGGTTTTGAGCCAGCTTGACGTCTTGGTATCAAACGGCCCGATTTTCTGTAAATCGCGGTATTGCTCTTCCGACAATATCTCAACGCCCATGGCCGAAGCCGCATCCATGGCATTATTTTTGGGTTTGTGCTCTTTCCTTGACTCCCACGCGTCGCGGTCGTAGCAGAGACTTCGGCGGCCGGCCGGGGTTTCCGCGGAGCAGTCGCAAAAAACGTATTCACCCGTCTTTTTGTCAAACCCAACCACATCCGGCTCGCCACCGGTTTTTTCCATTTCGTTCAAAGACCAAAGTTTTCCAGGATTGGCGTCCAGCTTGGCAAGTATTTTAGCCCAGTCAAGGCCGGCATGGCGCTTGGTGTTTTTCTCAAAACGGGCTTTTAGGGTGTTGAGGAGTGCGTCCCGTTGGTCGGGCGAGAGGGCCGTTTTGCGGGTAGTTTGCTTTGCCATACGAG
Organism: Microcaldota archaeon; assembly: GCA_016212375.1. Classification (GTDB taxonomy): domain Archaea; phylum Micrarchaeota; class Micrarchaeia; order Norongarragalinales; family Norongarragalinaceae; genus JACPGT01. Next base: position 1,814 of record JACRGH010000017.1, read on the forward strand.
GGTGTAGCGCGTGATTGTTTTTATGGATACGCGCGGGTGGGCGGTTACGTTACCGCTGACAAAAGGGCACTTGATTGCGTTACGGTTTCGCGCCCTTATTCTTGAATGCCTTGCTCACCCGCTCGTTCCAAAATGAGGGCAAACCGTTTTCGGCAAAGCCGCGGTAGGAATCGGAGTAGACGTAGACCAATCCACGGTGAATTTTGGCGAGGCTAGCGAATGGGTCTTTGGCTTCGGCGTAGATGTCGCGGATGTTCTTCCGCTCAAAACCCAACTGGAGTAAAGAGGGCGGCTTCAACAACAGATAGTCCGTCTGCCGGATGGCGTTGACTTCCAAATTGGAAGAGTTTTGGCTGATGAAGAGCACGGACATGTCCTTGTGCCGGCTGATCAGAAGCAAATCGCTCAAGAGTTTGTTCGCGTTGGACATGGAACTGCGGGACGAAAACGTGATACCACCTTCGTCCACCAGGAGGAAAGAGCCGTTTTTGACGCTTTCCAGGGATTCAGCAGATTGCATCCATTTCGGCAGCGTCAAGCGGTCAAACCCCATGGCGTACACCGGGCGGCCGGTTTGTGCGGATACGTTTTCCAAAATCCGCATCCCTAACGCGCTTTTCCCAGTGCCCCGTGCGCCCAAAATGAGGCCAATGGCGCTTTTGCGTTCGTAAAGGCTGGATTCAAATGCTGATAAGTCGCCTTGAAGGGATTGGACGTCGGAAAGCGGTTGGAACGACGCATGCGCGGAAGGGCGTTTGGATTCAGCATGCGCCACGCGTGCAGCCTTTGCGGTTTTGCGGCCGGCACGGAAGAGCCATTTCAAGACGGACCACACGGCCAAAACGAGCCATTTGAGCAACGCAAAAAGATGGATGGCAAACCATTTGAGGCCCGACCAAACAGTGTGGGCGGCTTTAGACCAGAACGATTTTTTGGCCATAATTGAATTTGGTTGTTGCGGGATTAAAAGTGGGGGGATACCCAATTTTGAACGATTATCATGTTTAACGCACAGCATCCCTCCGAGTTCATCGTCGAAGAGATTATGCCCGACGGTACCGTCTTGGAATTAGGCAAACGCTACGGGCCAGCTCAGGCGAGCCTCAAAGTGGACACGGGCAGATTGGACAAAGAAGAAGGAACCGACTCGACTAGCGGACCTGCGAAAGCGGAAGAAAAAGACTTGGCTGAAAGCGTTGTCCAGATGGGTAAACCTGAAGATCAAGGCTTGGAGCGCGATTACTTCACCCATTTCGTGTTGCAGAAAACCGATTGGAACACCATGCAGGCCCTCGACGCCCTGGCATTCCAGATGCACGTCAAACCCGGACGGTTCAATTTTGCCGGCACCAAGGACAAGCGCGCCATCACGGTACAGCGCTGTTCGGCGTTCGCCATGGCGCCGTCGCGCATCTTGCCGGCGAAAATCAAGGACATCGTCATTTTGGGCGCGTGGAAGGCCAAAGACAAAGTCAAGTTGGGCCAATTGGCGGGAAACCGATTTACAATTACCTTGACCGAGGCCAATTGCGGCAAAAGCGTGACCGCAGAACAGATGCAAAAGCGGGCCGAACAAATTGGATTCAAAATAAAGAATTATTTCGGCCGCCAGCGCTTTGGTTCCTTGCGCCAAAATACCGCCATTGTGGGAGGTTTGATGCTCTCCGGCGATTTTGAAGGTGCGGCGTGGGAATACATCGCGGGCGAAGGCCCGGAGCCGGAAAACTTTGCACAAGCGCGCGCCAAATTGCGAACGGAAAAGGATTTTGCCGCCGCGATTCAGTATTTTCCGGGGCCCTTGAAGTACGAAAAAGCGATTATTTCCCACCTAGCCGTGCAGCCAACCGATTTCGTGGGCGCCCTACGTGCGTTGCCACCCAATTTGCAACTGATGCTTGTGCATGCCTACCAATCGCAACTGTTCAACGAATTCATCGCCGAAAACGACGGTGATTATGCCTGTCCGACGGACGAATTGGGATTTCCGGATGAGAAAGATGCTGTTTTAATCGGTGGATTGGAAACCGGTGCGAAGCCGGATGTAGGCGCAGCTTCAAACGTCAATGACGCCGCCACGTCAACGAAATGGCCCTGTGCGCACATCATCGGCTACGACACATTCATGACGGAACGCGAAACGGCATTCTTGGACAAAAAGGGCCTCAAACCGGCGTTTTTCAACGTCAAATCCATGCCGAATTTAAGCGTCAAAGGAACGTTGCGCCCGACGCAAGTGCCGTTGAAGGACTTTTCCGCGGAAGACAAGGTGCTGGAAGACGGCACAAAGGCGGCCGTTGTACGGTTTTCGTTGCCCGCCGGGAGCTATGCGACGGTGGCGTTGGACCAGTTGCTGGACTAATTCCCGGGCTAATTCGAGGGGGAATCTGGAGGACAGCACAATTTCTTGCGGGAAATTGTGTGGCCTTACAAGTCCGCAAGACTTGCAAGACCATGAAACTGAAGGGGGAAGCTTCCCCCTGCGGTTCTGAGTGGAACTTTTTTCCACCCAAGATTCTTAAACCGTCAAAAACATCGGATAGACATGGGCAAACGCATTCCGGCCATTGAATTGATTACCGAAGTTTCCGGTGAAGACGCCAAACGCCTAGCCAAGGAATTAATGGACCCGGCGCCAAATCCAGCCGCCATCGCGCTTTGGGAGCGGGCCAAAAAGTTGAATTTCACCCTTGCGGACCTGTAAGGGCAATACCGACGTGATTTTTTATGCTCCAGCTTCAGCCCGGCATTTTCTTGGAAAAACTCGGTCCGGCCCATTATGGTCAAATCCAAGAGTTTGATTGCGGTCATGTTGAAACGAATGAATTCCTACATGAATCTGCCGCGATTTACGCCGAAGAAAACCTAGGCAAGACGTACCTCATTTCCAATGGTGAAGGCACAATCTTCGGGTTCATCACGCTAACCATGGGCGTTTTGAAAATGAAGGACGCCGATTTGGCCTTGAATTTGGGCGATTTAGACAAGCCCGGTCAACTTCCCGCCCTACGAATTGCCCGGCTTGGAACATCAGCAAGCAAGCAGGGCAAAGGATACGGGTCGCTGGCACTGGAAGCTGCCGCAAATATTTTTCGGCTGCTTCAGGGAGAAGTGGGAACGCGATACATCGTTTTAGACGCCGTGCCAGAACGGGTGGCTTGGTATGCCAAACGGGGCTTCAAATCGGTGTTCAGCGATTTGGCGGGGCGCACGACGATTCCGATGTATTTTCGGCCGCCAAAGTAAAAGATGCAGCTGAAAGAAACCGGCGCGGGTATTGCTAATTCTTCCAATGGTCGTGCAAGACGCCCAGACCCAATCCAAAGAAGCCCAAAACGGTTGCCCCTACGGCAAACTTTTGAAGCAACGGCTGCTCGGACAAGGCGGAGATGACGACAAAGCCGACCAACAACACGCCTCCGGCAAGACCAAAAATGCCGAGGGTTCGTTTTTGTTTTATCCAATCCACGCCGGTCAACATCACCGAAAATGCGGTGAACAAAAAGAATCCTCCTGTGGCGAAAAAGTGCATGGGCTGCTCGTGTTCCGTGTAAAGTCCCACCCCTGCCAGGAAGAATCCGGCGATGCCCAGGAACAGTAAGGCGACGGGCTTGACGGAGTAGCGTTGCGACTTATGGATAGCGACCGCAAAGAAGGCCACGGAGAGGCCGGCGAGGATACAGGCGGAGTTGAACAGTGCGGCCGATGCCGGGTGGACGCCGAGATCGCTTAAGAAATTGGCGGAAAAGGAGTAACCGGGATAGTTTTGGACGGCCAGAAAGACGAGGGATGCAAACGCGAGCATGGAAATGACAGCAACAAAGCCTGCCCATCGGGCCCAGTCGTTTTCTTTGATGGATTTGGAAACGGGGCGGAGCGTAAAGTGGTTGGTGGGTTGGGTACTGCGAGAGCGGGCCATGGAAGGGTAACGCGTAGGGAGAACTTAAGTATTTGCTGGGACTTCTGAATCCGTAGTACCCTCAAGGAGTTTTTCTAATGGAAAAGGTCCCACTTGTTCCGGCAACCATCGCGTTTCAGAGCCATAAGGCACTTCATGAATGGGTAAATGCGAAAAACACGTTTCCCATCCAATGGAATGGAAAAAGAGTCCAAATTCCCATGCGCATTGCGGGCCACCCGGAGGAAGCACGGTCCTACCACCTCCAAGGAGTCTACCAACATGGGACCGACTTATACATCATCCGAAGTTCGGATTACGGGGAACTTTACGCATTGCGTTGGATGGGTGGAAAAAAAGAACGGAGAATCGGATTCGTCGGAAGCGGCGTCGGGCATCGCAAGATTGACGAAACGCACCGAAGAAAAGGTCTTTTCAGGTTGATGATGGAACGGATGCTGAAATCGTACAAGAAAAAAGGCAACGCATCGATTCAAACCAGTACAATGAAGAAAAGTACGTTGCATGCGTTGTTGAACCACGGCTTTTCAATCTTGGACAGAAAACCGGTCGTGCGCAGCACAATACCAGGCATTCCTGAGCAGGTCATTGAGGACACTCTCGACGAGTCAGTGATGCTTGAAAAAAAGCTGAAGATGAGCGCGCATGGAACGGACTTGCTAGACCGTTGGCACAAAATCGCCTACCGGAATCCAAGGACGGGCAAAAATATGCAACTCGTGAAAAAAATGGACCGGGGGGAGCGGTTCCCCCGCTGAAAAAATAAGTTTACAAATCGCTCGGGTACAACGTCTGGCGCTTATTCGCTTTGCAACGCTTGACGGCCTCGCCTAGCATCCATTCGATTTTCTTGTCGATTTCGTCGTAGAAATCGGCCGATACACGGACGCCGGCTTTCTTGGCTTTTTCTCCGACTACTGACTTAACGACCAATGCCATTGATACCACCTTGGTTCAAAGGACGAAATTTGCACTTATAAATCTATTCAAAAATGCCTCACGGGGGCGTGAATCGGCCGTTTATGGCACAATATCAAAAAGTGAAAGGAAGAAAAAATGGGCAAATGAACGAGGGGGCTGAGCAGGGAAGGAAAAGAAAAAAATCAACGGTTTGGCCGAAAGGCGGCAAAAAGGCGGCATTTTCCAAAACGCGCCACCAACGTTTAGCGTCGGTTATTGCGGCGCCGGACCAAAACGGCGGCGGATAGGAAAACCAATACCAAGATGCCCGGATGGATGTCCGGCAGTTGCGTGCTTTGCGTTTGGAATACGTCCACCCGGCAGTCATTGCTAGTCAGGTTTCCGGATTGCGCGGCGATACGGTATCGGCCGTCGTAGCGGGTATCCAGGATGAAATCATGTCGGCCGGTTTCAGGGTCTACAAAAATCGGTTGCGTTTCAAACGCGAACGTGGAGTTCAAAGTGTACTCCAGCGCCATAGTCTGGTTGGTGGCGGGCGTGCCATTGACGTACAAAAACGCGGAGGCTTTGGTCAGGTTTTGACCCAATTCGGGAAGCGGGCAGTCCAACAGGAAGCGGACGGCGGGGGGAAGGAAAAGGGATTCTTTGATACTGTTGTCTCCGCCTGCGGCAAAACTTGAAAACCCGGTAGTCTGGAAAGTCAGCGTGTGAGCCGTTGGATCGAATAGTACGTTTTTACAACGGCTTGCCGCCACGCAGTCCTGGCCAAATTGAAAAACATCGGCGGGAGAATTGGCAAACCCGTCAACAACCATGAGGGGAGGCACCTCCGTTCCGGGGATGTTTTTCATGACAATGGTAACGGGTTGACCGGGGTGGGAAAACGTGGGGTCGAATCGTTCCGAATCCACGGCCAAAAAGCCGGAGGCGGTTCGGATGTTCCCGTCAAAATCTTGGCCGCAGGCAAAGACCGGCGATAAATAGGACACGTTCAAATCCGCGTTGTCCAGCACCATATCCGGCACGGCTTCCAAATGGCCAACGCTTTGTAAAACGGAGGCAAAGTCGGTCGTCTGACCGGAAAAGCGGGCACGCGTGGGAAGAATACGGCAAGGGGCGGGCGTGACGTTGAGGGACATGTTGCACGAAAAGCCCACAAGGGGGGAATCCGGACCGGACGAGTTGGACTTGGGTCCACCACCATTTGGAAGCTGTAGGGAAAAATCGTGTACACCGGCTAACAGGCCGGTTACATCCGCGGACGTATTCGAGGTGCGATTGACGGACAACGCGGGGGAGGCATTGAATTGGAGTCGCGGGCAAGGGGCGGCGCCGTAGAGACCAAAACAGGATGCGGACACTTGAACGGTTTGACCCACTTGGGGCGTTTCGTTGCTTGCGGTCAGATTGCAGCCAAAAGCCGGATTGCCGATGAGGATGCCGGCGTTGCAGTAATGGGTTGGACCACCAGAACCTAGGATTCCGAACGTGTCATTCCGGGAGGCATTGAAGGTAACGACGCGGTTGCCCATGAATGAGGGGGCCCAAGACGTGACAAATGTGTCATTGATTAGTCGAAACGATTGCCAATATTGCGTGGATGTGGCGTTTCCAATATTTTGAGGCCGAACAATCACGAAATCCGGTTCTAGGCAGTTCAGCCATTGGCCGACATCGTCCCTGCAGAGGGCCGTAAAATTGCCGCTGCCCTGATTGCTGAGGTTCATGACGGGAAAATTGCAGATTGGTTGCAAGTCCGGGTCGCTCCTCAGCCAGGGATACAATGCACATACATCAACGGTCAGCGCAGGATCCGGGATGACGCGGCAGGCATTGTGGACGTATAGGTCGAACGAAAGATTGCTTACCGCACAGTAGGAGGCGACGGCGGTGATGTTGACGGGGCTGGATGCGTTGGCCGAAAACCAGGTAACCATGTTGGGTAGGGCGTATTGGCCCGGTAACAGGCGACCGGAATCATTCAAATCAAACGTGCCGACATTGGTGGTCCAATTCAGGCGGGAACAGGCGATGCTCTGGTTGTACTGGTCGGCGCAGGTGGCCCCGAAGGTCCGCATGGGAACCCAATCCGGCGTGGGGCGGTTCAGCCATTCATTCGTCCAGTTATAACCCCAGAATTTGCCCGGAAGGGCCTGCATATAGTTTTCCAGGCCATTGGGAGACCAGATGAATTTGGAACCGCTCGACGTGTACCCCGGGCTTAGGGCGAAATCTTCAGTAGTGCCAAGACCATAGGAAAGGGATAGGTTGGCGCACACCGCCGGCGGTCGATATTGCCATTGGCCGGTTCCACAACCAAAAACCGATGCCGTAAAATCATAGGGTCCATACACGCTGGTCGCATTCCAGTATTGAACATAGGTATCCGTTGGAACGTCGTGGTAAGACTCCGTGAAGAATCCGGATTGGTTGGACCACACCGGTGCGGCGGTGCACACGAATTGTTCGGAATATTGGTCGTAACATCGGAGGGAAAAATTCAGGTTTTCGCTAGGTACCGGGTTGGTTTTAGTGGGATCCGGTGAAGGCGTGGCCAGCGGAACACGAATCGGATTCAATGAAACCGAGGAACAAACCGGCATTTGGTAGGGCGTGGACGCAGAACCGCACATGCTTGAAGACGCCGTTACGGTGACGGAAGACGTGGTTCCGGAAGAGAGCCAATAGGTGTAGTCGGGCCCGGAGTGGAACGGCGAGGGGGTAAATGAGCCCGACGTTGCAGCCCAAGATAGGGGCGCAGGACAGGTAAACGTCTCGCCGTATTGGTCGTTGCACGCGGCTTGGAATTCCCGACCGGTCGCCGGATTGGTGTACGCGCCTGGAGACATGCTGGTTTGTTGGGAAGGCAGAAAATAGACGGGATGGGCATTGGTCATGGTGCACACGGCGGGGTCATAAACGGTACTTGCGGTACCACAACCGGCAACCGTTGCGCTCACCGTCACCGGGCTTGAGCCGGATTGCGTCCAGAACGTGGAAGAACCGCTGGTAGGTGTAAGCGAGCCGTAAGATGCGGTCCAAGAGGGAGTGGATGGGCAGTAATAGGAGTTGGCGCCGCACACGTTCATCACGCAATTGGCATTGAAAGTCCGGCCGGCAAGAGGATCCGATGATGAGCCGCGGGTAACCGAAATAGAAGTGCAGACGGTTGGGGGGCATGGAGTTGGCGTGAATGTCGGAGGCGGAGTGGGCGTACCGGCAGGTGGAGGGGTAGCCGAAGAACCGGGCGGCAGTGTGCAGGGCGGATATGTTGGCTGATAGGGTGGCGGACAGATGGTGGGAGAGGGCGGCGGGGTAGGAGCCGGTGCCGCACAATTGACTTGGGCAAATCCACCATCCCACGCGCTGATGGCCATGGTGGCGCTGGAGATGCTAGAACCTAATGGCCCGTCGCCGCGCAAATTGCTGCAGTACCAAAACGGCGTGTCCGCCGTGCTGTGGGGATTGCTGCATCCACCAGCAGAAGTCATGACGTTCGTATTGTAACCGGACGCGCCGCAACCGCCGGAACCTTGGATAATGGGATGACCATAGACGTTGGTGAAAGAACACGACAAGCTACAAGAAGAAGAAACCCAAGTCGCCGCTATGAGGAACAAAAGAATTGCCGGCAAAAAGGAAAATCTCATTTTTTAGCGTTCACCAATTCCAAACAACCGTCCCGATACGGCGTAAATTCGATAGTCTGACACAGAGTCTGGTCATTTAGTTTGACGGCGTGTTCTTCCAAGCATTTGACGCGCCAGTTGGTGCTTTGGATGGAAAAACAGTCCTGGAATGCATCGGATGAGCGGACGGGTTCCGCACGTTTTTCGAGGCGTGCGGACAGAAAATAATACTGGCAAGCGTCAGGCGCAACCCACGCGTCGCAGGCGGATTTATCCGACGCTGCGTAGGCTTGGGTGCCGGCGCAGGAATCGGGTTGGGTGGCGTTGAGACAAACGGTCATGAACGACGGAAACTCGAGGGAAACGGTAACGGATGCACCCGAGACGTTAGGCGAGGTCGGGGGCGCGTCAAGTTTTGACCCGGCGGGTGGAACGGGAAGCCAGAAAAGAACGTACGCAATGATGACGCCAAGAATTACCAAGAAAACTAATGCGGCATCCAACCGGTCAACGTACATGGTCTTCAAACGGATTCCTCGCTCTTAATTCCTTCGCTTTTCGGAAAAATCCGACATGCGCATTGCGAGTCAAAGGCGGCGTTTTTGGAACAGCAACCGCGTCAACCGATGGTGATGCTTGCGAAAAACATGGATCATGTGCCGGACGTCGTGTTCCTCGTGTTCTTCCACCCGGTGCAACCATCGGTCTTCTTTTTTGGCCAATTTACGGATGCCTTTTCCAATCATGCCGGCGGTGACGCAGGCATCATGCTGCAACAAAAACGACATGGATTTGAACGGCAACAAGGTGACGGCTTTGAAGAAAAACTGGCGTTGGGCGTTGGGTTGGTGAACCACCTTGCCCCGAATTCCCGGCAGATATGCGGCAGCTACGGCAATGCGAACGATGCCGGACATCAAGAACAGCACCAAGAGGCCCTGAAGACCTAGAACCGTGAAATGCGATTCAATCAAGAACGAAGCGATTAGCCCGCCCACCATGGCGCCTCCGAAAGTGCCCACGCCGTTGGCGATGTTGTTATACGACACGAAGCGGGCGCGCTGTGTAAGGGGCGTGTTTTCAATCAGCAGGTTGAACGACGATAATTTTTGTCCGGCCCACGCGATGCCGCTGACGATTTCGACTAAAAAAAAGTACGAAGCTTCCCTGACCGGAGCCAAGTACATCAGAGGCACCAAAGGGATGACGATGGAGGAATACGACATGACCAGTTTGTTGCTGTACCGGTCGGCAAGCTTTCCCCAATAGGGCATGACCAATAACGTCGCCAAGGCATTGACCGTCACGATGATGGCGTACGTGGTATAGGAAAACCCCTGGACGTTGAGCAAATAAATGACGAAAAACGGGGACGCGAGGGCAACGGCAAATGAAAACAGGGCCGAATAACGTACCAGGACCCAGAATCCCGGCTCGGAGTGCGCGTGTTTCCAAGCGTCGCCGGAAAACAGGTCATGGCATACGTTGAGGTCGCGCTCCTTGGATTTGGTGAAAAAATAAAACGAGATGAGGCGGCCAATACCGGCACCGGCAAACAAAACAGAAAAGCCCACCAACGCAAAACCGGAGTTGTCAAATCCGGATAATATCAGGCCGCCGACGAAGGTGGACACCACCAAGGTAAAGCCGTTGATCTTGTTGCGCTTGCCGAAAAAAGAACCGCGGTGCTCGGCGGGAACCCATTCGGACAACCAACTGGTCCAAAACGGATTGATAAGTGCCGATGCGGCGTTGATGGCAAGGTAAAGGCCCAACAGCCACCAAAATCCGCTGGTGCCGGACCAAAAGGCCAATGCAGCCAAGGGGAACCATAGCAGGGCCTGGACCAATACCACGGCGCGTATCAGACCCAGGCGGGAGTCCACCCGCGCGACCAGATGAAGGGCCATGAACTGCGAAAGCGCCTGGACCAACTGGGGCAACGCCGCCAAAAGGCCGATTTGCGAGGCACTGGCGCCCAGACGCAACGCGAACGGGGCGATGAAATCGGTTCCAAAGCCGTCCATCAAGGCGTTGGCGTTTCCTTCGGATATGGATAGGCGTTGCTGGGCGTTGGACGTAACCCGGGTAGCAAGGGGACGTCCACTATTCGTTGAAATCGTTAAGCGGCCGCTGGACTCGAGGCCTTGCTGGGGGCGGGTTTTGGAAGTTTTAGCCATGGTGGGGGTCTTGACCAAGGACACGTTTGGATTCAACGCGGGGCGGGAGGCGCGAAAGGGAAAAACCAGTTCGCGTCAAAAGCTTCACACAACGGGGGGATAAAAAGGCGTTGAAACGGCCGAAAGAAAAAAAACGGGCACAAAATCCCCAGTCGGCGCTTTGCCCAAAACGGATAATGCGTCCGCTGAGGAAAACAAAAAAAAACGCGAGGGATGGGATTGTCGGGCCAATGGCGCATCATCTAATGTGCGCCCTAAGCCGTTCGAACCCACGGACCGGTTGCCCGGAAACAGGTTAGCAACCTGCCGCCCTGGCCACTAGGCGACCCCCGCATTTGAAACTACCGTGACCTTATTGAGGTGATAATTGCGGCCCGCCGGATTTAAGTTTCTTTCGAGAATGCGGCAATGGACGGGAAAAGGGAAGAATACGTAATGGATGCGAAAAAATGGAAACAAATGAAATAGGCGCCAAACGCAAAGGACGGATAATCAACCCGACTTAATCATCCGGTACGCGTCCAGAACGTCCTTGACCTCGACAATGGACAGGCCCGGAACCAATGAGGCGATGTCCTGCGAGCGGGAGGTGGACGCACATTGGCGCATGAAACCATTATCGGTTTGCTGTTGCTTGCATTCCTCGACCACGACGTTTTGGACCGACTCACCTTGGGGTACCAAAAAAGTGCGGTACCCAGCGGCGCGCACCGCTTTGGCTTTTTCCAAAATCTTTCCCACCGGCCCGATGGTGCCATCCGGCTCGACCGTCCCGGTCAGAAGCACATCCGGACGCAAGGCATTGCCTGAAAAAGCCGCCAAGGTGGCTACCGTCGCCGCCGCACCGGCACTCTTGCCGCCGACCACGTCGGATTGCGTGGAAAACGAGTAGAACACGTCGAATCGGTTGGCATCGGTTTTGGACAGGCGCTTGGCGACATCCAAGGCGACGCGCAACGAACTTTGGGTATCCGAATTGACCAGGGGGCTTGAATCAAAACCGATGAAAACGCGGCCCTTTCCGGGAACGGCCTCGACGGTAAAATCGGCCAATGCCCCGTTGCCTTCCTTGTCCACGGCCGGCAATCGGATGACGACTTTACGTGCGGATTGGATGGCGGCGGCAAAAGGAGCGGAATCGTTGCTGACCTGCAAGGGAGCGGATTCAAACCCTTGCGGAAGCGAGGTGGGATTGGCGTCCAATGCGGACGTCCGGATGGACACATTGGATGCAAGACCTAAGAAAAACGCAGTCAGGGTGGCCACGACGAAGATGCCGATAAAAAGGCGGCGCATGGAGAAAAGATAGCGCGGGCGCGGTTAAAAACGCGCCGCTGGGAAGAAAAGCAAAAGCAGGAAAAAACGTGAAGGAAAAAAAACCACTACCGGTTAGCGCAAGGAAAAAATTGGAAAAGCGGTTGCAACACGAAAAAAATCAAGAAAAATAACGGAGCCACATACGTGGACGCGAAAACGATTGATGAAACGAGTGCAACGGGCATGCCGCCGGTGGAGAGCCGACTGATGCCCCGGTGTCCGGAGTCCGGCTCGGCCTTGGATCTTGCGAGCACAAACGCGAATGCTTAGAGTTGCTCCTTCCGGCCTGGCTCGGTTCGCGACCACATTCGTAACGCAAGGCAAGGAATCAACGCCTTGTCCCCGGGCCTCAAGCACCAAAAAGGAACCCGCCCGAACGGCTGTCATCCGCCTCAAAAGGGGTTGGCGCTTCCAGAGGACCCTTAACCCTCCGATCAGCCCGTTGCAAATAGGTGGTGCGGATGGAAGATTAAAACGGTTGCCATCGACGCGTCAATTGAATATTTTTTCCAATTCGGCCCTGAATTTTTCAAGGGTACTGGGATTTGGACCCGTAATCGTGACTTTGGAGACGGCGCGCGTGGAGTTTTTTGAACGGTCCCGGCTGGTCGAAATCTGCAGACCCCATCCGTGATTCCCGGCGATTTCGGCTTTCTTGCGCAAGGAAGATTGGAATTGCGACGGGAAAAGAAGTTGCATCAATTGCTCCGGATGCGAAACCAGCAGGTGCATGCCGACATCGGTTTCCCTCGCGGCCAAAAATTCATTTTGATCCAAGTTGTAATCGAGCCGGGTGCCTATGATAACGTCTCCGCCATTTTTCTTATGCGCTTCCAACTTTTTCCTGACTTCGGCCATGAACGCATTCACGGACGGATGTACGGATTCCATGATTCCACTACACCTGGCAAATTAAAAAAATACCGGTATTGGATACGCGGTTTTGGTCGAACGTTAAAGAAACCTTTATTAAAAAGCAACCAGCTTATGTAGCCACGTCAAATTAACGCTTTTTCAAATTGTTTAAGAGGGGTTTTCATGGAAGACATGGTTCGCGAAGCAATGCGCACATCCGGAAGCGGCAAAGGCACGATTGAAAAGAACAGTGCGGGCCAGGATTTCTTTGAAACGCCCCGCATCATGGTCGTCGGCACCGGTGGAGCAGGCTGCAATTCCATCAACCGATTGGCAAAAGCCGGCATCAAGGGCGCCGACTTGGTCGCCATCAATACGGACAAGATGCACTTGATGACCATTTCCGAATCGGTCAAAAAAATGCTTATTGGAGCATCCTTAACGCGCGGATTGGGTGCCGGCGGTTACCCCGAAATGGGTGCCAAATGCGCCGACGCATCGCGTGAAGCCTTGGACAAGGCCATGGATAAAGCGGACATGGTGTTTTTGACTGCGGGCATGGGCGGCGGAACCGGTACCGGCTCTGCGCCGATTATCGCAGAAGTGGCCAAAGCCAAAGGCGCCATCGTGATTTCCATCGTGACCTATCCGTTCGCCTTGGAGCGCGCACGTCTTGCAAAAGCGGACCAAGGATTGGAAAATTTGAAGAACCAATCCGACACCCTCATCGTCATTGATAACAACCGATTGGTCCAAATCGTGCCGAATTTGCCGATTGACCAGGCCTTCAACATGTCTGATGAGATTATCGCCCGCGCCGTCCGGGGCATCACCGAGACCATCACCACGCCTAGCTTGATCAACTTGGACTTTGCGGACGTCCGTGCCGTCATGTCCAACGGCGGCGTGAGCATGATTGCGGTGGGCGAAGGCAAAGGTACCAACCGCGTGGACGATGTTGTTTCAAACACCCTGAACAATGCGTTGTTGGACGTCGATTTCACCGGCGCCACGGGCGTTTTGTTGCACGTGACTGGCGGTCCGGATATGACGTTGGGCGAATGCAACACCATCGGCGAGATGCTGACGGAAAAAGTTGACCCCAACGCCACGGTCATCTGGGGGGCGCGCATCGACCCGTCCATGGATGGCAAGATCGAAGTCATCGCCATTTTCACGGGCATCCAATCACCGTACGTTTTGGGCAAAAAGACGCATGGCGGGTCGGAAGTGAACGCGAAAGCCACCCAACGTCGCATGGGCAACACCACAATGTCGTCAAGCAAGACGAACGTGGATGATATTGAGTTTCTGTAAGTGGGCAATACGATGCTGAAGCCATCGTTCGGGCTTCCCGGACGCCATTTTGAGAAAAAAGCGGTATTTTCAGGACCAATCCGACCACGGTTTATCAGGTCAAGGATTCGAACGTGGATCGCGCATGATGCTGACCCCAGAATGGAGGAGTGGATGCGTCAAGAAATCCACCACGTCGTAGTCACCCATCCTCCCAACCAGCCTATTTTGCGAGAGCTTCTTGACCAAAATCAGCAGATGCCCGATGAGAATACGCACAAATGGTGGAAAGGGGAACGTAAAGAACTTGAGGGCGAAATGCTCCACACGACATTGGCATTACGCACCCACTCGGCAGACTCCAGTCAACCTGATTTAGCCGTGAAAATCATAGACGGCATTTGGCCACACAGCATGGTCGCAGGACCGGCTAGAATTTTAGCGCATTTATACGAACACAAGGTTCCCTGCGTCAAATTGCTCGGATATATCATCAAAGAACGGGAAACCCAGCCTTCAAAAAAGAAAAAACCGACGGACGAGGTTCAAAAACTAGACTATCCGGAAAGGGGTGAATTTTTCGTCAAGTGGGAGAAAAATGCGGTTCCGTTGAATCACAGTTCGGTTCGTCCCGCCTACAAATCACCCCATAAGCGGGCCGACATCATCAAGCAATTGGCCAACCTGTTCGCATTTTTTCACGGCCGTCACAATCCTTACGCCACAGAGGCTAAGAATTCCCACCTTCCGAACGACGATGGCGATATCCTCATCAACGACTGCAAGCTTGAGAATTTCCTGTTCATTCGCAACCGGAGCGGACCAGGGGGAACGGTCAAGGTGCTCGACCCGGAACTTTGGGAATTGAAAAAAAGAAGCCCAAACAACGAGGAAGATAAAGATCATGACATTGAAACCTTGTTGAACTCCGCCTACAAAGATGGGTTAGTCACCGGGAAACCGGATGTGGAAGAATTTGTCAGACAATACCTGGGATTGCACCATAAGAAAATAAGTGGCAACGGCGACGTTCAAGCCAAAGCGTGGAAACTGACCGAACGGGCCATGAAATATTTGGAAGCTGAAACCCCGATATGAAGGGGGCGGCGATAAGAAAATATCAATGATCAAACGGCCACTGAATAGTGAATTCGAAGCGACCAATGCTAAACGGGGGAGAGGGTCCGGGTACCTATTGTTTTGGGTGGGGGGAGAAGAATCAGAACCAAATTTTCGGTACCCGGAAAACCCAAATTTTCTGTAGGTGGGGATTAAACCGGCCATCTGCCAAGGGGGCATGATTGCCGATTAGTGTGATTCCGGGGACGTTCTTTTTCAAGACCGCTCCTGGTTTTGCCTTAAACCGTCTATTTCAGGGTGAAATAGACTTTTTTTCCAACTTGCTGTTTTTCGACCAAGCCCAACCGGAACAAATGGTTCAGGCGGGCGGAGGCCGCATTCTTTCCTTTATATTGGAATTTGTCCTGCACGTCTTTCGAGCAGGCTTTTTGGTTTTCCCGGATGAAATCCAGGATGTCGGTGTCGACTTGCGCCACCAGGACGGGTTTGTCTGACGATTTGGCACCGGAGAAATTGCCGTTACCATTGATTTCCAACGCGGACAGCCGCGATTCGATGCGGTCCATTTTTGCGCTGATTTCCTTGAGAATCAAATTGGTGGATGACCGCTCGTCCTTGAGCGCCGCAATCAATGACCCCAAAATGAGCGGGTCCTTGAAATCGGCTTGGAACTTCTTGAACTCGGAGGCGACTTGCTCAAATTCCGGATTGGAATTCGAACGCAACTCGTCCGATTCAGTTTGTTCCACAGTCCAAAACCTTTTATTTCCTCAAGTGCTTCATTGGTTTCGCAATCAAGTCACGGAATGACCGCGACCCCATCACGAACAAATCATGATAATATCATGACAGTTAATAAAGCTTGCGGTACTACGACGTAAACGTGAGGAAAAAACCGCGCAAAAAAGCACTTTTTCTTGAAAATGGCGTTTAAATGGTCCCCCAGCGTAGCCCCGTCTAACCCGACAAATCGCCCATTACCAATAAAGCGCGTTTGAAAAATAGCCGGCATTGTGGCCGACCCCGTAAATCAGGAGGGCAAAGACGATGATCAAAATCCAATCCGTGAGCGTCATGTTAAACCACGTCAAAAGGCGTTGAAGCCGGTTTGATTCAATAAGGCGGTGACTGAAGATGAATAAAAAAGCCGCGAAAACGAGTCGGGGAGAAAAAAAAGACAAACCGGCCCATTACTATAAAAGTCCAAAAAACGTGAGCAGGTACGATGACCATCCTTCACGATGTCCTGGAACGCCTGTTGGAGGCGTTGGAAAAATCCGATTTTGCCCAAATCAAGCAAATCGGCCAGGATGCGGCACGCGATGCATTTGTCTATGAGGACAAGGAGCTCGTGGAAGCCTCATTGGTCGCCTATTCACTGTACAAATTATCCCAAAAACACTACATCACCCGCAGCCGGGAGTACAAAGAATTCATTGCGGATGTCCGTGAAGGCCTGCATGCGAGCACGGACGGCGGCGACCCGGGAAAGACCGTCCACGCCCTGATGGGCCAAGTCCATGCCTTGAGCCAGCGGTTTGGTCGATTCGCCCAAAGCACGGTGGAAAAAGGGCGTTTGCGTGCCGCGGCCCAGATGTACGCCCACGGCGCCAGCCTCACTTCGGCCGTCGAGCTGTCAGGCGCCCCTTTGTCGCAGGCAGCCAATTACATTGGCGGGACCAAAATCGCGGAAAAATACGAGACCATGAACATTTCCATCCGGATGCAAAAAATAAGGAGTTTATTTACATGAAACGGGGCGTTTTTTCAACATGAGGAGCCGGTTCCGATGAACTTTTTGTGCGACAGCTCCACCCTGATTGCGTTGGCCGAAACCGGTACCCTGGACGTATTGGCATTTTTAAAAGAAAAAGCGAAAGCCCGTTTTTTCATCCCCCCGGCCGTTATCTATGAGACCATGGAACATCCCGAACAAATCCAGCGCTTCGCCTTTTCCGCGTTTAAAATCGACAAAGCCTTGCAGGACGGCATATTGGAACGCATTCCCAGTAAGCGTCCTCCCACCAAGACATCCGAAATCCTTCAGTACGCCAACAGCGTATTTTCGGTCAACGGACAGGCCCTCAAAGTGTTGCAACAGGGTGAGGCCGAGGCGTTGGCCGCGTACGATGAGATGCAAGCCAAAGGCATTTTGGTGGATGAGAAGACCACCCGGTTGTTCATCGAGGACGCCGGCATATTGAGGCAGAGCCTGGAATACGAATACCGGGGCAAAGTCAAAGTGAACCAATCGGCGTTGGACAACCTCAAAAAACGCCTACAGGGCATTGTGGCCATCCGCTCAACGGAAATTCTCGCCATCGCCTATGAATTGGGCTTTTTTGACAGCTACGGCGCGAAATCCGACCCAGCGTTCCACGCCGCACTTTACGCCGTGAGAAATGCCGGGTGCAGCATCACCACGCGGGAGCTTTTGGAATATCAGGAATTGCATAAGCCGGAAACAAAACAAAACAATGGACAACAATCCGGCCCGATCGTCGTCCGTTTTCCAAAGGCTTAAAACACAAGGCGCGTACAACATTTTTCTTCGGTTGCCTAAACACAGGACGGCAAGTTCAAATAATCAGATTTACAAATCATATCGGGCTCGTACCCGAGGCCCATCTTTTCTTTCTTGCGAAGAAAGACGCATGCAAATCTTTAAGATTTGCAGCGCATCAAAAACGCTTGGAGCGTTTTCGTTGAAAGCTAAGGCGCCCCAAAAGAAAGAAAACAATCAAATTTGCGAATCAAACTGGGCTCGTAGTCGAGTGGTAAGACGCCGCCTTCGCAAGGCGGAGACCGCGGGTTCAATTCCCGCCGAGTCCATGCCCTGATTTTATTTTTCGCAACCAGGAAAAAAATACCTCGGCGCCGTTCAAGGAGATACACCCGCGAAAACAGGTTGCTGATTTTTATAGTGGTATGTACTGGGTCTAGTACTATGACAAGTTAGTTTTTTAGTAAAGTTTTTATTCTCCGGACGCCTAACCTTCAACAGGGCAAAACAAACGAGGAGGGCGTCCAATGAGAAAATTAAAACTCAAACCAAAAGAAGTCACTCGCCTTAAGGAA
>JACRGH010000016.1 GCA_016212375.1 Microcaldota archaeon
ACTACGCCGGCGGTTAGGGCTGGCCTTTGCCGCAGGCCGTTAAGCCTGCGGGAAGTATTGATGGAGCGATCGTGAGCGGATGAGCAATTTTCAAGAAGGCAGTGGCCTGCCCCCACCAACACGGCAGGGGACCACTACCTACTATCTATATTCTATTTGGGTGTTGTATATATTGTTTTGTGGCGCATATTTTGTTGGTTGGGAGCCTCATGGAACCAAATGAAAATAACCAAACGCCGATCCTGTACGGAGCCTTTGTGCTCGTACTTCTGGCGGCGTTTGTACTTGCTCCCAGCCCCTCTCTTGTCATTGCGGCCGCCGCCGTTTTGCTTATGTTCTATCAAACCAATGCGGCTCCTTCGGACGCGATTTTCCAACACGAGGCCCACTTCTGATTTTCGCTTTGAATCATATGCCTGCCTTTGGCTCGGGGGTGTTCCTTTCGGGGCGGGGTCGCTCAAACCGACTGTTCGGGTTGGCGGTATACCGTTGATACTAGGGTTTGGTGTCCGGTTCAGCCGCATTTGAACTGAATTGGCTTGTTGTAGGCAGGTTTTCCTCAATGGCTACGTTTATCGGTTTGGCGCACTGGGCTATTCCGCGGCCTCGTTTGGCTGTGTCCTGCTTTTGGCGCAAATCGTTGGTTTGGTAGGCGGGCTTTTCATTCAGGCGTTCGGCTCTTTGTGCCGTTTTGGCCATGTGGCTTGTTTTTCACTTATTTTATGCCATTTGGTCCTTTTTGGCGTATTACTTGTACGCATTGGCTCATTTATTGAATCGGTAGGGGGGGTTCCTTGGTTTGCTCTGGGTTGTCGTTCCGTTGGTGCCGCGGCGCGTTCGAATTAGGCAGATTTTTAGGGTTTTGGCCCATTTTGATTCGCATTTGTCGTGTGGTCTTTTGCGTTTTCATTGCTCAACTGTCCCTGCTTGCTTGGGTTTCCGTCGTTTTGGCGTAGTTTACTGGGCGTGGTCGAATGTTCCCCTCTCATTTGGTCCTTTTACTCGTCTTGACTCATTTGAAACATGGTACTTTTGGGTGTTTACGTCAATCTCGGGCCGTTTTTTCACGTTTTCCGTGTTTTTTGTGGTGCTAACCGTATTCTTTTTTCATTTTTTTAATACTCGCCAAACTGCTTTAAACTGGCTTTTATGCCGGTTTTATGGGCATTTTTTGCTCTTGGGTTGTTTTTTTGAATCGGTTTTTACGTTTGCTCTCAATGGGCTGGGCTTATTTTGAGCCCTTTTTTCCGTTTTTTCAACTATGAGCACAAAATATGGGCAGTTTTTTTCAATTTTTCATTTTTTTAGGGCCAAAAATAGGGGAAGAAAATACAGATTGGCGGAATTATAGTCGATTGGCCAATACCAAAATGGTGTGCATTCGATTTTTATGTTCCCTCATTTTGGTGTGTTTTCATTTTCATTTTTACCTCTATGTGCCTCTAGTTGTGGTGCTTTTTTTTCGCTTGCCTTCTGCGAGAGTGGATCGTTTATGCTTGTTTTTTACTGTGGCATTGGCTCGAAATATTGCGTGGTTTGTTCTATTATCCCATTATGTGATATTAATATTAGTGGAATGTTTCTCAAGTGATGTAACGAAAATAGTGGAATTGGCACTTTGAAGCCATTTTGGTGGCATTATTCGTTTTGGCATGGGTGAGTGGCTCTAAAAATCTACTCAATACCTTTATGATGAAACGTAGTGTTTTGTCGGAGTGGGGTGTCGACGAATTCCTGGTCGTGTTGCTGTTCTCATTATGGTATTTGGATGTTGGTGGCCATCATTATGTTGTTCGTCACGTTTTGATGCTTTTCGGAAGTCTGGTCGGGTTTCGCGTGCCTCTTGGTGAGTGGTGAGGTACTTTGTGCCATTAATGGCCTCCAAATGGGTGTTTGGAGGCGTTTTATTTTGCCGTGTGGCACTCGGTCGTGGCTAAGTGGGTGCGAAAACCTTATTTTTGTTCAACTTTAGTTGAACTAATTGGTTGTTTTTCGGCCTTAAATTGGCGGTGGTGTAAGGAAAACCATTTTACTGAGTCGGAGGATTCCTCGGGACTGTCTTGAATTTGGCCTTTAACTGAGTTTGGCGTGCCTTTGCGTGGGTTTTTCTCATCCAGGAGGAAATGGATTGTCTTGTCCAAACTGAACCGCGATCCATGGCGTGCTTGCAATTTTCCGGATAGTTTTTGGAGTTGCTCATAGGTATTTTCCTGTACGCGAATCAGTTTTGTCATAGTCATCAAGTTTGTTTACTTTGTTTCAGTATTTAAATGTTTTTACCTCGTAAAACGTGTTAGATTTGCCAATTTTTGCATTGTTAATTGTGTTTATTATTTAGACTAATTTAGATTTTTGATTCTGTTTACTTAGAATACCGCTTCTATTTACTTTGTAGATAAACTTAGTTTACTTATTGGTTTTGATTTTTGGTTATTTTATTCACCAATTTTTGAAATTTTTCAATTTTTCTGCCTATTTTTGGTCGTTTTTTGGGTTTTTTAGCATTCTGGTGCCATTTCAGCCCGTTGGTACTGATGCGCCGCCCTCGTAGGGCGATAAAATCTGGTTTTTTGTCTGAAAACGGCCCATTTTGACCCTTTTTGGGCCATTTTCCGTGTTTTTGGATTGGTTTTGATTGTTTTTGGCCCTATATTGGCCCTAGTACGCCTTAAACCAATAAAAAATCAGTATTTTTGGTCAAAATCTGCCTAGTATTGCCTTTTTTGGGTGATTGGGGCCGTTTCGACGGCTTTTCGGCTCTTTAGACGGGGGCTATTTTTGGCTTTTTCGAGGCAAATTCATGTAGACCTGCCTAAAAATGCCTTTTTTTGCGCATATAGTTCCCCTTTACCTTATTTTTTCCCATGTTTTGGGTTTTTCTGCCCATTTCGGCGCTTTTTTGTTGGTTTCCGCTTGTTTTTCGTTATTTTTTGCCCTTTTTCCATGTATTTCCGTTCATTTTCCGTGTTTTTTCATTTTTTCTGCCCATGTTGGTCTAGTTGGGGGTGTTTTTGCTCGTTTTTTGGGCACATTTGGTGTTTTTGCACCATATGTTAGGCCCTTTTCATCTTTTTCTGCCCATTTTGGCGTTTTGAGGTCGATTTTAGGCGGATTGTTTGGGTTTTCAGTCGGATTGGAGGCGGTGTGGGCCGTTTCAACCGATTTTCTGCCCATCCCACTCTCTTGGCCTCTCTTTTGAATGGTTTTTATGCCCTGGTCTTGAAAATCTGGCCCATTTTGGACTTTTCTGCCTATGTTTTGAACCGCCGTTGTGGTCGTATTCCGACCCATTTTGCCGTCCTTTATAAAGGCTATTTAAAGCTCCGCGGGTCCTGGTTTGACGTCAATTGGCGTGAATGTGGCTTTAATGGCTTTTTTTGGCATGTTTCGGGTTTGGTTGTTTGTTTTTGGGGTGTGCGACAATCCAAGCCGCCCAAGTTTTGGCGGTATACCGTTGACCTGATTCGTTAGGAGTTGTCCCGCCTTGGTTTTTGTGTGGGTTATTTTGCCCGATTTATTTTCCGTTCCGTTTATTTTACCTCGTGGATACAACGTCCTGTATGGCAACCGACCCGTCCAGCCTCCTGCATCCGTCCGTTCTGGAATTGGCCCGCAATCGCGGCATGGTTAGTTTCACCCCGGTGCAGGCCGCGGCGTTTCCCAAAATTGTCGCCGGAAAAAGCGTTTTGCTGATGGCGCCGACCGGTTTTGGCAAGACGGAGGCGGCGATGTTGCCGATTTTGAGTGCGTTGGCCAAGGCAAAATCAGACGCCGGCTCGATGCCGGATGGCGTGCAAGTCTTGTACATCACGCCACTACGGGCACTAAACCGTGACATGGTCGAGCGCTTGACGTTTTTTTGTAAGCAACTTAAATTCCGTTTGGGCGTGCGCCATGGTGACACCACGGCGTACGAGCGCGTCAAGCAAAAAGAATTGCCGCCGCACATTTTGGTCACCACGCCCGAGAGTTTGGGCGCTTTGTTGGTGGCCGGGATGCGCGACTCGCTCAAGAATGTGCGGTTTGTCGTGGTGGACGAGGTCCATGAACTGGCGTATTCCAAGCGCGGTGTCCAGTTGAATTTGGCCCTTTGTCGTCTGTCCCTGTTGGCCAAGTTCCAACGCATCGGCCTGAGTGCCACGGTTGCCGCGCCCAAGGATGTCGCCGCTTTTTTGGGCACTGATGTCGAGGTGGTGGACTGCTCGGCATTGCGCGCCATGCATCTGGACGTGGTCCACCCAAAAGCGGGCGTTGCCGTGGAAGGCTTAAGCCGGACCACGGCCGCCCGCCTGGGTGCGTTGGTGGATTTGGTCAAATCGCACCGCAAGACGTTGGTCTTCGTCAATACCCGTTTCATGGCCGAGGCGTTGGGGTCGTTGTTGCGGCCCCTGTTGGGTGAAGATTTTGCCGTTCACCACTCCTCGCTTTCAAAAGAGGCCCGCTTGGAGGTGGAAACCGCGTTCAAAGCCGGTGCGCTCAAGGCGTTGGTCTGCACTTCCTCGCTTGAATTGGGCATGGACATCGGCGAAGTGGATTTGGTGGTGCAGGTCGGCTCGCCCCGTCAGGCCACCCGGCTCATCCAGCGCGTCGGCCGCTCCGGGCACAAACACCATCTGGTGCCCAAAGGGGTTGTGGTGGCGACCGATGACTTGGACGAAGTGGAAGCCCAAGTCTTGGTAACCCTTGCCAAGGCGCGTCAATTGGAGCCGCAACGGTTGCGCAAAATGTCGCTGGACGTGCTGGCGCATCAAATCACGGGCCTTGCGATGGATTTTGGGCGCATACGGTTGCAGGGTGCGGTGGATGTGTTCCGAGGTACTGGCCGTACGATGGCTACTGTTGACGTTGCGGCGAACGGGGGTGATGGAACTAGTCAAGTTGACGCACCAAAGCAGGCTGCCGTCATTCCTGGCTCGGCTCTGTATCCGGTTTTGGACTTTGCGTTGGCCCGAAAAGTCATCGAGCAGGTGGCATCGGAAGGGCTGATCGCTTTTGACGGTGAATTCGTCGAACCCAACTCCCGTACGCGCTTTTACTATTACGAAAACTTGAGCACCATTGCGGATTTGAAGAAATTTTTCGTCAAGAATGCCGAGTCGAACAAAAACGTGGCCCTTTTGGATGAGGCCTTTGTTTCCAACTACTTGCAACCGGGTGCCGCCTTCATCGCCCGTGGCCGCACCTGGAAAGTCTTGAGCATGGTGGAGGACGAAATCGTGGTGGAGCCGGCACGGGACGCGTCGGCGGCCATTCCGGATTGGGTGGGTGAAGAAATCCCGGTGGAGCGCAGTGTGTCGGCAATGGTTGCCAAACAAATCCTCGAGGGCGGTGCGCAAGGCGGAAATGGAACGCCGACTACCGGCGTGAAACAAGCCCATGGCACGGATGTTGCGGATGGTGTGGCGCAAGGGAATGGTGTCGCGGGCGCTTTGGACGCAGGGCAAATCCGCCAAACCGAGTGGTCCAAAAAACAATGCGCGCTTTTCGAGCCGAACTCCGGCACTTTTGTCCTGGAGTGCCAAAAGAACATGGCCATTTTGCACTCGTTCTGGGGCCACAAGGCGAACGCGGTGATTGCCGTCTTGATTTCCGGCGCGTTTTCGGCACGCGGCAAATCCGTCCGGGCGCGGGCCAATGCGTACGGCGTGGTGTTGGAGTTTTCCAAAGTGGCTGACCCGGACGCGGTAGTGGCCGCGCTTCGGTCTTTTCGGGGAACGCCCGTTTCCGCCATTTTGGAAAAGCAGTTGCCCGATGGGCCCATGTTCGCTTCGCGCTTTGTCCATGTGGCCAAGCGGTTCGGCTTTTTACGCAAAGACCGCGACTACGATGCGGTGAGCGTCAAGCGCCTGGCGGCGCTGTCTAAGGATACGGTGATTGGGGCTGAAGTGTTGGCGGAACTGCTCTACGACAAGCTGGATGTGGCGGGCGCGCAGGAGGCGCTGGATTCGGTTGCCATCAAAACCGTCTCCTTTTCCAACTGGTCCCCTTTGGCCAAAAGTGCGTTGGATGCGGGTGGCTTTTCCGAATTGTACGCGCCCTCCGAGCCGACGGAGGCGGTGCTCAAGACATTCGCGGAAGACCTCATGCAAAAGCGAGTCGTATTGCATTGTGATTTTTGCAAACAGCGCTTCTCGCGCCAGTTGTCGAACTTGCCGGAACCCCTGCTTTGCATCCATTGCCAATCGCCCCGGCTGTTTCCGGAAGAGTACCTGAGCAAGCCGGAACAAGCCAAGGTCGCAAGCTTGGTGGCAAGCTACGGCCGAAAAGCCGTGTTGGCCTTTTCCACGTATGGCGTGGGTCCGGAGGGTGCGACGCGTGTGCTGGGGCGTTTGCACAAAAGCGATTCGGATATGTTCTACGATTTGCTCCAAAGCCAAAAAGATTTCATACGCACCAAGCGGTTTTGGAAGGCGAATTAGGCGCTTACTGTTTTTGCATCAAAATGGCTTTGTAGCCCACTTTTTGGCCGTTTTCAATCCAGTCCGCGATCCCGGGCTTCAATCTTTTGACGTGATAGAAAAACTCACTGGCTGCCATGTGGTCCGCTATCAACCTTTCAAGGCGTTTGTCAGGAATCTGGCTTCCGTTGATGGCGTCCGGGACATCGCGGTTGTCCCATTTTTCGTGTAGGAACGGTACGCATACTTCGACGCCGATTTGGACCTTGCGCTGGATGAATCCCAGGATTGTGCGAGTTCTCATTATTTTCCGGATTTCGATGCCTTGCACCTGTTGGGATTTCAGACGGGTTTGGATGCTTATGGCCGCTTCGTTCACGGGGTTTACTCTGTTTTTTTTATTTTAGGCGGAAACGTCTCGAGAAATTCGTACTCGTCTTCCTGGGGCGGCACGCGCTCTTCCAATTCCGTTTGGGTCACTTTGACGATGGTGGGTTTTTGGTTGGCCATTTTATTCACGAGATGCCTTTGGATCGGGCGAATGCCATGAACGCGTGCGTTTCGTTTCTGCCCATGGTTTGTACTGCGCCGATGGTGACTTGTTTTTTTCCTTTGGTACTTTCAAAACTCCATGCCGGTTCCGCGTCCGGTGCATGGGTCCGCACGGCGTTGGTGATGAGGTCCATCCAGAATTTCATCGCTTTTTTTTCGCGCATTTCCGGCTTTTTTTCAGCAAACCACCCGACGCCCAATTCAAGGACGGTGGCGGGGTTTGGTTCTATTTTCAAATGCACGTGGACGTCGTGATTTCCGTGCATGTCTTTTTGGTTGGCAAACACGTGGCTGTTGGGGTAGTCGATTTTGAATCGGGAATCCTTTTCCAGCGCTTCCAACAACTCCCTCATATTTTCACCACCCTCGGACCCTTTGGCACGTGTTGGTCCATTTCCGGATGCTCTAGGTAATAGCGCGCCGCATCCTCGTTCAGCGGGCTTTGGGGGTTCGGATTTTTCAAAAGTTGGTACAGGGCGTCTATCACGCTGACCAGATTCTGCCCTGCGCTCCATTGGTTGATGAGTTGGATGCAGACCGCGCCGTCTTCGGCCCGGATGTTCGGATGGAAGATGGGTGAAATCCAGTACGCCATCAGGCCGCCGGGGTAGGGGTAGTCGCGGTTCAGCTCGATTCGTACGCTGTGTTGCGTTCGTGTGTATAGTTGGCCCCCTTGCATGAATACGCCTGGCGCGTTGAGGCTGACGGTGTACTCCGTGAGGTCCTTGGACGCCTCGAAGTGGATGCCGGCGGCTTGCAGCTCCGTGTTCTCGCTTTGGAGTCGGCGTTGGAAAATGGCGTCGGGAAGGCGCATGGCTCAATCCTCTGTTTGTTCGAACCAAATTCCCCGTTGACGTAATCCTTTGTGTTGACGTGGCAATGCGTCAGGGGGTTGGATGGTTATTTTTAATCCCAACCGGGTTGAAAGGAATCCGGAATCTGAACGCGTGCTAAACCCCTGTGTCTTTTTTGCGGTTGCGCCGGTTATTCGGACTACGTATCCTTTTCCAAGCCGTTGTTTGATTCTCTGTTCGACGTGCTGGAAAAACGGAGTCAGCGTTTGCACTTGCTTTTCGACGCCATGGGTTTGGCCCACGAGGACCGCGTTCATCAATGAATCCCGGATTCTTTTGGGTAACGAGCCGTTCCATTTCGCGTAGATGTCCAGAAATGCTTGTTGGGGGTGGGTATCTTCGTAGTGGAGGCTGGATATGCTGAATTGATTCAGTGGCGCCCATTTGCGCAGGCGGTCCAGCGCATGAATCATAGGTCAGCCGCCAGTGGGATCCGGCATCAGCAACAAGTGAGCATTTTCCTGGATGCCCGCCTCGCCTATCGTGACATCCGGGCCCAAAATGCGGTGGTCGGACGTCGCCAAAACGAAGCGGTCCTTCAGTTTCAAGCTGTCCGATAGGACGTCTAATACGGAGGAAACGGTGAATCCAGGCTCTACGGCCATGACGATTTCCTTTCCGGACGTCGTGTGGGTGATGGTGATGTTGAATTCGGACATATGGACCGCTAATCGTTTTCGCGCGTGCGGTTAAATTCGTTTGGGTCAATTGGCCGGTGAGCGATTGTTTGTTTTTTTGTCTCACGAAACGCTCTTTAATCTTGGCCGCCTGTTTTTAGCCATCATGGAAAAGCCCAAAATCGTCTCGGTGACTGACGCATTGGAATCGCCGGATGACGAGCACGATGTGCCCCAGCTTCCAGGCTCAGTTCCATTAAACCCCCTTTCTGTAATGCCCGCTGTTCCATCTCAGTTCGATGCCTTCCCGATTAAATCCGCGCAAGTTGAGGAACACCCGGAGGAAGTGCCACCGGAGCGTTTGACGTCCGTTGTGGCGTCTGTTGCCTCTATTCCGCCGATTCCTGTTCCGCAAGTGTCGGCGCCCCAATCCGTTGGTGTTGCGCCGTCCGTTTCTGAATCGGTCGTTGACGTGCCTCAAAATAAACCGGCGCCCGCTGGTGTGCCGCCTTGGGTCGAGCGCAATCCGCCGGAGCCGACGGTTGCCGAGGTGGCCGGTCCAATCGGGCCTGTTCCAAGCTATCCGGGCGTGGGTCGTCCCCGTATCAATTCCATTTCACAAAGCACCGTGTCCTTGGAGCCGGCAAAGCCGTTGACGGCCCCTATCCGTCCAACTGCTCCTGCTCCAATTTTCCACTCGGCCGTGCCCTCCGTTTCAACCCGTTCCATGGTGCCTTCCGCTCCTGCTCGTCCCTCCGCCCCTGCCTTTTTGGTTCCGGCGTCGTCCGGCAAGCTCTACGAGCGGCCCGAATTGGATGCCGACCATTTTGCCGAGGACATGGCGTCGCACAAACCGGCCTCCGCGCCTTCCTCCGCTTTGTCGTCCGGCGTGGCATCTCCTTTGTCCGCCGCGCCTGCAAGCAAGGTCGTGCAGGAATACCGCCAGACGGCCGTTGCGGACCTTCGCCCCCCTACTGCACCGGCCCGTCCGCGCACGCCTGAGGACGAGCGGGCCCATGCGAAATCTTTAGCCGCCCAAATCCACCAGGATAACTTAAAAGCCGGATTCTTGGGCCAAATCAAACGTATGTTCGGCGTGCGTTGAATTAGAAACAAGGGGCGTTTTTTTGTGTTTGATGTTTACCTGTCCGCCGATGCCATGGCCGCCGCAACCGAGCATTTCCGCTCCGCATCGTGGGAGGGCAAGGAAGCCATGGGCCTTTTGGTGGGTCGCGTCTTTGTGTTTGAAGGCCGCCCCTATGCGGTGGTGGACGAATACGTGACTGCCGCAAATGATGCCACGGCGGTGCACGTCCGCTTTGCGCCCGAAGCTTTTTCCGAGCTTTCCAAAAAACTAATGGGTGGCCGCCGCGTGGTCGGCTGGGCGCATTCGCATCCGGACTACGGTTGCTTTTTGTCCACGACTGATGTGGCCACGCAGGAGACGTATTTCCAGGAGCCGTACCACGTGGCGTTGGTGGTGGATCCGGTGCGCAATGAAAAGCAATGCTTCAAAGCCAACAAGGGCCAATATGCGCCAGTATCCTATGCGGTCATCCGGAAGAAATCATGATGATGTGTTCTTGACCGCCGCGGCTGCTGTGAACGAAAAAATGAAATTAAAATTCCCGTGAAAACAAACGAATCGAACAAAAAACCCAAAACCGTGACGAACAATGCCTGATGAAACCAAAGATGCCAAATCCCAAAAGACGCTTGCGCCCGCGAAGCGTGGCCGAAAACCGGGCCCCGTTTCCAAGAAATTCAAGGCCACTAAGTTTGACAAGGATTTGGTCAAATTAATCCAGTCCGGCGTGGTGCGTTTTACCGATTGGTGCCAAGCTCTTGGCGTCGACGAGACGCAGGCCCGTGCTCGCGTCAATGTTTTGGTGGAAAAAGGATACCTCGCATCGGATGCCCAGTTGGTTGGCGTGTACCGCCTTGGAATCGAGGGCTACAACAAGTACGGCTCCATGAAGAAACCGGCGCTCGTGGCCCCCTTGGTTCCCGCACGACTCGAATTTTCAGCGCCATCCGCGTTTGAGCGTGCGCCTACGAAACCGGTGGCTTCCGAGCGCAAGGAAAAACCAATCGCGTCGCCGTCTTCTTTTTCTGACGCCCCGGTTCTGTTGGCTCGAACGCCGCCCGCTTCAGTCGGCCCCCGCCGTTTCGACGATTCCGGCGCGCTGACCGAGGAAATCCCCAAAGCCCGAAACGAGCTGGATTTGGCCGAGATGATCCAACGCGGTTCTCCCTCCAATACGCGCAAGGTGGATTCGGAGCGGTGCGAACTGTGCCGAGGGGACTTCAAGTATTCCATCAAGGAGCCGAAGTTGGCCAAATTCGCCCACTGCACCTGCGGCTCGGCGTACCATGAGGATTGCTACGATTCGCTGGTCGACAGCGGCAACGGCTGCGCCCGGTGCGGGCGGAAACTGACCTCAGTTTTGGACCAATCCAGCCAGGACAGTCTCAAAGACATCAAGGATGCGTTTGAGTAACTTCCAGTCGTTCGAGAACTGGTTTGTTTTTTTCCTTGAATTCTTCAGGCAGGACGATTATCTTGTGTTGCCCTAACCACTGCCTTGGTTGGACGTCGTGTTTTTCTTTCATTTTTTCCAGAAACCGGTTTCCCTTTGGCTTCAGATATCTATAGTCCAGCGTGTTTAGCCCAAGTGCGTGGGTGGCCTGAATTATCAATTCTTCCGCGTAGCTGCGTCCGTGTTGCTTGTAAAAACTCATTGTACTTGTTCGGCTGAGTGTGTTGATATCGTGTATGTGGCCGATTATCAGCGGGCCGGTATCTCCAATTGTGAAAACCTTAAGTGATGCCATCGGTTTTCCTTTTTCACGTATTGTAAATATGTGGAAATAACGTCCATGGTTTTCGTGTTCGACTTGCATTTTGTCGCCTCATTTCATATCCGGATGCACCGGACAACCCTTCCGCTTCGCTACGACATAACCTTCCGTCTTCTGGCTTAAGCCGTCGTAGTGCAAATACTTCCCCGCCAAAATGTTCTGCCCAAAAACGTGCTTCAAAAACTCGTTGACCTGTATGGCGGCGACAATCGACGTCGTCGTGGCAATGGCCGGCGTCTTGGGATCCACCACGTCCAGCACCTCGCCGACGCAGCTGTAGCGTTGCCAAAGCAATTTGTAATCGGATTTGCTCATGCTGCATTCCAGGCATGCGGAAGGCGCGGAAACGACTTGTACTTTGCCCAAAAAGCCGGTAGTGCCGCCATCGAACAGCGGCGCTTTTCCATATGCGTGGGCGTTGACGTGCAGGCGTGCGCCGAGGTTGTCCAAGCAGCCGAAAACGGCTGTTGACTCGGAGAAAACGGTTTCTTCCAGTTGGTCCACGTTGCGGCGGTCGGCAATAACGTGGGTGTTGGGGTAATCGGTTTTGGCGCGTGCCGCGAGCGCGTCGGCCTTGAATCGGTTTTGTTTGGCATCTTCCGGCGTGAAAAAGACGCACCGGTTCAGATTGGCCGCAACGACGGTGTCGAAGTCCACTACTCGGACCTTCCCGACCCCCAGTTGGAACAACAACTTGCACACTTCGTTGCCAAGCGCTCCGGCGCCGATGACCAACACGTTCTGCTTTTCCAGTGCCGTTTGGTCCCATTTCGGAATCCGCTTTTGGCGGTCGAAGCGGTCGGCGTCTACTGAGAGGACGTGGGCGGTGTCCACTCCAAGCACGATTTCATTTTGGGCACTATCGTTTTTGGCCCCACCATGCATCGTTGCATCCGTCACGATTTTGGGCCCCTTTGGAAGCAGGCCTCCGTCCGTTACCGCTTTATTTTCATCCATCCACGCTTGAGTGTATGGTCATCCTTTTTTACTCCACGCTTGACCCCGCGGCGGTCCATGCCGCGAACGCCTTGCGCGAGCTTCGGTCCAATGAAAAGACGCAATTGCGCGGTTTTGACGCGTGGCGCTTTGACGGCGCCGCATCCGGAATTGGGAAACCGGCGGCGTTTGATTTGGTGGAATTGCCTTTCCGTGCGCTTAATTTCCAAGACGCCGATATTTTCGGTGCGGATTTAGCCGTTTTTCTGTCGCGCCATGCCGGCGCATCCGGTCGGCCTTGCTTTACGTGCCATCTGACGGGCAATTTCGGAGAGCCGAAGGAAAACTTCGGCGGTTCGCCTCGAAACTTAAGCAAGGCGTCCGCGCATTGGCTCAAACGATTTTACTTGGCGTTGAAAGAAACGACCGGCCGCGTCTCACTTGAGGCCACACACCACGGGCCCACCCTTAATACGCCGACGTTGTTCGTGGAAACCGGTTCGGACGAGTCCGAGTGGGCGAAACCGGAAAACGGTAAATTATTGGCCGAGTCCGTCTTGATGGCATTGGAGTCGCCCAATCCTGGTGGCAAGGCGGCTTTAGGATTTGGTGGCGCCCATTATTGCTCCGCATTTGTGCACAAACTGCAAAAAGGTTGGGCCCTTTCGCACGTGGCGTCCAAGCATGCGGTGGCGTCTGTGACGAACGAAATGTTGCAACAAGCTGTGCAGAAAACGGTTGAGCCCATCGAATGCGTGTTTTTGGATGAGGGCGGGTTGACGTCGGCCAAGCGCAAGGAACTCGAAGGTTGGTGCGGCGAGTTGGGGTTGGAATCCGCGCTTATCTAGGCGGGTTTCCTTGCAATTGAAACATGCTGGCGCGTCCCTGAGCCATGCTGGATGATTTCAAAATCTGCTTTCAACAGGTCGTTCGTAGTTAGTTGGGGTTTTCCGAAGGAGCTATGGATTGCGTATCCGCCGGATTTCAGCGAGTTGTGGATGGTTTTCAACGCGTGGTCCGCTACGCTTGGGCCTTCGTAGGGACTCCAATCCCACTCTTTGTCGTTGAATAAGTTCGGTTCGAAAAAGTCGGAAGTGGTGGCGACATCGTATTTTCCATGGTGCGATTTACCGCCGAGTGTTTCGTCGCGGATGATGTCGCCTTGTATGATTTTGATTTTATTTTTTTGTGCAAGGGCTACGACATCTCGGTCAAATTCGACTCCGGTTGCCTTGGCTCCGTGGTCGTTCAGGAACTTTATGAAAAGGCCGTATCCGGATGCCCAGTCGATGATTTTTTTTCCCTTGAGCACTCGCCGTATCCGGTTCCCGTAGGACTCCCCCGGTTCGGGTTTTCCATCCATCGTGTGGATGAGCGCTGCAAGCAATGGGCCGAATGCGCGAGGCAGGTTAAGGTAAGGTCGCGCGGTCACATGGCGATCGGCGGCGATTTCCTTATGCCTTGCCTTGATTTCGTCCAGAAAACCATTCGGGAGTTTGTTTTCGTATTCTTGTAAGTACCCACTTGCGGCGGTTTGTTCTTCAGGCGGAATCATGGATAGGGTTCACCGGTATTGAGTCAACGTTTTTTGCCCTAATATTCGGCTCTTTTCCGTGTACTCGCGCCACGGCCGCTTCAGCCGTTTTTTCAGCTCGGTAATGGCGTCCTTGAAATCGGTCGTCTTGAACGGTTGCATCTCAAATGAATGCCGCACGTTTTCCCGAACCTCCCAAACACCGACGGGCACTTGGTACTCCGGCGCCACTTCCCGGAACACGACGCAACGCGCCTGCTTTTTGAGCCGATAGAGGGCTTCCACCACGCCGTACCGTCCGGCGTAATAGCCTCCGCCTTCGGTCGCCGCGTACTTGGTCCGGCCCCAATTGGGTTCGTATTCGTGTTCCAAATTGATTGAGCCTTCAAAGGATTCGAACTGCTCGAACTCCCACGCGCCCGGCATCAGTAATACTTCGAAATGGTTGTACAGGTAGTTGTTGGAGTAAATGCGGTACTCGCCCACTTCGGCATTGTTGCGGACGTCCTGGAGCATTTGTTTGGCCAACATGTCGTCCGTTGCGGTGATGCTCCATTTGGTGGGCACTAATTTGGGCTTTTCACCCAAAATTCCCGCGGACAGAAGTTTTTGGATGTAGTGGTAATCGAAGCGGCCCATCAGTTCGGGCAACGCTTCTGAAACTTTGAGCTTCTCATCCATCAGGGCGTCGATTTTCTTTGGAACGACTGGATTGTCCGTGGCCCGGAAGCGCTTCAGTTGGCCCGACGGCCCAAGGGGCTGGACGTGCGTGGAAAAGGATAAGTCAAATCGGGGCGCTTGGAAAAACTCCGCTTCCACGTCCACCTGCTTTTCCGACGCGGCAATCCATAACGCTTCATCCGCCGCCCGCGATACGTTGCGCACGGTAAAGCCGCGCGCCAAGAAGGCCCGCTGACGAAGCAGTTCCGGATAGGCCAATCCATACAAATCGGCGGGTGCGTCCAGCACGTTGTCTTCAAGGGCCAGCATGGGTCCTGCGCGTACCGAGGGGTAACCGTACTCTCCGACAAAGACGTTCGGAGGTGAGGGCCCGAACGTGATGGCTTTGAGCTTCGGTCGGACGGCCGTTTCAAGCTCCGCCATCCACGTGCGACCTCGGATCCACTCATAGACGGATTGGCCTTTCATATTCGTCCTTTGTATCGGCTTGGAATAAAGCTTTTTTCCGGCATTTCCCGCAGAATTGACTTCCGATGTGTCTTTTACGCGTCTCTTACAAGTCTTTTATCGGTCTTTTATGGCCCTTTACGCGTCTCTTATGGTCCTTTTACTGGTTTTTACTGCCTTTCATATGTCCCTTATGACTCTATTACGGGAACTTGGGCCTTTTTATATGCCGTTTCCGTCTCTTGTATCCGGTGCGCTATTCGCGTACCGATCTCTGTAGGGTGGGTTAAGTTCGGTAAAAGGCGGCGCGTTATGCCCGGTGGCGTTGACGGCCGCTTTTTTCCGTCTTTCAATTTTGCCTTCGGGAAAAACAAACGCTCGCATTCCGTAAAAATAATATCCGAATCGTGAACAACATGGTGGAAGTCTTCGAAGCCAAAACAAAACTCCTCGAGTCCTTGGGCTGGTCGGAAAACCCGTTCGTCAAGGATTTGCGCTTTTCGGAAAAAGAGATGTTCCTGAAGTTCTACTGTCCATTTGAATCCAATGAAATCCTCAAACGCTTAGCTTTTGATGCCAAGGCCTGTTTGTTTTTGGGACCCAAAGGCGTCGGGAAAACGTCGGCTACTTACTTCGTTGCGTACGGCCTGCCGGAAAGCGAGTTTGAACCGGTTATCTTCAAAGCGCCTCCGCAGAGCCTGGAACAATTGGCCCAGGAAAGCGGCTATGCCCGCCCCAGTGTTTTGGATCGCTGGATGAAGACGCCGTTTTCGCGGCAGAAGTTGGTGGACGCGCTCAAGCGCAACGGCAAGAAAATTGTGTTCTTCATAGATGAGGCGCATCTGGAAAAGAACAAGGACATGTACATGGAGTTCAAGTACCTTCTGGACGACGTGCCCAATCTGCGCTTGGTCATTTCCGCACTATCTAAAGAGGGTTTTCCAGATTCACTTTTGCATCTGGTCGGTGAGACCAACACGTTTTCCCGCAACCATTTCTCGGCTGCCGAAATGACGCGCATCATCTCGCACCGCATCGAGGCGGTCGGTGGCAGCGGGTTGAAGCCGTTCCCGCAGGCCTATTTGAATTCGGTCCTCTCAGAGCAGAACCTCTTGTCGCCGCGGTACGTCTTTGACGAGCTCAATGCTTTCTTGGCAGGCCTTGCCACCGGTGAGAATCCTTGGAAAGGTGCATCGAAGCACGCCGGCGACTCTCTCGTGGAAGCCGCGGTCCTTGCTTTCGAGCAGACCACGTCGCATGCCTCGTGGTGGCCTCAACTATCGCCATCGCAACAGTCCATCATGACGTTCCTGATTGGCGGAAATGGCGCGACGTTGCAGGAAATCATGGAGGCGACGCAATTGTCCATGAACACCTCGTTTAATGCCTTGTACCAGTTGCGCGGAGATGACGATGCCGAGCGCAAACGAAAGCCGGGCGTGCCGTTTCCGTTGGTGCAGGCCAAACCTGTGAAGGTCGGCGCGCGCAAGAAGAATGTATATGTTGTGGTGAACAAGGTGCGCAACCTGTTCACGACGCATTGAGTCTGAATTCATATTTCATTTCCGGCCCGCTTCAAAGCGGTTTTCGGAAAAGCTAAAACGCACGCATCCGTTTGGAAAAAGCGAAAAGCAACAAAAAGAAAAGTTGCGGCATTTTAATGGGCCGTTTTCGGTCCGCTGGGGAGCGGATTCGCAAGCGGTCCAAGATGCGGCCATGTAGGTGGGTGGAACATGATGAAAACGCTGAAACAGTTGATGGATGAATTGGGACAGACCGACGCCTCGTACAAGATTACGGCGCAAGACGGTGAAGTCCGCATTGCCGTGGACGGTCTGATGCACACGTTGCGCAAGCCGTCATTCGGACTTGCCTCCATGTAGTTTTTTTTATTTTTTCCAAGTCGTTTCGTTATCGTATATCGTTCATCGGATTGTTGCGTCGGTTGGGAGACCTTCGCGGCTTAATCCGTTCGCAAATCGGTTTTCGGCCGTTCCGTAAAAACGTCCGGGGAGAGGGAAGTAACATGTCGAAAGGCCGAGAGTTATCGTTGTTTGATTCGGACGCATTTTTCCGCAGTGCGGGTGCCGACCGTGTGGGCGAGGACGCGTCACGCAAGCTGGTTGAGGTATTGGAAGACAGCGCCGCCCGCATCGTTTTCCAAGCCAAAATCCTGGCCGGACATGCCGGACGCAAGAGCATCACGCGGGAAGACATTTTGTTGGCTGCGAGCATGGGATAGCTGTGCTGGTAGGCGGCCGGTAGGCAAAATCGGTTTTGTACTTTGTATTTGGTTTTTACAGCTTTATTTCGCGGCTGATTTCTGTGTGTTGCTCAGTGCTTGGCTTACGATGCGTTGATGGTTTGGTGTAAGGCCGTACGTTTTCCCTGTCAACGTATGCCCCTGTTTTAGCAATCCCAATGCCGGTTGAAACAAGAAATGCACCTGCCTTTTTTTTTGGATGGTGCGTAGTTCGTTTTTTACTGCCGCATGGTTTCGGATATGCATCAATAATGTGTTTGCGTATTCGATGTTTTCTTTTGATACTTTTTTTGTTTCCTTTTCAAGCCCCGCCCTCCACACCAACTGGTGGACCAATTCCGCGCATGCCTGGGGGTGGTTTAGGTAATTTTCGTGACTTAGTATTTGAGCTACCAGCTTAGCCGTTTGGTCGCCCAGATGCCTGACGGCGTATGCGACGGTAAGCGGACTGACGTACGGGTCTTTTTTCAATTCGTTTTTACACGCCCGGACGCGTCTTTTTCCGCCCCGTACCGATTTTTTGTGCCACACTTGTAATGCTGCTAACAAGTGACTGGCCGACATTTCGGGGCGTAAGGCTAATAGTTTTCGAAATAGCCTTAAATCTTTCTTAGCGAGGGACTCTTCGGCCATTTCATGTACCATTGCGCGATACACGTAACTTTTATGGACATCCTCAATATTTGCTTCTCGCAAAAATATCCTTAAATCACGTATGGTTTGTCTGCGTTCCGGTCCTGCAAGGTATTCTGGCAACTGGCCCGCACGTCTACGATGTCTTCGAAGCATGTAGGAAACGAATTCCGGGCGTAGATTCGGCATGAATGAATCCGGCGTGATATAATTAATAGGCGGGTGCTTCGGTTTGCGGTTGGCCTTTTCTTTTTCACTTCAACTGCAACTGCACTTCCACGATTTCCTTGGCCATGCGCAAGAATGTTTTGAGGTTTTCCGGGGTGTTCGGAAAGCTGGCGCCGGCCGCCACGACGTGTCCGCCCCCGAATCCGCCCACGGTTTCGGCCGACTTTTTCATCACTTCGCCAAGGTCCAGGCCTTTTTCGCACAAGTCCTTGTTGGCGCGGCCGGAGGCTTTGATTTGGGTGTTTTCGTCGAGGCTTAACGCAAGGATGGGTTTGGTCCTTTCGACGAGGCCCGACGAGAAATAGGCGCCGGCGACCACGCCGATGACTGTGTCGGAAATGACGCCGCGTCCGTCCAAAAGGTAAAAGGGTCCGGCGTCCACGGTGCGTTCTTTGGCCAAGTTGATGCCGGCTCGGATGGCTTTGCGGTGTTCCGCCAGAAGTTCGCGGGCGCGCTCAATCGACGCATTGTCGTGGAGGCAGGCGCCGATGCCGGTTTCGGCGTGTCCGTGTCGGCCGCAGGCGTTCAAAAGGGTGGAAAATTCGTACGCTTCGCGCAGTTCCGAGCCTTCCGGTTCCTGAGGAAACAAATAGACGTCGCCGACCATGTCTTTGATTAAGCGTTCTTCCACGCCTTTTTCATATGCATGGCGGATGAGGGCCGATGCAAGCTTTTTCCGTTCGAAAACCGTGAGGTCGTAATAACACAATGCTTTTGGGTTGCCTTGACCGTCGTTGCGGTAGGTTTCAATCCCTTCGTTCTTGAGGAAAACCGCGCACGCCTTGTCATTGCCCGTCAAGTCCGGCAGAACCGGTTCGGTGCAATAGGTGATGAACGACACGAGCGGGCGCGTGACTTTTCCAAATGGCCGCAAGTCCTTGGTGCGCAACACTTGGCCTTTTTCCACCGCTTCGTTCAGAAGGATTCTATTGAGGCCCGAAAAGCCGTTTTTGTCCTGCATATCTCCGACCGCGCCCACGATGCCAAGCTCGGCTGAAATGCCGACGTGGCGGAACGCAAAATAGCATGTTGACGCGGAACAGGCGTCTACCGCTCCGTCAAATCCCCATTGGTGGCAGTTGAGCATCGGTATGTGCGTTTCTTTGGACGGCGGGTGGTGGTCCAGGATGACGATGTTTTTGTTTGCAAGGGCTTCCAGCAGTTCCACCTGGCCCGCGCCCAAGTCCGTTACCACTAGGTCTTTGTCTGTTGGGATCTGCTTGACCGAATCATCGTCCAATTTCTTGAGCATCACGGTCGGCACGGTGCGGCCTTTGAGCAAAAACGCCTGCTTGGCTAATGCGCCCGACGTGAGGCCGTCGCAATCGAGGTGATGGATGACAATCGGGTTGGAAAACGAGAGCGCCAAATCTCCGATCTTGCGGGCGTGCGCGAAGAAGCCGTCGTAGTCGGGCTTTCGGTCGGCGTTGGAGTGGATGTGGTTTTGGCCATGGCCGGCGTTTCCGGAGACTGGGGCGGGCGCGTGGGTTTTTTCGTCGCGGGTTTGGTTCTTTTCAGGGATGATTGAGTTTGTGAGTTGGTTTTCCTTTTCTCCTTGCGCAAATGACGGTGCCGTTTCATTTTTGATTTCGGTTTTTTGGACCGCACCTTCGGCATTTTTGGCTTGCGGCTGAGGCATCGGTTCCGGTTTTTTCTCCGGCTCTTCGCTACCGAACAACGTTTTTTGCATGGGATTCTTCGTGCAAAAAGTCACCCTTAAATCTTGGCGTTGCGTCTTGATTCCATTCGTACGAGGCTCTTTTGGATATGTCCCGCATCTCCCAACCCGCGTTCCGCAAAATCGCTCAAGCTGCTATCAACGTCCTGTACGATGCGTTTCCGGTGCCCCAAAGCACGCGCCAGGTGGCTGAGGCGTTGGTGCGGGACAATGAATTCACTTTGAAGGTGTTGCAGTTCCTTGAAACGCAGAAGGTGGCCGTCCGGGTGGAGCAAGGCAAGATGGGGCCGCTGGAGAAAACCGTGCGATGGAAGATTGCGCCGGGTGCGAAGGCGAAGATGGATGCGGGTTAGTCAAAAACCTTAATAAGTGCAAACACTCTATAATTAACGTGGTTGCACATGGCTAACGTTACGCTGACTCTACCGGATGATTTGAAGCAAAAGATGTCCAGCATGGACTACGTCAACTGGAGTGCAGTCATCCGCTCCATCATTGAAGCCAAAATCCGGGATTTTGAGACGGCAGAAAAACTCGTGTCCAAAAGCAAGTTTTCTGAAGCCGATTTGGCTGATTTGATGCGCCGCGTGGACGACGATTACCGCAAGGAAGGCAGAAGGTTGTTGGATGAAGCTGACCGTTGATGCCAACGTCCTGTTTGCCGCCCTCATCCGAAATGGTCTGTCCCGACGGCTTATCTTCCATCCGGGCCTGGATTTGGACACGCCTTATTTTTTCCTTGAAGAACTGAAAAAGTACCGTGAGGAACTCGTTTCAAAATCGCGCATGTCTGAGGTTGAGTTTTTGCAGACATTCCATTCCGTCCTTTGCCAGGTCGAGCCCATCGATAGTGCCGTCATCAAACCTTACATGCGTGCCGCGTCCACCCTTATCGAAGATTCGAAGGACTGGCCCTATTTGGCGTGCGCCTTATTTTCCGGCTCGGATTTGTTGACGCAAGATCCCGGATTTCGATCACAAGCCCGAGTGAAGGTCCATTCGGTTGAGGAGTTGGCGCGGGAATTGGGTTTGATTTGAGTTTTTGATGAACTAAATTCGGATTTCTTCCCCAAGCGCCGGCACATGGATTTCCGCGTTTTTGTGCATTTTGCCCAGCGCCTTTCCAAGGGCCTCGCTTTTGGCTTTCTCGCCGTGCACGATGAAGATGTCTTTAAGGCCACTGATGGTTTTGGCAAAGGATGTGAGGCCTTGGAAGTCGGCGTGTCCTGAGAATTTGGCTTCCTGGATTTGCATGTTGATGGGTACCAACGTGTCGTCCAGTTGCAGCTCTTTCGCCCCTTCGAGAAGTTGACGGCCGCGTGTGCCCACGCCTTGGTAGCCGGTGAAAATCATCGTGTTCTTCTCGTCGGGGCCTAAGTGTTTGATGTAATTTAGTACGGGTCCGCCGTTAAGCATGCCCGACGTGGCCAAGATGATGGCTTTTTCCTGCGCCAACACGTCGGAGCGGTCCTTGGTCTGCGGGATGCGGTAGTGGACCGATTTGAAAGGGTCGTCTTCCGAACTGAGGATGCGGTTCTGGATTTCTTTTTTGAGGAAAAGCGCGTTATGTCGGTAAATCCGAAGCACTTTGCTGACCATGCCGTCCAAATAGATGGGGGTGTCTTCCAACAAACCGGAACGCATGTAGTTTTCCAGCAGGAACAAAATTTCCTGGCCCCGTCCGATGGCAAATGTGGGAATGATGACCTTGCCGCCACGGTCCAAGGTCTTTTGGATGCATTGCACCAACTGGTTGGATGCATCTTTCAAGGAGGGGTGGCGGTCCAGCGGGTCGCCGTAGGTGCTTTCAATAATCAGCGCATCTGCGTTGTAGCCGATTTGGCAAGCGTCCAACAACCGTGTTTCGCGGTCGTTGATGTCGCCGGAATATAGGATTTTTTTGCCGCCCGCTTCCAATTCGGTGACGGCCGAGCCGATGATGTGGCCCGCGTTGGAAAAATGCACGCCGTCCTTGGGTTTGCCGTATTCAAGCATGTCGGTTTTTTTCAAGGCATGGACGACGTCTTTTTCGTCGTATGGAGTGCAACCTTCGTTGATGCGGAGGTAATCGGCCAAAAGGACTTGTGTGAGGTCCCGGGTCGGCTTGGTCATGTAGGCCGGCGCGGTGCAGCCTTGCTTGTAAACGTAGGGGATGTATCCGGAGTGGTCCAAGTGGGCGTGCGACAAAATGACGCGGTCAAGGCTTGCCATCTGGCGGTTTTCCAAGACGGGGAATTCTTCCTCGTCACCGGCGATCTTGACGCCCGCGTCCAACAGGGTGGTTCCGCGTCCCGGTCTGCCGGCCGTCATTTTGCTAGACGCACCGGTGCCCGAGGCTCCGGCTTCAACTAAAAAACAACTGCGGCCCACTTCGGATGCGGCGCCCAAGAACTGGATGGAAACGATAGTGCTCACCTTGTGGCGCTCCAAAGCCACGGTGTCCGTTTTGGCTTTGTTTAAGCCTTTCTGGATTCCATGGCGTTGAAACGCTTATAATGCGGTTGTGGCGGACGCGACTTTTAAACGGCGGTTTTCGGCTTTTTTGGATTCTGGCTTTTTTTTGGGGGCAAGTCGAATTTTGATGACCTTGGCCCGTTCAATTTCCCCTTCTTCCAAAACGCCTTTAATCGCCCGCAATCACCGTTTTTACATGGCTGAAAAGGACGTTACCGATTCTTACCTGCGCGCCATCATCAAGCGCTATGCCGACCACATCAACATGCACGAGCAGAAAAGCATCGCCGAGTTGCGCGAGCTGGTCACGGCGGGCCGCCCCTCGTTGGTCAAACTGTCGGAAAAGCATGCCGTGCCCGATGCCGCTTTTTCGTTCGTCTGTTCCTTGGACACGCTTCACGTCAGCTTGCCCGTTTCGTTCTGGCTCACCGTGGACGATATGCTGGAGTTGCAGGCCGGGGATCCATTGGACAAGGCCCGCCTGTTGTGCGGTCTGTTCCGCCAACTCAAAAAGCCGGCGTGGCTCCGAGTCGTGCTGTTGGAATCCGGTTTGCAGCACGGTTTGGTGTGGCTGGACGAAAAACCGGTGCGCGTCTTTGATCCGGTAAACGCGGCGGAGTGGATTGCGGAATCAATCGATGCCGCGATGCTCGCCTATCCGGGACCGAACAAGGTGCAGAAAAGCCTATATGAGTTCAGTCCGGATGAGTATCGGGAGCTTTAACGGTGCTGCGGTTTTTTGGAGACTGAAATTTCTGTCCACTTTTCACGATGTCCGAGAAAAAGGCTTTGCATTCCTGCTTTTCGCAAGTCAGATTCTTCAAGAGATAGTGCGTCTTGACCGAAAACGGTATGTACGGAAAGACCTCCGGGTTTGAGCATGGTTGTTATGTGGTTGATAAAGGCGGTTGGCGTTTCATGTCCCCAATACCACCGGTCTAAGACTTGGTGGGACACCACTGCGTCGTATTTTTCCTCCGGTGCATGGGTTTCGGCGCGTCCGTGAATCACGTTAATGCCATGCGTATTGGCCATTTTCACAGCTTCGTGGTTGCTGTCAATTCCATTGGCTTTGGCACCGTGGCGGTTGAGAAACTCCACAAATGTTCCATACCGAGCCCCTACTTCCAGGATTCGTTTACCTTTCAGCACGCGGCGAATACGTGTTGAGTATGGCTCACCTGCTTTCGGTTTTGGGTCCCATTGGCCCATGAGTTCTGCAAGTACGTGTACATAGTGGATGGGTTCCAGATAGTCACTTTCACGATAAAGGTTCGGGTCGTGTGCTTCAAATTCAGCGTGGTGGCGAATATCCGCGCGTGTCCGGTAGTCGCCTAAAAACCGCAGCGCTTCGTTGTGCTCAAGCTGATAGTTCATGCGCTGCTTAGGCGTGTGCGCTTATTTAACGCCTTGCGCCTGTTTCGTAAACGGTTCTTCCCTGCGCCTTAAACTTTGCCCAACTGCTTCAAGAACTTCTGGTGGATTTTCTTCGTCTGGGTCAGGTGCTGCTTCAAGGATTGTTTGCCCTGCAAAATCTTGCGGTGGACGTTGATTTGTTCGCGGATGTGGGCGTTCCAGAGGTCCAAGAAGCGGTGGAATTGGAGTTCGGCTCGGCGGTCACCTGATGGCAGGGATTTTTTGGATTTGCTTGACGATTTCTTGGGTGCGGTTTTTTTGGACTTTGACATTTTGGCCATAGGAGCGTAATGCTTGGCTCGTTTTTATTCCTTGTCGCCAACGGATTTTGGTTACGTGGAACTCCCGTACCACCCGCGCGTTTGAAATACGCCTTTTGACACACCTTTGCCCTATGTCGCTTTATCCTTTCCTGCCCGGCGCCAAGGCCTCCTTGACGGAGGGTTTGAACGATTCGGACGTCCAGGACGCGGTTGTGTATTTGAAGCAATCCGTGGCCGACGGTGCGGATGCGGACGGTCTTTGGGCCAATGACGGCCGCCACGTCAAGATGTATGCGTTGGCTAAAGCCTTGCTATCCTGTTGCGGCGAGCACGTCAAACGCAAATATGCCCTTACCAAGGCCCAGGAATACGTCCAGCGGGCGAATCTTTCGGGCGACGTGTTGGAGTTGGGTCGCGCCTTTTTTCCGTCGTTGGCGTCTGTTGAAACCAGCAACTCCGTTTTCCTTTCCGTTGCCGATTACCTCTCGGTTGGCCAGCATTTGTCCCAAATGGACGTTTCGGAGGGGAAGGTGCGCGTGCCGCCCCAGGAACTCAACGTCTTACTGTCGGCCCGCATTGTCGCCAAGTTCATGGAGACCAAGGTGCAGGACGTGCCCGATTTCATTCGTAACGCCGCCAAAAGTATGGACGAACTGCCGCCCGCGCCTAAATCCTTTGGTTTGAAATTCCTAGAATTGGGTTGCATCCGCCACGTCCGCCAAGGCGTGGGCGAGGGTAAGCGATTTTACGGTGCCATGGGTTTGGCCATCGCCGCCCAGCGGGATGGATTGCAGAAAGAGCAGGCGCAACCCGTGATGGATGCGTACGTCAATGCGTGCAGCGGGACCAAACCGTTTGCCCCAAGCGAAGGCAAGTCGGTGGTGGACTGGGTCTTCGGT
The DNA here is from genome assembly GCA_016212375.1 of Microcaldota archaeon. GTDB lineage: Archaea > Micrarchaeota > Micrarchaeia > Norongarragalinales > Norongarragalinaceae > JACPGT01. Next base: position 24,716 of record JACRGH010000016.1, read on the forward strand.
CGGCAGATCGGTTTTTCCTGCAAGAAGATGATGGACGACGGTTTCGAGGGCGAATACTGCAAAGGCTGTCCTTTGAATTGGAAAAAACGCGCCGAGAAAAAGTGAGTACCTGATGCTTTCCCTTGGCAATGCCGTTTTATCGGAACGAAAAAAAATGACCGAAATGAAAGCCGTATTGCTCGACGTCTCCGGCGTCCTCCGCGACAACAAAGCCGCCATGTGGAACAGTTTCCAGCGGGTCTTGGCGCCGGCGGGCTTTGATTTTGGGTTGACGTTTTCCGACTTTGCCTCAACCCCGGAAAAAGCCCTGGCCGCCTACCGCCTCCGCGGCTTGCAAAAATACAACCTGGTTGAAAATTGCATCGAGGCGTTGTGGGCCTTGCAAAAGAGCGGTTTGTTGTTGTCGGACGGTTTGGAAAATCCTGCGTTGATTGATGCCGCCGTTTCCGCGCATCCTTTTTCTGGCAAACAAGAATGGGCCCTTTTGGTCAAGGCTGATTTCCGACGCACGGATTTGGAATATCTGGATTCGGTGCAGCCGGTTTTACATGCGCGTGAAGCTTTGCACCGCCTGTCCGCCCGGGTTGCCCTCGGTCTGGTGTCCAATTCAGGCTCCGCCTTTAATCGCGCTTGGTTGGACCGGCACGGGTTTTCCCAATTCTTCCGCGCGTTCGTGGCCGAATCCGATGTGGCGCACAAAAAGCCCCATCCGGATGGCATAATGTTAGCCTGCCGGCGGATGTTTGTCTTGCCCCAACAATGCTATTACGTAGGCGACGCCCAATCCGACATGACGGCGGCAATGGCGGCGAAAAGCGTCCCTGTGGGCGTGCTGTCAGGAACCGCGACCCGGCCGCAGTTGGAAGCGGCAGGAGCATGGCGCGTGTTTGATGATGTATGGGGGTTTGCAAACGCTCTTACAAATACCCGCCCGGTTTGATGATGGTATGGAAATTCGCAACGTGTATTGGTTCGTCCACCCCGCGTACCCTTTGAGGCTACGGAGCACGGAGGGTGGCTATACGGCTGCAAACATTCGGGACTTTATCCGCACCCATATTCATCCCGTCATTGAACGTGCGGCAAAGGCCGAGGATTCGTTGGTCATCCTTGTTAAGTCTCCTCGCTTTTCCCAAGTTGGCCGTGGGGAAAGCGATGCGCGATTCCGCTTAAGGGCCTCCGTTGAAAAATCGTTGGAAAATCACTTAAAATCGCGTGTTCCTTCCGGACGTATCATCGTTGCCCAAGGAGAACATTTAATGATGGGTAGTGAAATCGCGAAATTGGTTCGCGATGCGGGGATGGTTATCCATCCGGATGCATTGGTGCACAGTTTTGGCGGTTGGCGGGAACAATGCGCGGTTGATTATCCGGCCGGATTCAAAACCGTAACCGGCCTGACTCATACCGCAATCCTGTCTCCTACCGGAACTATCAGTGGCATTGGCGCGGATAAGCGGGCCAAGTTGAGGCGCCAAAAACCATGAACGACAAGGAACTCCGCATTGTTCAAGGCCATTTTCGGACCTTCTATCAGCGGCAGATGCCATCTGTGCCGGCGTTGAACCAACGGGAATTGGGATTCGGTTGGCTCAAGAAGATTGACTTCCGGCACAAAGCATTTTCGTCCCAGCGGGATTTCGAGCGGTTTGTCTTACAGGACGTCCCCTTGTTCATGTCCGCGTCCACGGCGTATTATCGTTTTCCGGACAAACAACCCATGCCGCAAAAGGAATTTTCGGGCGCGGATTTGGTCTTTGACTTGGACGCGCCACGGAGCAAAGACCACTCTGGACTGAGCCGTTCGGATGGTGTATCCGTTGCCCACGACGACTTTTTCTGCGAAGGCTGTTTGTTGGACGTCCACCAGCAAGCGTTGCGCATCATGGAGTTTTTGAAAGACGACTTTGGATTGCAAGGATCGTTGGTGTTTTCCGGACAAAAAGGCTTCCACGTCCACGTCCGCAGCGAAGCGGTTTGGGATTTGTCCAAGGAGGCACGGCGGCAGATGGCCGAATACGTGGGCGCCGAAGGGCTGGACGCTGAGTCGTTTTTCCAAAAGGCGACGGGGTATTCCGATTCGTCCGAGCGCAACGTCGGTGTCTTGCAGGGGCCCTCCGAGCAATCCGGCGGTTGGGCCGGAAAAATCCATGCGGTCATGCACGCGGCCATCGAGAAAAATGACGTCGCCGCACTCAAGACTTTCGGCGTGTCCAAGAAGCACCGCGACGATATTGCGGCTCGTCCGTTGGAATTGCTGGAACAGCTCCGTTTGGGTCATTGGTCGGCGTTTTGCTCCAAACCGAATGTCGAGGCGTTGATGGATGCGGTCAAAGTGGTGCAAACCGACAAAGCCGTTACGTTTGATTTGCATCGGCTCATCCGGATTCCCGGCTCGTTGCATGGCTCGACCGGTTTTGAGGCTAAAGTTTTGGCCAAGCCCGACATTTTCCAGTTGCAAGACGTGCTGGCGTTTGATTCAAACCAAAAAATGACCGTGATTCCAAAAGACGCCCTGAAATTCGAGTTCTTGGGTCAATCCTATGACCTTCCGCGGGCACGGTTTGCCGAAGTGCCATTGCCGCTGGGCATCTTTTTGTTGTGCCAGGAAAAGGCGTTCGGGCCGTAATCTTGGTTTTGTCGAATCGGCTTGCGCGTTTTTGGTTTCATTTATTCCCCGGCGTTGACGTTGGGCTTCATTCCAGTCGGTTTCCGCAACCCCTTTAATCCCCCTTTTCCCCAAAGAATCCCACTACGTCCGTCTGGTCCATTCGTACGGATTAAACGAGGTTGGAAAATCATATGCGCATCTTGGAACTGCATTGCGATTACGTCAAGGTCAAACCCAAACAAAAAGCCCTCAAAACGGTCGCTGATTTGACGGAAGCTGAAAAAGCCGGCTTGCACTTGGAAAACGTCCTGGTCGTCTTTTCATCGTTTGAGCAAGGCGACGATGCCGTTGTCGTGGATCAGGCGGTTGCCGCGGTGCAGAAGAACTTCGGCGAAATCAAAGCCACCACCATCTTGGTTTATCCGTATGCGCACTTGAGCTCTTCTCTAGCCAAACCCGCGGTTGCCATTAATTTGCTGGATTCATTTTTGGAAAAGGTTCGCGTTTTTTGCCCCAATGCGCAAAAATCGGTTTTCGGTTACTACAAGGAATTCGAGCTGAAATGCAAAGGCCACCCCCTCGCTGAGTTGAGCAAGACGTTCGGCACCGCTTCTTTATCGGCTTCGCCCCAGTCCGCCTCAGTTGGATTTGCCGGTTCACCTGGCGCCGCGCTTGAAAAGAAAGTCGCCGAATTGGGCGGCAAAGGTGCTAACCTGTTTTCCGCGCCATCCGTCTTTGCCGATTACGGTGCGGCTTCTGTTGCAAACGTCAAGCCTTCCCATACCTTGGAAGCCCAACGCAATACGGCGGCCTTGCTTCTGGCCCACGCCGTTTCAACCGAATTGGGCGGCTCCGCCCTTTGCGGCTTTGGAAAAGACGCCGAAATTTACGTCGACTTTGACTCCAAACCCGTCAATTCAGAAATCCTGGACGTCTTAGACCTCCGGATGGACGCATTGCGGAAAAAAGATGTGGCGATTAAGGTTCACGCCTTGGACAAAAAGGCGGCAGAAAAACACCTCTCGTCGTTGCAAAAAGAAGCTTTGGCGGACACGACGGCTGAAAAAGTCCTAATGGCTGAGCTTGAAGGAAAATGGTTCTGGTTGCCCGGACCATTTTGTGAAAGCTCTGGAAAAGCCGAAGCGTTCGCTTTGACGCGATTCGGCGGCTCATATTGGAAGAACAATTCCGCCAACAAAGCCCTCCAACGCATCCATTTGTCGGCTTTTGGAACGGCCAAGGAAAGAGCGGCGTTTTTGGAGCTTCAAAAAGAGGCGGAAGCGCGTGACCACCGCAAATTGGGTAAGCAGTTGGACTTGTTCAGCATCCATGAGGAAGGCGTGGGCTTCATCTTCTACCATCCCAACGGCATGGTGCTATACAAGGAATTGGAAAAATTGCTCCGGGAGCAATACGAACAGCGCGATTATTTGGAAATCAAGACGCCCATGATTCTGAATGAAGATCTGTGGCACCGTTCCGGACACTGGGATCATTACCAGGAAAATATGTACTTCACGCAGATTGACGGCGTTCCGCATGCCATCAAGCCCATGAACTGCCCTGGAAGTATTCTGATTTACAAGACCAAACCCCGCTCGTATCGGGAACTGCCGCTTCGGTTGGCGGAAAATGGCATTGATCACCGTCACGAACTGTCCGGTGTCTTAAGCGGGCTGTTCCGTGTCCGGGCCTTTACTCAGGACGACGCGCACTTGTACGTGACGGAAGAGCAGATTTTGGATGAAGTGACCCGCTTTATCCAGTTTTTGGACTTCATGTATTCCACGTTCGGCTTTACCTACCAAATCGCGCTGTCCACCCGGCCTGCCAAAGCCATGGGCAGTGTAGCGTTTTGGGAAAAAGCGGAAACCGCGCTCAAGGAAGCGTTGCGCAAGAACAAAAAAGAATTCACTATCAACGAGGGCGACGGCGCCTTTTATGGGCCGAAAATCGACTTCCGTATCCAGGACGCACTCGGACGGCAGTGGCAGTGCGGAACGATGCAGTTGGACTTGCAGATGCCGGAACGCTTTGATTTGAATTACGAAGGTTCGGACGGCAAGCGCCACCGGCCCGTGATGTTGCACCGCGTCATCTACGGCTCCTTTGAGCGCTTCTTGGGCATTTTGATTGAACACTTTGCCGGCGCATTTCCGACGTGGCTTGCGCCCACGCAGGTGATGGTCCTTCCACTGACTGATAATGAGAACGACTACGCGGAAAAAGTGGCCCAACAACTCAAGCAAAGTGGTGTGCGCGTCAAGTCCGACTTGAAATCCGGAAAACTTGAAGGCAAAATCCGCGACGCCCAAATCGCTAAAATTCCATACATGCTTGTGGTGGGTCAAAAAGAGCGTGACGCCGGCACGGTGTCGGTCCGCCGGCGTGATGGCGTTGTCAAACACGGCGTGAAGTTGGCGGCGTTTGAAAAAACCGTTATTCAGGAAATCAAGGAACGGCGTCTATATGGCTGAACGGATTCTGCCCTCTGAACCGATTCAGGTCCGGCCGGGCTATTTCTTGAACGTGCATGAATCCGGCAATCCGCATGGCCGGCCCGTGGTGTTCATACATGGTCGCGCCTCGTCTTTGGATACGTGGGAAAAACAACTGCCTGCGTTTGCAAAGGACGGACGCTTCCGCGTCATCGCCTACGACATCAACGGTCATGGCTTTTCCAATTACGTATCCCATGACAAGCTGGAAGACCACGCGGACGACTTGTGCGATTTGTTGCGTTCACTGAAAATCACCGGTCCGGTGGACCTCGTCGGTCATTCCGACGGCACCGCTATTGTCCAACAATTTGTCCTGGACCATCCGGAGCAGGTCCGGAAGATGGTCCTCATTTCGGGATACGACCGCCCGCCGGTCTTTGTCCGGACCTTGAACAAGATAGCCTTGGGCGCGTACTGGTTGGCCCGGCCGGTGGCGGTTGCAAAAAATCGGGTGCATTTGATGGTTTTGGACGCTTTGGACAAGCGTCCGGCTCTAGGTGAACCGTTACATCCTCCGCTTGAGCAGTTGATGGAGCATTTCCGGACGTTCAATGGATTTGATATACGGAAAGTGGTTCCTATCCGCGTGCCTCCGACGTTGCTTATCCATGCAACGGATGACCCGCGGCTCAGTTCCCATGTGAAAAAAAGGCTCAAGGCCAAATGGGATGCAGTCGTTGCCGTTGCTGGTCGCATCAGGCACAGTCCTCATTATTTCCATCCCGACCGCGTCAACCCGGTGCTTTTTTCTTTCCTAGCCGATTCATCCGCCCCGGCCGAACCGCCGGTTAAATAATCTTACTTTCCGTAATCCTTCCATATGGCCCTTTTCGAATCCATCCTGGTTATCCTAGGTTTGGCCTTGTTCGAAGTTGTCTCTTCCGTGGACAATGCCGTCATCAATGCCGAAGTTTTGACCAAGATGTCGCCCAAGGCGCGGAAGTGGTTCTTGGTCTGGGGCTTGTTGATTGCCGTCATCGCCGTGCGTGGCTTGTTACCTTGGCTCATCGTATGGGTGGCAAATCCGACCTTGGGCCCTTTTGAGGCATTGATGTCCACGTTATCGTCGGACCCGCTTGTGGTTGGCGCCGTGGAGTCCTCCGCACCGGTGTTGTTGGCCGGCGGCGGCATTTTTTTGATTTTCCTTTTTTTCCACTGGTTGTTCTTGGAACCGAAAAACTACGGCCTGTACGGTGAGAAATTCTTCCACCAACAAGGCGTGTGGTTCTACGCCATCGTGTCCATCATCCTAGCCGCGGTCACATGGGTGGCGTTGGCTGTCAACCCGTTAATGGCGTTTTCGGCCGTGGTGGGCTCGACGGTGTTCTTCATCACGCACGGCTTCAAGCAGAATGCCGAGGAAAAAGAGCGCGAATTGCTGGCGGGCAATGGAGAACGCGGGACGGGTTCAAAAAAAGTCAAAGGCGCGAAAGCCGGCGGCAAAGTGGGCATGTCCGATTGGAGCAAATTGTTGTACCTAGAAGCCATCGACGCTTCCTTTAGCATCGATAGCGTCATCGGCGCGTTTGCTTTCACCCTCTCGGTGCCGCTCATCTTATTGGGCAACGGCCTTGGGGCGTTCGTGGTGCGGGAGATGACCATCCGGAACATCGATTCGGTCAAAAAATACCTCTATCTCAAGAACGGCGCGATGTACTCCATCCTGTTTTTGGGCGGTTTGATGTTGGCGGATGCGTTCGGTGCGCACTTGCCGGCGTGGCTCTCGCCGGTCGTGACCTTTGTCGTAATCGGTTATTTCTTTTGGAAGTCGCATCGGGAGCTTAAGCGGGTCCGGGAGTCCAGCCACTATGGCAAAATTAAAAATTCGGCGTGAAAATTTTTAAGAATAAGCTGTGTCGATTTTTGCCGTTTTTTTTTGTGTGGCTTCAAACTCCCTTTTCAAATTTCTTTAATGCGGATTGAAGCAAATGAATGCGGGGGTCGGACGTCGTAATTTCCAAGCCGTGGTACAAATTCCCGAACTGAGGGTTATTTGACGGCCATAGTTTCCATCCTGCTTTTTCCATACCGGTCCAATGTTTGGCCAAAACCGTGCCTTGGCGTTGGGGATATGCGTGAGGCCCTAGTGGATCGGGTGTTCTTATATCCGGAAGGTGTGGTGTGTATTTTTCATTAACCATGATTGTGAACTTTAATTGGCCATCGGGAAGTTCTTCGACCTTGGAAATTGAAATTGCTTCTGCGCGGTTCTGCGAGGATTTAACCGCATTGACGAGGCCGTTATGAAATAGGCGGTAACGCATTGCAGTGGGCAACGGCATTTTCCGGACTGTTTCTTCCGCTATCCGGCGGGCGGTTTGGCTTATTTTTCGGGTTCTTTCGCGTAATGACTTTGCCATGGTTTTTTTCTGTTTTGGCCGAATATTAAGTTATCTTTTCATTTTTTCCAGTGCCGTTCGAATTTCCATTATTCCTTTTTTTGCAGCCTGCTGGCTCTTCGCTTCCACATTAATGCGCACTTTAGGTTCCGTCTTGGATGCGCGCACCAAAAACGCGTAATCGCCCAAATCCGCCTTGATCCCGTCGATGTCCTGCACGTTATCGGTGCCGGCTTTTTGTTCGGCCCACGCTTTCAATGAGGCGAAATCGACTTGGAAATGCACCTCGTCTTTTAGGGAAACGGCTTTGAACCGCTTCGAAAAAGCCAAAAGCGCGCCCGCTTTCGTGCCGGAAAGCAATGCCGCCGTAAAGATGCCGTCGGAATCCGGCATATGGGCTTTGAACGAATAATGGCCGGAGCGCTCGGCCGCAAACGCCGCGTTCTGTTCCACCATGGCCTTGATGACGTGGACATCGCCCACCGGCGTGTAGCGCGCGTCTAAGCCTCCGTCTTGCAAAAAGCGGAACACTTCGGCTTGGGTGTCTAAGGTGACGAATATTTTGCTTTTGCTTGGAACATGTTCCGAGGCGATGAACGCCGTCAAGATGCCGCCGTCAATGACCGTGCCTTGGTCCACTACGACGCAGCGGTCGGCATCGCCGTCAAACGCAAATCCGATTTTTTTCTGTTTGATTGTTTGGCTTTGCAAGACGCCCAGCGTGTCCTCTTTGGGTTCGGGCGCGTGGTTGGCAAACGTGGGGTCGGGATGGTGGAAGATAGCCGCATCTCCAAATGCCTCCTTCAAGGCGCATGCCGCGCCGCCGGTCAAATCAAAAATGGCGTCGTGGATTTCCGGCAATGCGGCAAGGTAGTTTTGTTTGACGCTGACGTCGATTTCCGGCAGTTTTTTGGTTTCCGTTTTTTCCGGCGCTTTCGCGAAGTCATACCATTTCTTCAGCTGTATCAATTCGTTCTCGAAAAAACACCGCTGGTGTTTCTTGAATTTCACGCCGTTGTAACCCGCTGGGTTGTGCGAGGCGGTGAAGGAGACGGCCCATCCGGCTTTGCTATTGTACGCGAGGGCAGGGGAAGGTAAATGGCCGGCAAAGCGCACGGTTCCGAGGAATGCCTCAAGGAAAGCGGAGGCCAACGACTCGTTGTGGAAACGGTAGTCCATTCCCAAGACGGTAGGGCGCTTGAAGGCGTTGGAAGCGAGGCCCAAGCGGAAACAATTGGCCTCGGTCGCCTCGACGCCGTATTTTCCGCGGCAGTCGTAGGTCTTGAAAAAAGAGGACGGTTCGATTTCATTCCTTGCGACCTGTGTTTCTTTTTTAACCAAGTCGGCGGCAACGGATTTCAAATCGCTTTTGGGATGGCAGGCGTTTGCGTCCAGGATGCTTTTGTTGGCATTGTGGCCGGTTTCATTTTTGGCGTCCATCTAATCTCCCTTAAATTCCGTATCATTATCCAGATTGTGCGTGACTTTGGAGCCTGGAAAAATCTTGCATTCATGCCCGATGAGCACGCCGCAGTTGATGCTGCAATTGACGCCCACTTTGGTGCCCGAACCGATGGCCGCGCCCAATTTGCGGCGGCCGGAGTCGACTTTTCCCTGGTCCTTGAAATGGACGACGATGGGGCCGTTGTCAAAACGCAAGTTGGCGATCATGGTTCCCGCGCCTAAATTGACGTTGTCGCAAAGCACCGAATCGCCGATGTAGGAAAAGTGGGGGACGTTGGCGCCGTTCATCACGACGCTGTTCTTGATTTCGGACGTTCCCACGTGGCAGTTGTTCTCGATGACCGAGCCGGAGCGGATGAACGCGTTGGGCCCGATGAGGCAATTCTCGCCGATGTAAACCGGTCCTTCGATACGACTGCCCGCTTTGATGATGGAGCCTTTACCCAGGTGGAGTTTGCCTTCCACTACGGCGCCGTTTTCAATCGTGCCGCTCCGCGCGTCTTCCATCCAGGTCACCAGGACGTGGATGTTGATGTCCAAATGGTCCCAAAAGTACGTCATTTCCGAGCGGTAGCCGGTGAATTCATGAACGGCCAATTTTTCGCTCGCCGCAAAAGCATTGAGCGCGTCCGTAATCTCATATTCGCCGCGCGGCGAGGGTTTAATCTTTTGCAAAAGGGCGAAAAAGGATTGCGGTAGGTAGTAGTTGCCCAATCCGACCAGGCCGGCGGTTTTTTCCGCAGGTTTTTCACGGATTGATTTCAGGGTCCTGTTTTGGATTTCAAAAAGACCGAACGGCCGCGCGTCCCCGACTTTCTGGGCGATGGCAAAGTGTGCGTCCTTGTTGTTCTGGATGTGGTGGTGGATTAGTTCGAACATGGCGCCTTCGGCAAAGCTGTCGCCGTTGACCGTCACGAACGGTCCTTTGACTTCGGATTCGGCTTGCAACAATGCATGGCCGGTGCCTTTTTGCTCTCGTTGTTCCACGAATCGGATTTTACCGGCGTATGGCTTGTCCTTGAAATGCCCGGTTATCATTTCTTTTTTGTAGCCGACCACAATGACGATTTTCGAGGCGTTTTGGTGCAGGGAATCCAAGGTCCATTCCAAAATGGGCTTTCCAAGCACGCGGATCATGCATTTGGGCATGGCCTCCCCAACGGGCCATAACCGGCGTCCGCGTCCGGCGGCCAAGATGACGTATGTGGGCAGTCCGGCAATTGCGTTTGGTTTTGGGCCGGTTTTGTTCGCGATTGCCGACGTGTTCCCATTTGCCTCTTTCGTTTTGGGTGCGGTTTTGGTTTTTCCCGCGCCACTTTGCATTGGTTTTTTTTGCGTGTTCATTTTTGCTTCAATCGGGGATTCAAGCATTGTACAGTTTCACCAACAAGTCATCCAATTGGGCGATTTTGTCGCATTCCAGCGTGGCGTTTTCTTTGTTCTGCAAAATAAGGGTGCGGATGCCGGCCGCCTTTCCTGCTTGGACGTCCACGGCCGTGTCGCCCAGGTAGATCGCGTTTTCCGGCGCGACGTTGAGCCGGTCCAATGCTTTCAAAAGAGGTTCGGGACTTGGTTTGGCATGCACGACGTCTTCCCAGGTCACGACGGTGTCAAAGCCGCGGTAATCGATCAATTTTTGGCTTGCCACGGCCTGAGCCGCGGATTGGTTCGTGACAATGGCTTTCTTTATTTTCCGCGCCTGCAGGTGGTACAGCAATTCTTTTGCACCCGGTGCCGGGCGGGCGAATAAGGGGATGTACGTTTCCGCGTAATTCCGTTCGCACCAACTTGCTGCGGCGTGCACTCTGGTTTCACTGAATTCCGGAGCCAGCGCACGTACCCAGTCCTCGTCTTTCAGTCCGGCATGCTGGAGGATGTCCTTTGGCGCCAACGGATGCAAACCGAATTCGCGGGCAAAGTCCTGATATAAGTTGAGCAGGGCGTCGTGGGACTCCAGGAGGACGCCGTCGACGTCGAACAGAACGGCTTGGATGGGGGAGGCGGGTTTCATGGCGTGCACTTTTTTTTGGTTATTTTTGGATTCGTCTTGAAGTCCATTGCAATATTTAGGCGTTTTGTTTTTTTAGGCGGGCGCTTTTGGGTTTCTTTTACTAGGGGGGCCGGGTCGTATGGTCTTGTTTTTTTTAGCGAACGGTGACCGATTTTGCGAGGTTCCGAGGCCGGTCCGGATCGTTCTTCCGCAACACGGCGGCGTGGTACGCCAACAACTGCAAGGGCAATACCGCCACCAGCGGGTAGAACAATTCCGGCATTTTCGGCAGGGCGATGTATTCGTCGTACGCCTCGTTGGCACTGTCGGACAAACCGATGAGTTTGGCGCCCCGTGCCTTGGTCTCCATGCCGTTGCTCAGGGTGTCGGAAAACGTGTAGTCGTGCGGGTTGATGAGAATCACGGGCGTGTTTTTTTCAATCAGTGCCAAGGTGCCGTGTTTGAGCTCGCCGGCGGGCATGCCTTCGGCGTGGATGTAGGAAATTTCCTTCAGCTTGAGTGCCCCTTCCAGGGCGACTGGGAAGTTGACGCCGCGGCCCAAAAAGTAGACGTGTTCGTGTTGCGTCCAGGATTCCGCGAGTTTTTGCGTCTGGGTCTGCCATTTCGGCAACCGGTCGGCGGCATGGCGGGCCACCTCTTTGAGATGCGCGATGCCGGCGTTCTTTTGTCCGGCTAACGTATAGGCCAGCAGGTACAGGACGGAAAGCTGGGCCGTAAATGCCTTGGTGGACGCTACTGCGATTTCAGGGCCGCAATTGAGGTACAAGCAGACGTCGGATTCGCGGTCGATGGAGGAGCCGGCTACATTGACCAGGCTTGCAATTTTTGCACCCTTTGCCTTTGCCTTCCGGAGGCCCACTAAGACATCGGCGGTCTCCCCGCTTTGGGACACGGCCACAATCAACGTGTCCTTGGTGCATTGGTCGGCAAAATAGGAAAATTCGGATGCAATGTACACTTCGGCTGATTTGCCCGATAATTGGTTCATGGCGTACCGTCCCACCAACGCGGCATGCCGTGAAGTGCCGCAGGCCACGAATTTGACGTCGGCGTGTTGTTTTAGGAGTGTGACGAAGCGGTCCAGTTTTTCCGGGTCCTGGACCAATGCGTTTTTGATGGCCGCTGGCTGTTCCAGGATTTCCTTTATCATGAAGTGGGGGTGGCCCATCTTGGTGGCGCTTTGGCTATCCCAGTCCAATGTTTTGGCAAGCTTGGACAGGATGGTGCCGTTTTTGACGTCCATGAACGTAACGCCCGCTTTGGTCAGGACCGCCATTTCACCATCTTCCAGGAAAACGGCGTTCTTGGTGTGTTCCAAAAAGGGCATGACGTCGGATGCGGCGAAAAATTCGTTTACCCCAAGTCCGATGGCCATGGGTGATTCGTTGCGCACCGCGACCAGGGTGTGCGGATCGTTCGTGGAAATGACCAATAGGGCGAAACTGCCGTGCAATTGGAGGGTGGCGGCGCGGACTTTTTCAGCTAATGTTCCGGCGGCTTGGGATTCAATGAGATGGGCGATGATTTCCGTGTCGGTTTGCGAGGTAAATCGGTGGCCTTTTGTTTGTAATTCTTTTTTAAGTTCCTGGTAATTTTCGATGATGCCGTTGTGCACGACGGCGATGCTTTTTTGGCAGTCGGTGTGCGGGTGGGCGTTTGTACTCGTAACGCCACCGTGGGTTGCCCAACGACTATGACTCAGTCCAGTGGTGCCCGGAACCCCGCTGATTTTTTCTGTTTTTTCGACCTCGTCAATTTTGCCGACGCCTTTGCGCACATGCAGCTGTCCGTCGTCAAACGTGCCGATGCCGCAGGAATCGTACCCGCGGTATTCCAGTTTTTTGAGGCCTTCCAAAAGCAGCGGGCCTGCTTGTTTGGTGCCGACGTATCCGAAAATGCCACACATGGGGATCAAATCTTGCTTGAGCCTTGGAAAACCGCTTCCGGGCCCATAAATGTAAAGTAACCTTTACATTTCTGCTATTTATAGCCCGCTGAGGCGATTTTGGCGGTTTTTAGGGTATTTTGAATAGTATTTTAAACAATTTGATAAACTACTTATTGTTATGGTCAAACTAATTGGCAATTTGCCCATCAAGCTGGTGCGGGAAGGTCGGGCCCTGTCCGCCTCGCTGGTCGACGTCTCGGCCCTGGGCGTCCTGAATCCCGACCGACTTCGCATTTTGCAAGCGCTCTCAACCCCTCAATATGCGGCCCAGCTTAGCCGCCAGCTCAAGATGCATCCGCAGACCATCTACTACCACCTGCGCTTGTTGTCCCAACAGGGTCTGATCCACCTCGCATCGGTTGAGGAAAAAGGCGGCAGCTTTGCCAAGAAATATGCGGCATCGGCCGAGGCCCTTGCGCTTCCGTTGACCGAGTGGAAGCCGTATGCCGAGGCCAAGACTAACGTGCCTGCATTTTTCGGCCCCCTTATCCGGGAAGGGGTGTTGGATGCCGCGATGGTGCTCGGGTCGCCGGAGCCGCATGGTGCGTATCGGGCGCGGGGGTCGGAATTTGCCGCCATCGAATTGGCTGCGTTTTTGGCGCGTTTTGCCTTCGTCGATTATCCGCTCTATTATATGGATACACAATCCGTGCCGGTCCGCGGTGGCAATCTGGTGCTGGTCGGCGGTCCGAAAGTGAATATGTTGGTGCATGAGGCCAATGCTTTATTGCCCATTCGGTTCACGCCGTCCTTTGAAATCCACTCCACGCTTTCCGGAAAACATTATGGCGACGACGTGGGCGTGGTGCAGACGTTGGAAAGCCCCTTTGCGCAAGGCAAGCGCATCCTGATGGTCGCCGGCGGCTCGCATCATTCCACCCGGGTCGCGGTGTTGGCCCTGATGAAACAAAAGGATTGGTGGGACCAGGATAATTTGGCGCACGTGGTGCAAGGGTTCGATGAGAATGGCGATGGGATTGTGGATGCGGTGGACGTTCTTGAGTGATTTTTGGGAAGGGGGCGAGGACCAGGCCGGTCCAGGGGGAAACCGTGTTTCACCCGGGGCGACCGATGAGAATGGCGATGGGTTTGTGGATGCGGTTGAGGTTTTGGAATGAATGCTGAACACGTCCATTCGGTTCGCCTCATTCGTAAACTCGGTGAAGGTAAGCAAGGAACCATTCATTTGTGCGATGTCCGTATGCACGATGGTTCGGTCCATCGGATGGCCGTCAAGCGGGTGCGGGCATCGGCAAGCGCCGTCCCTGAGGATGTCCACCGGTGGGTGGCCGTTTTTGATGAGTTACGCAACGCCGGTCTTCCCGTTCCTCGGTTCGCTTTTTCCAGGGTGCGAAAACTGAACGGCCGCAAAACGGGCGAACTATTCATGCAAGCGCTTGATCCTGCCAACTTGATGGATGTACGTGCGGATTTGGATGGTGTCTATTCCATCGTCCGTCCCATACGACTCGGCACGTTGGTTGGCAATCGTCATGTTCGGCTCATCCGCCATTTGGCAAGTGATTTGGCCACGTTGCATAATTTGGGCTATTCGACCAACTTCATGGATTTCTGGGCGCTGGTCCATTCGGGAAACAAAGACCCCAAAGGTCGTGTGATTTTGGACATCGGAATGTTGAAAAAATCAGCAAACCCTCCCACCCACTGGACATCCGCCACCCATGCATTGGAAACGTGCTATGGCCATTTTCGAAGTACGGATGCCTCTCGCCTTTTTTTCAATGAATATGGAAAACGGGTCGATGCGTCTGTGTTAAAAATGGCGGCGCGAGAATTAGCAAGACGATTGGTCAATCCCACTTAAGCTTTGGTTTGGTACTTCCGAATGCATTAAATCGTTGTTGCGGCATGGTTGCAATGCAGGTGTGAATTCTATGGATTTGATTCGATACGACGATTTTTCAAAACTGGAACTCCGTGTGGGCCAAATCATTTCCTCGGCCCGCGTCGAAGGCTCCGACAAATTGGTCAAGCTTTCCGTTGACATCGGGGAGGAGGCGCCCCGCACCTTGGTGGCCGGCATCGGAAAAGTCTATACGGACGACCAATTGACGGGCCGCAAAATCATCGTGCTGTGCAATTTGGCGCCGAAAAAACTCAAAGGCATCGAAAGCAACGGCATGTTATTGGCGGCAGGCGAGTCGGCGGACGATTTGGCCTTGTTGTCATTGAGCCATGAGATGCCGGTCGGGACGCGGATTTATTGAGCCGCGATTTTTGCCTACGGATTCGCTATTGGGTTTCATTCCGGCTTGGGCGGGCTATCTTTTCCACTTGATTGTCTTTTTTGAAAAGCATTTGCCCCCGGGTTTACGATTATGCAAAGCTCTGCCGTTCGATATATTAGAATCGATGCAGCCGTATGAAAAAATTCTTAATAACTATTTTTTCCATCGTTTAGTTTGCTTGTCGTTCGGCCAAGGCAGAACTGCCGGAAACCGAACGACGGGCACAACGACAAAACCAACGCGCGGATCTGGACCTTTCGGGGGCGTTTAAAGTTCCGATGAGGGTGTCCGTGTGTAAAACCTAGATGGAGGTGGTTGCGGCCAACGGCGCAAATCGGCGGCGTGGTGTCGGAATCGCCGGATGCGGGAACGGCGACGTGAAGTCATCTGAGCGGATGCTTTGGCGTTGCAACCTGATCGGTTGTGCGGCAAGGCGGATCGCATCGGATACGCTTATCACGAAACGGCATGGACGCGTTGCTCATGTGTGTCGTGGCACTGCATAGGGGTTTAGCGTAAAGCAGGTCCGTGAGGGTGTTTGCCCTATTCATCAAAACAAAAGTCGGTGCGTCTTTTTGGCGTGCCATTTCAAAACGAGGGGTGATTCAAATGGGTTCGCACAATCTGTTTGTGGCGGCGCTCATGCTCCTGGTCGTCAGCGGCTTCATCGTCGCCGATTCGGCCAACGCATCCGCGTCGTCCAGTACCTCCGTATCCATCGTCAGCGACGTGGCGACGGCGGTCAACAATGTCATCGTGAAGATCAGCGTGTTCGTCAATACGGTGGTCTCCGCCACGGCCAGCGCCTTATTGGGCAATAGTTCGGCGAACGCCGCCGCTTCGGATGACGTCCAGGTGGTTGTCGGTGCAACCGATGCCGGCAACGGACATGATGCGGTAAGCGTCGATGCGACGAATGCCGCCAATGCGCAAGCTTCGGCCAATGGCAACAAAGCCACCGCCTCGGCCATGACGCAGGAATTCGTGAAAATCAAGGTCATGTTGGACCAATTGGACCAACAGGGCATCAACACGACGGACGCCCGCCTGAAGTTGATGATTCACGAAAAGGCCTTCGCCAAAGCGTCGGCCAACGGCGGTGATGCCAAAGCGATGGCCAAGGTGATGGAGGACATCAAGATTTTCTGGAAAGGTTATGGCGACAACGTCATGATCCAGATCAAGGAAAAGGAACTGGCCAAAGCCAAGGCCTCAGGGGACAACGCCACGGCGTCTGCCCGGGCGGGTAGCAATACCACGCTGTCCTTGCAGCAGCAATTGAACCAGATGAACCTGCAATTGCAAATCCTGTTGCAGGCCTTGGCCCAGGCGCAAGCCAATACGTACCACCCGAGTGCCACGCCGGCTCCCAGTGTGAGCCCGAGCGCGACTCCGGTCCCGACCGTGACTGCAACGGTCACGCCTGAGCCTACGGCCACTCCGACGCCTGAGCCATCTGCTACGCCTGCGCCAAGCGTTCTGACGTCGATCCAGGTCAACATCACGACGATCATCAACGCCATTGCGAACGCGTTGGGTGGCAACGCTACGGCCAGCACGTCTACGTCGACCAGCGTTGACGTGGATGCCAACGGAGGCCCCGGTGCGACCAGCGTCGATGCGAACGTTGACAACAACGCGGCCGCTTCGACTACGGGTGACAACGATTCGGCTAGTGCCGGTACCAACACGTCCAGCGACGTGTCGGTCAACACCTCGGGTGGGGCTTTGACATCGATCCAAATAACCATTGATTCGATTGTCAATGCCATTGCCAATGCCCTGGGTGGCAACAGCACGGCAACGGCAAGCGCGGACAACAACGTCTCCGTAGACGTGAACGTGCCGGCAATCACCCCGGCTCCCACGGCAACGGCCACGCCTGCTCCGAGCGTGACGCCGGAACCGACGGCAACGGTAACGCCGACGCCTACTGCAACGGCCACGCCTGAGCCTACGGTCACTCCGACGCCGGAGCCGACGGCAACCCCGACGGCTACTCCGGAGCCCACGGCGACCGCGACGCCCGAGCCCAGTGCCACGCCCACTCCGACTGTGAACGCCACCGGTTGAGCGTAGCATAATTGAATAGGCAAACGCCCGTCGGAAACCCGGCGGGCTTTCTTTCCTTTTTTGTTTTTTTACCTAATGCGTCGTGTTTGACGTGCTCGAAAAATCTGAAATCAAAACCAGTATCCAAATTAAAAATGAAAAAAATAAACAAAAAATCCCGGCGCTCGTCGGGGGTGGTGGTAGGCACATGGTAGTCGACAATTCCGAAAAATCACAAAAGTCGCAATGGCATCGCATTACGGTGGGCCTGTTTGCCCTGATGGTCATCAGTTTGCTTTTAGCCGGCCTTGCCGTGGCCGTTTCCGGCTATTCCGTTTCATCGGCCCAATCCGTGACTGGCATCGCGTCGAATTCCATTGATGGCGGCTCGTCGCATTCCAGTAGTACTGTTGAAGTCAATGGTGACGCGGTATCGAGTTCCGATGTAAGCTCGTCCGGTTCCGGCTCTTCCTCTTCCGGTGTGAGCGTCAGCTCATCGAGCGCATCCGGCGGCTCTTCCACGGATTTGGATGCCCTGGTGCGATCCCATTTCACGGCCCTTGACAAAATCGTCACCGACATGACGTACTTCGGTGTGTCCGTTACGCTGCAAAATGAAGCGGCCGCCACGTTGCAATCCGAAAAGACCCAATGGGTCCAAGCGGTTTCGGCCGACGAAAAGATGCGCATGGTTGATTCGATGAACGCGTATTGGGCCGATTTTCGCCAGCGCTTACGCGCAACCGGTGCGGCCTACGATTTTGACGCGCAGTTGGCGCTGAGTGATGTGGACGGCGTGAGCACGGCTGTATCCGCGAGCGGTTCGGTAGGTGTCACTGGCGGCGTCGGTGCACCCGGAAGCAATGGGGTCCAACCCAGTGCCATGGCGAGCCTTGGCGTGGTCAACAACGTCGTAACGCACACCGACCCGACGCACGCGCAATCGGCATCGTCGTCTTCATCCGCATCCGGTGCGGCCCAAAGCGGCGGCTTCCTCGACGGGTTTGCCAACGGCATCGGCTCGGTGACGGCAAGCATCGGGGTTGCCATCGGCGGATTCTTCAGCGCGGTCGGGCGGCTGTTCGGCTGAAAAGATGATAACCTGAACTGATTGAATTCATCGTAAAGAAGAGGATTTTGAAAAAGAAGGAAAAAAAACGGTCCGAGGGCGCTGAAGCCTTTGGCCGGTTTTTTTTAAAGGTGAAGTGCCGGAAAAAATTGGATAACAAAAATAAGAGTGCGATCGCCGGGAATCGAACCCGGGTATCGACCTTGGCAAGGTCGTATCATACCACTAGACCACGATCGCGTATGGGGTTTGTCATTGTTGGTTGGTTTTTTGATTCGATCAATCCGGCGCGTTTTTCGATTTTCGGACCGACGGGTGCCAAAATAGGGAAAATGCTTATGCCGGTCGGGTTTTAAAGGCGTTATCGTTGGGCTCATTTTCATGCCTTTACCGCCAACTTTGGTTTTCCGTCATCGGCCAATTAGGGGCCGGCATTCCGTGATGGGCGTTTAGCTCTGGCAGCCTTTGACGGTCCAAGCCTTGCACTGCCCTGCTTTGCAGGTGCCGTCCGTGAGTTCGCCTTCCCCGCATTGTGAGCCGTCGGCAAAGGTGCACAGTCCGAATTGGTAGAAGCCCGAGCCGATGCGTCCGGAGCCGGTCGTAATTTTGCCGTTCTTTTGGTCGCACGCGCTGAAATCTTGTCCGCAGATGCCGCGGAAAAAGTCCCATTCATCGCACGCACTGCCGTCGGTGAACGTGCATTGCGTCCCTTCATCTTGGAACGCTTCCGTATATCCGAGGTTGGCGCAGTGCGTGCCCGCCGGGTTGGCTACTCCGATTCGTTCCGGCGTGGCGGCGGCGCAGTACGAAATGCCGCCTACGCATCGTGCGGTGATCAAATCCGTGCCGGCTTTGCATTGGCCGTCTTTGGGTACGTCCGCGTTTAGCGATTGGATTGTTTCCAATGTCTGTTTACAGCATGCGGCGGTGTCGAGGCCGTCTTTGGTGGTGCTTAAGTCTTGGCATTGTTTGGCCAATGCGGAATACAATTCCGACTTGGTTTTTTCACTGTTTGCCGTGGTTTTTGGCACGTTTTCCGGAGCATAACAAGTGCCGCGCGTGCCCACGATTTGCTCGGGGATATATGGAACCAATCCGGGGCAGCATTGGATGGTATTGTCGGGAATAACGGGGCCCAAGGATTGGCCTTCTATCACGCACGGGGTGGCCGTGGGTGCGGACGTTGCGGTGGGGGTGAATGGCAACGCCGGAGCGGTGGGGCTTTCCTTGGTGCCGTAATTTCCAAGCTGGGCGCAACCCATGAGGACCAAACCGATTAAAAGTACGGAAAACAGGATGCGTTTCATGCGGCGGACCACCGCAAACCTTACGGTATTGTGGTTAATCAATCCGACCGATTATGTTCGTTTGGGTCTGAAATCCAAACCTTGAAATCGTACGATGCATTGGTGTTTCCTATATGTTTGTAACCGTTCGCGTGTCCACCAATTCCGACAAGCCTTGTGTTGAGAAAATCGGAGATGCTGAATTCAAGGTCAAAGTCAAGGCAAAACCCGTCGATGGCAAGGCCAATGCCGAGGTGTGCATGCGGTTGGCGGAGCACTTTGGTGTGCCGGTGTCGTGTGTGGCCGTGGTGCGTGGTGTTTCAAACAATAAAAAGACGGTCCGGATTGACGGGGTGTCCGAGGCGCGGCCGGCCCAAAGATTGCTTTAAGAGTCCCGCGGCACCATCTGTTTGCAGACGAAAATAAGAAAAACGAATAAAACCGGTATTTTTTCTTCCCCTAGTACTATGACAAGTTAGTTTTTTAGTAAAGTTTTTATTCTCCGGACGCCTAACCTTCAACAGGGCAAAACAAACGAGGAGGGCGTCCAATGAGAAAATTAAAACTCAAACCAAAAGAAGTCACTCGCCTTAAGGAA
>JACRGH010000001.1 GCA_016212375.1 Microcaldota archaeon
CGCCGAGTGCCAAAGCGGCTTTTTTCGCGGTTATGCGTCCGTAAGTCACGTTTCGTACAGCCCAACTGACTTGGGCGTTGGTTAATTTGGTCATAGCCAAATTAGCCGCCCAGGTGTGAAATAATTTCAGGGCTCTACACGGCCCCATCTTTGGGACAACCTTTAAAATCGTTTGGCGAGTAGTAATGTCACCTTCACCCTAATGGTCGAAGCCCACCAATTGAGCGGATATTCCATATGCCTTTCAAACAATTTTTTTCCTGGTTGAAAAACCTCTTCGGCTCCCGCCAATCCTTCAGCTTGGGCTTGTATGGGAACGTAAATGCCGGGAAGAGCACGTTAGCCAACCGCATTTCCAAGGACTGGTCCGGCGAGGAAATGAGTTCGGTCAGCGAGATGCCGCATGAAACCCGCGAGGTCATCAAAAAAGAGCGCTTGGCCGTCAAAGTGGATGGCAAGATTTTGACCATGAACCTTCTGGATATGCCCGGAATTGCCACCAAGGTGGATTACCGTGATTTCATCAAGCGGGGCATGAAATTGCCGGAAGCCCAAAACCGTGCTAAAGAAGCAACGAAAGGTATCATCGAGGCCATCAAGTGGTTGGAGCATGTGGACGCCGCCATGCTGGTCATGGATTCGTGCGAGGACCCCTACACGCAGGTCAACATCACCATTTTGGGCAACCTTGAGGCCCGGAAGATTCCCGTCATCATCGTGGCCAACAAGATTGACAAGAAAAACGCAAAACCTGAACGCATCAAGGCCGCCTTTCCCCAACATCATCTGGTCGAGATTTCCGCTCTGAAGGGCGAGAACATGGACAAACTGTACCGCGCCATTGCGCAGTACGCCAAAGGGTAAACGTGCCATGGGTATTGAAATCCAATTCATCGCCTCGGATAAGCTCCGGGACAAGACGCCACCGCAGAAGGTGCAGTTCATCTTGGACCATATCAAAAAGTCCAAAAACCGGATTTTGGTCATTGAAGGCTCCCTCTCGTCGTCCGATGAAAAAGAATTGATTTCCAAGACCATGGCCGCGATTGACAAAAGCTTTCCCGGCATCGAAGTGGCATCGGTCGGCGAACAATCATCCACCCTGAAGACCCAACTCATCAAGCTGCTCGGAGGAAAGCCGTCCGGTTTGACCGTGGTGGGCCCCTCCTCATTGGTCAAGCAAATCAAGAAGGATCCGGATAAATTAAGCCTTTTAACCGGGAAGTGATTGGGTTATGCATGTTGACCTGCGTTTGATTGACGGACAACTGCCTTTCTTTGGCGCCAGGCCGCACCTTTCTTTGGAAAGAAAGGGGCGACCAAGTCAAATCAAGAAGGACCCGGATAAATTGAGTTTGTTGACGGGCAAGTGAATTTACATGGCAAACCCAACGGTTCCTTCTCCTTCTAAGAACCTTTTAATCGCCGCCGGAGCCGTGTTGATTCTTCTATTTGCGGCCGCCGTGCTCGTTTTGCCCGGTTGGCTTGAATCCCGGAATCAGATTCAAGTCACAGTTGTCGGTGACGGATCCGCATTTGCTTGGACTGAACTCGTATCCAATCCTCCGGATGGGGGTATTCCCTATGAAATCAGACATCAAAGCCTGGGTGCGCTCATCCAATCCGAGGACTTTCGCATCGCCGGCATCCAATACGCGGCGGATATCAAGCAAGAATTCCTGGTTCCCGGCGTTTTGGACCATTTTGACGTCGTGATGCTGTATAATGCAACCGTGTGCGACCGCACGGTGCGCCAAGTCCTTGCTGATTTCGTTGAAAAAGGCGGCCAATTGGTCGTTTTTGGCGATGCCTGCACCCGGGTGGTGGATTCGTCTCAAACCGGTTGGAGTATCGGCAACAACCGCTTCGGCGAAATGATGCCCGCGGTTTTCCAAGGTGTCCAAGATGTGGACGTTAAACTGAAGATTTATGCCATTGATCACCCTATTTTCAACGGCATAAAGAACTCGCAGGTCAACGGTTACGTCTCGTTGGTTAAGCCCTCGGCCAATGCGACTGTCTTGGCTTTCCTTAACTCCTCTGACGTGGAAAGCGGCAATGCCCTGTATGGCATCTTGGAAAAGCCGTTTGGCAAAGGCCGCGTGGTATATTTTGCCTATGACCCGTTCCCGGGAATATTGTTGGGCGGCTCCCGCAACCTGCTGATGAATCTCCTGTTGTACCTTGACAAAAAATAATGCGCTACCGTTTTTACCTTTTCTTCAATTTGTCGATTTAGCCGACCATACGATTTTAAGCGCATATGCGCATTATCCGTCCGGAAGTGCTTTTTCCATGCCTCACAAATGCGTGCGTTGTAGCACGGTCTACCCTAACAACTCGCCGGAATTGATGCGCGGATGCTCGTGTGGTAGCCGCGTCTTTTTGTTTTTGCGCGACCCCAACGCCCAAGCACCGGTCTTCAAACCATCTACCTCCGCCGTAAAGGATACCGTGGCCTCTTTTTTTCCGGCTTCCTCCAATCCGCCGGCTCTGTCGGGCTCGTCTTCCGCTCCGGCATTGCCATCGTCCGCACAAACTCCTGCGCCCTCAAAAACGGCTGAAGAAACGTCTTCCGATTCAATTGATTCGTCCGACTCGGATTTGCGCCCATCCGGCACAAGCCGGCCCCTGCCCGCAACACCCGACCCTTTGGTTTCGGATTATGGGTGGTTGGAAGACGAGCTGGCCTTTTTGAGCAAGGACAAGCCGGTTTCCGTCGACGTCGATGCGGTGGAAAACCTGCGGATTTTGGAAAAAGGCGCGTACGAAATCGACTTGCCATCGTTGTTCAAAGGCGAACCCTTGGTCATCAAGTCTGACCAGCACGTGTATTACGTCAAACTGCCGCACCCGCGGGCCTGATTTTTGATATGCTTCGCTTTTGGTTCTTGATTCGATTCGCATGGTGTTGATTTGACATGGCTATCCGACTCTTCATCACTGGCGGTACCATTGAAAAATCGACTAAGGGCCCACCCCATGTCGGCTATGATGTCCAGAAGACCGTCGTGCATGACGTGCTCAAGGAGGCCCGCTGTTCCGTTCCGGTAGCCGTCGAGCAGTTGATGAACAAGTCCAGCCGCAACCTGACTGATGAGGACCGCGCCTTGATTGCGCAAAAATGCAATGCCGCAACCGAAGACCAGATTGTCATCACGCACGGCACCATCACCATGTCGCAGACCGCTGAATACCTGGCTCAGCACGTCCAGCATAAGACCGTGGTGCTGACCGGCTCGATGGTCCCCTTTGCCGTGGGTCAATCCGATGCCGGTTTTAACTTGGGCGCCGCCTTAGTCGCGGTCCAGACCCAGCCGCTTGGCGTTTACGTCGTGATGGAAGGCCGCGTTTTCAACTACTCGACTGAAAAGTACGCCCACGACCCGGCGAAAGAATGAAAAGGCCGTTTTCCTCTTTTATCTTCCAATCCTTATGGCCAAACCAACGTCGTCCAAAACGAAATCTTCTCCATCATCCCAATCTCCGGTTTGGCTTAAAGTGGAAGAAATCAAACCGTTTCCCCTGTCGCCCTGCGATGCCATTTACACGCAAGCGGCGAAAACCGTCAAGGAAATCTTGGGTATGCCGATGCCCGGCTTTGCCTATCATTACCAGGACTTTGGCATCGAGTTTTGCATCGCCAATGAAGATCGGGCTGAATTAGGCCGCCGAATCATGGATAAAATCAAAGACCGCACCTTCACGGACATGGTCGTGAAAACCGGTTTGAATGCCTGCGATGAGATGCTCGCATTGGCCGAGCCCTTCACGCGCTCCGCCGATTATTCTAACTCCGAATTAGCCGACCGCTATGAAGCGTACGCCACCTTGTTGGGCAAATCCATGGGTTACGGATACCTTGGAAACATGCTGGACTATGCCTCCGATTCCGTGGACAATGTCCTGTTGGCTGAATTGGAAAAACGGGTGGATGCCAAAATCAAGGACCGCCGAACCGCCATTGAAACCATGGTCGCCTTGACCACGCCGGAACAGACCACTTACCCGAATCAGGAACACCAGGAATTTTTGAAACTTTCCATCGTTGTGCTCAAGGACAAAAAAGCAAAAAATCTCTTGGAAAAAACTGAACTTGTTTCCCTTCCAGCCGCTTTCGCTTCGCAGTTTACGTCATTTGCCGCAACCATCAAGGCCCATCAACAACAATGGTCCTGGCTCTCGTTCTTGTTCGTTGGGCCTTCAAAGTGGTCCGAAACGTACTTTTACGGCCTTTTGACGCATTTGGCCCAAAGCGACGAGGACCCGCAAGCCGAGCTTGTGCGACTGGAAGCGCAACCAAAAACCATTTTTGCGTCTCGAAAGAAAGCCGCAAAGTTGGTTGAAGACGACGCCTACTTTTACGCCGCCCGCAACCTCGCCTACCTCAAAGCCATGCGGAAAGACGCACAAGTCCACACCTACTTCTATCTCGACGGTTTTTTCAAACACGTCGCCCGTCAATTCGGCATCTCTCCCACGCAGGCACGTTTCCACACCTCGGAAGAACTCCTCGCTATCCTCCGTGGCCAACAAGATCCCGACCCCACCCGTGCCAACCGTCGGTACAAGGAATGCTTTTTCTCTACATACAAAGGAAAAATTGAGGTCATCGACGGCCCAGATGCGGCAAAGCTGGCTGCCCAAATCCGTCGCCCCCAAGTGCTCGCAACCGATCAAATCAAAGGCACCTGTGCCTGTCCCGGCACTGCATCAGGAACCGTCAAAGTCGTCAACACCGTGGAAGAGGCCGGTAAAGTCCTGCAAGGCGACATCTTGGTCTCATATGCCACCAACCCTGAATTGGTCTCAGCCATGCGAAAAGCCAGTGCCATTGTCACCGACATGGGGGGCTTGACGTGCCATGCGGCGATTGTCTCACGGGAGTTGAATATCCCGTGCGTGATTGGGACGAAAAATGCCACCGCATTATTGAAAGATGGCGATTTCGTTGAAGTGAAGGCAGATGATGGTGTTGTGAGGAAAATCTAACTTTTTTTGTGAATTTTTTTTGTTCCATTTTTTAGTCTTTCAAAACCCTTTTTAACACCTTTCGACCAATTAAAAAAGAAAGCGATTTTAGCGCTTTGACTTTTTTTTTCCCTCCAGCTGAATCGAGCCGGATCGGTTTTTCCATAGGTTAGCGTGCCGCTTACGGTGATGGACATTATGGCTGGAAATACTGACAAAACCGATAAACCTGACAAACATTCCTTCACCAAGAAGTTGACCTCCGCCCAAGAGGCCATCACGTTTGACGACGTCCTGTTGCAACCCGGTTACTCGGAAGTGGCCATCGGGGAAATCGACGTGTCGACCTTCGTGACGCGCAACCTCAAGATTGACGTCCCAATCGTCTCCTCGCCCATGGACACCGTGACCGAAGGAAAATTGGCCGCTGCCATGGCCCGCCGGGGCGGCGTGGGCGTGGTGCATTACAACATCCCCATTGCCAAACAGGTCGAGCACGTGGCATTTGTAAAGAGCCAAAAACTCCCGGTGGGCGCGGCCGTGGGGCCCAATGACGACGAGCGCGTATCGGCTTTAATGGGAAAAGACGTCGATTTTTTAGTCATTGACACGGCGCACGGATTCCGTAAAATCGTCATTGACGCCGTCAAGCGCTACAAAAAGATGGGTGCCGATGTGGTGGCCGGCAACATCGTGTCCGCGGGTGCGGCCGAGCAGATGATTTCCGCGGGCGCGGACGGTCTGCGTGTTGGCCTTGGGCCCGGATCGATTTGCACGACTCGAATCATCACCGGCATCGGGGTTCCCCAATTGACGGCCGTCAGCGAAGTGGCCGACGTCGCCAAGCCGCACAACGTACCGGTAATTGCGGACGGCGGGATCAAGTATTCCGGGGATTTGGCCAAAGCCTTAGCCGCCGGAGCCAGTTGCGGTATGTTGGGCAACATCTTTGCCGGAACGGATGAATCGCCGGGCGACGTCATCGAATCCGAGGGCCAAAAGTTCAAGAAGTACCGCGGCATGGGCTCGGTCGAATCGCTCAAGGCCAATTACGCCAACCGGTACGACGCGTTCAAGAAAAGCCATGTGCCCGAAGGAGTATCGGGTTTGACCAAGTACCGCGGTTCGGTGGACGACGTTATCACCCAGTTTGAAGGCGGTTTGAAGAAGGCCATGGTGTACGTCGGTGCCAAGAATTTGGAGGAATTCCAGCGCAAAGCACGGTTTGTGCGCATCACCTCATCGGGTTTCACCGAGAGCCATCCGCATTCGTTGATGGACATGGATGATACGTTGAATTATTCCAAACGTTAAACTCGCTTTGAAAAAAAGGAAAATTCAAAAACCGAAAAGCGCAAGGAAGAAAAAAACGCAAACGCAGTTGAAGAAAAAAATTCAAACGGAAAAGAAAACCACTAGCTTAACTTCCATTCAAAGAAGAACAAAATAACCGGTTTTGCCATGATTGCCGTACTTGATTTCGGAGGCCAATACACGCACCTCATTGCGCGCCGTCTGCGTGACTTGCACGTGCCGGTACGGCTGTACCCGCACGACACGCCCGCTTCCGCGCTTAAAGACGTGGACGGCATCGTCTTTTCGGGTGGCCCCTCTTCCGTTTACGCTCCGAATGCGCCTAAGCCGGATTCTGCCGTTTTTGACCTTGGAAAACCCATTTTGGGACTTTGTTACGGCCACCAATTCATCGCCAACCACTTCGGCGGCAAAGTGGAGCGCGCCACGCGGGAATACGGCGAGCGCGAACTTGCGGTGGTGAAAAAAGAAGGCGTTTTGGCCGGCGTCCAATCCAAGGAGAAAGTCTGGTACTCTCATGGGGATAGCGTGCTTGCGTTGCCGTCCGGCTTTGAGACTTTGGCCAAAAGCGGGGACTCCTTTGCGGCTTACGCCTATGTTCAAACGGGCAAACGCATTTACGGTTTGCAATTCCATCCTGAAGTGCACCACACCCCGTGCGGCAACCAAGTCTTGGAAAATTTCGCCTTTATCATCTGCAAGGTCAAAAAGACCAAGGACACGTTTTCCAAAATGGCGATGGTGGAGCAATCCCGCACCCGCGTGGGCCCGCAAAACGTGGTCATTGGCGTGTCCGGTGGTGTGGATTCGACCGTTGCGGCTTTCCTTTTGCGTGACGCGTTTGCCAAGCAGTTGTTCCCCATTTACGTGGACACCGGCCTGATGCGCCAGAATGAAACCGAAGAAATCAAGGCGTTCTATTCGGATTTTCCCAATTTCGTCTTTGTGGATGCGTCCAAGGAATTTCTTACCGCGCTTAAAGGAGTGTCAGAGCCGGAACAAAAACGGAAAATCATCGGCCATCTGTTCATTGAAGTCTTCGAGAAAGCCGCCCAATCCGTTCCCAATGTGGGTTACTTGGCCCAGGGCACCATTTTTTCCGACCGCGTCGAATCGGCGGCAACCGGTGGTAAGGCCACGTCCAAAATCAAGAGCCACCACAACCTGACGTTACCTGAAAAGATGAAATGGCAAGTCTTGGAGCCATTGGCGGAATTATACAAAGATGAAGTCCGTGCCCTTGGAAAGCAGTTGGGCGTGCCGGATGCCATCTTGAAGCGCCACCCGTTTCCGGGCCCGGGTTTGGCTATCAACATCGTGGGCGAAGTCACGCCGGACCGCCTCAAGGCCGTACGTCAAGCCGATTTCATCTTCATCGAAGAGCTCCGAAAAGCCGGATGGTACGACAAGATGTTCGAGGCGTTTGCCGCCATTTTGCCCTGCCGCACCGTGGGCGTCAAAGGCGATGAGCGCTCGTACGAATACCCCATCGTCTTACGCGCCGTGGAAAGCAAGGACGTCATGACGGCGGACTGGGTGCGCTTGCCGCCGGAACTGTTGCAGACGGTGGCCTCGCGTATTTTGGGCGAGGTCGAGGGCGTCAATAGGGTCTTTTATGACATAAGTCAGAAACCGCCTGCCACGATCCGGTATGAGTGAATTTTTTATTGATTCGCTCACTAGTGGCTTTTCTTTTCGGTAGGCCGCATTTTCTTTTCGCAAAAGAAAAGGCGACCGCAGAAACCGCCTGCCACCATCCGGTACGAATAGTATCTTTGATTTTTGGACCTTTTTTTCCCATTCCCTCGTGGCTTCGCATTCCGCTCTTTCTTTCCCGTTTTTTCTTTTTTTTTTTCCTTGCGCTTTTCAGTTTCTGGTTTTTTCACGTCTGCCGTAAGCTAATAAATCCGGTCCGCATGGTATGTGCATCTGAGGCAGACCGATTCCATGTCGCAAAAAGAACTCATCAACCTCCTGGACGATGCGCACCGCTTTGGCCGCATCTCGAAACTCAACTTGTTGGCGCTGTATTGCCTGGTGAACGGCCCGGAACCGCCGGAAGACGTGTTCATCTACGTGCAAAACGCCGTTCATGGCAAACGGGAGTCCAAGGAGTTGGACGCGTTGGTAACCACGCTGAAATCCGGCTCCCTTTCCCGGATGCAACATGTGGATGAGGCCGCCGAAAGTGCCATATTGGCGCAGCAAGCGGGAAACGCCTTGTTGGCGCCGTTTGCGTACTTTCCAGGCGCCCAGAATCCGCAGAGCCTTTTTGATGATGAGTTGGTGGAAAAATTCTTCCACCAAAACGCGAAGAAATTCACCGAATACAAGGATAACGAGTCACGGCTCAACATCTGCTTGGTGAAGCTTTCGGACAACGGCGTTTTCTGCATCCACCCGGAGTGGGAATTCCGCATACGGCGGTACTTGACGCGGACGTTCGAAAAACTGCACATGCGGGTGGAGCGGCCGCCGATGGAAGGGCGGTTATTGCCGTCCATTCGCACGATTTAATCGGAACAAATTCTTTTTTTTTAGTTTTTTTTGGCGGTTTTTTTCCAGTCGATATTCTGGCCTATTTCAAATAACCAGTGATCTTGTCCGATTTTTCCGTGTTCCGGCCGATGCCCAAATCAAAGGCGACGTTGAGGGTACGCTCGCCGAATCCGCGGGCGCGAATGAGGTCCGATTCGGGCAGTTTGCCGATGCCGACGAATGCCAAGGGACCGGCAAGTTTGGTGGAAAAAGTGTTTTTCTCGATTTTGGCGCCTTTTTCCGCAAGCGCTTGTACCAACGTGTCCAAGCTGCCGGTGGTTTTTTTCACGCAAAAAAGAGCCATTTTGGTCTTGGACCAGTTTTGTTGGGTTAAATAGTTTTGGGTGGAAAGTTTGCCGTCCAGCACGCCGCCGACGAAGACGAAGTCAACTCCTGCAAGGTTTGGTTTTTCCGCGACGGTCTTGATGGTCACGGTGGTTTTCAGTTCTTTGGCGCCTTGGGCGATGGCGTCTGCCAATGGTTTCAAAGAAGGGTTGTCGTAGAGGATGAGGACGTCCATGGGATGTTGGATGAGGTGCGAAATTAATTAAGCTTCATTTTCGGTTTTCCTTTGTTTCCAATGGCGCCCGCTTATTTTTTGCACCCGTTATCCTCTTTTCGTTTCCGGCACTATACCTCCTTTCAGGCAAATGCCGCCAACGTATTGGTTAAGACTTTTCTTCCCACCGCATCCGGCAGGCCGAAAACGCGCGAGGATCCGTTTTGCTCCAAGAACAATATCGGTCCTTTTGCCCCAAGAATGGTGCCTTGCAGGTAGTCCGTTGGTTTGGCGGTCGGGATTTCGGGGTAGTGCGACTGGAGGCTGACCACGTCGGGATTTGGAATGGCGTTTTTCTCAAACGCCTTGGCAATGCGTTGGAAATGCTCGCTTGCAAGCTCATCGGCAATGGCGCTTTGGTCGGCTTGTGGGAGTTTGAGTTTTTCAGCTGTCGTGTGCCGTCCGACGTATCCGGCACGCACCAGCATGGATTCGATGACCCGGGCTTGTTGTCCGTTGACGTTTCCGAACACCTTGCAGGCAAAATCCGCGCCCTGTTCCACCCAGCGCTTCTGCACTCGTTGTGTCTTGGTCACGCCGGCTTTGACCGTCTCTCCAAAAGACGCCAAATAAACGGAGTAATCTTTTCCAAAGCAGTCGTCTTTAATCTGTGGCGTGAATTGGAGGCACGTGGCGCCGTCGCAGCGGAGGCAAACCAAAAAATCGTCTTCTTTTTGGCACGTGGCACATTGCTTGCGTCCGGTGCTTTTTTTGGCGCAGGTGTATCGTTTTCCGTCACGGCCAAAGCCTAAGCAATATACTTCAGGTGAGAGGGCTAGGCTGACGGATTCACCTGTCACAAAAAGGATTTCTTTTCCGTCCGTTTGGAGGGCCGGGACCAAGGCATCGGTGTACCTGTTGCGGATGATGAGCATGAAACATTCCGTGGCGGTTCGCGGTAAAAAGCTTGGCGGATACCGTGGAGTTTTCGGCATTCATTTGCTCGTTAAACGCTAATTTCCGTCCCAACCGGTTTTTTGGTTCAATGTTTTTCGGAGGTGGGCGGTCACTTGGCTCGTTTTATTAAGGTAATTTGTCTTTAGCCATGGTTATGGTACGTGCGTTTGTCGGTCGGATGGTTGATTCGTTCCGCGGGATAGATTCGGAACTCCGCAAGAGTCCGGACGTTCATTCGCTTCTGCACGAGGCCAATGAACTGGGCCGGAAAAAAAACATGACCTATCCGGCCGCTGTCTTGCGTGAGTTTTTCCACCGAACGCCATTGGAAACGCGCATCCGCGACGCCGTTAAAACCCGCAAACCTCTCCGCGGTCTTTTGCATGACTTGGCTATTTTGCATCCGGATTTGGTGGTCGGTGTCCATGCCGCCGTGGTGGCGCATCAATTCGCAAAAGATTTCGGGATGCCTATCCATGAAGCCGCATCAACCGGGCAACCGGGTTTGGTTATGCCGGCCGTAGCGGCTGGTCGTGGGATTAGCGCTTCGAGAGATAGTTTGGCGGAGGCCCTGTCGGAATACAAGCGCGTCCATGGCTGATTCTCGTTCCGGCCTTAATTTTTTTTCAAACACGCACTCACGAAACCCTTGAAAAGCGGCTGCGGGCGCAACGGGCGGGAGGTGAATTCGGGGTGGAACTGCACGCCCACGAAGAACGGATGTTGTTCGGCAGGCAATTCTAGGATTTGCATTATCGGATGATGCGGCGCTTTGCCGGAAAAGACCAAACCGGCTTTTTCCAACACGTCGATGTATTTGGGGTTGCACTCGTAGCGGTGGCGGAAGCGTTCATGGGCGTCCGTAGCGTCGTAAAGTGACTCGGCAACCGTGCCTTTTTTGATGTCCACTTTGTGGCCACCCAATCGCATGTTGCCACCCAATCCTTCTTTTTCTTTTTGTTCGGGCAGGATGTCGATGACGTCTTCGGGGCAGTCCGGTTCGACTTCGGTGGTGTGGGCCCCTTTGATGTTGCAAACGTTGCGCGCAAACTCGATGACGGCCATCTGGAAGCCATAGCACAGGCCGAAATAGGGAACCTTGTTCTCTCGGCAGTGTTGCACGCACAAAATCTTGCCTTCCACGCCGCGCGAGCCGAAGCCGCCGGGCACGATGACGCCCTGCATGCCTTTCAGTGCATTTTCCGCGTCTTTGAGAGTTTCAATTTTGGCGGTGTCCACCCAGTGGATGTTCACGTGCGCGCAGTTGGCTTCGCCCGCGTGCTCCAGTGCGTTGAGGATGGAGGCGTATGCGTCATGTAGCCCGGTGTACTTTCCGGTGATGGCCACGTTGATTTCGGATTTGGGCTCGCGCATCTTCTTTTCAAAATCTTCCCATTGCATCAGCGCTTTTTCCTGGGATTTGAGTTTGGCTTTCAGCTGTAGTATTTCCGTGACGATTTCATCCGCTTTGGCCTCTTTGAGTTTCAAGGGAACCTGGTAGATGCTTTGCAAATCCTCCAAACCGATGACGCGGTCCACTGGCACGTTGGAAAAAATCGACAATTTTTCCCGCACTTTTTCGGGAATGGGTTCGGTCGAACGGCAAACGATGAGTTGCGGTTGGATGCCCATGCTCATGAGCGTTCGGATGCCCAGTTGCGCGGCCTTGCTTTTGTGTTCGCCCAAAGATGAGGGCTTCAGGATGTAAGTGACGTTGACGAAACAGCTGTTGCCGGCGCCTTCTTCGTATTGCAATTCGCGCAAGGCTTCCAAAAAGTACGCTGATTCGATGTCCCCCGCGGTTCCGCCCACTTCAATCAGGACCACGTCGGCCTCCGACTTTTGGGCCAAATGGCGGATGAATGATTTGATTTCACCGGTGACATGCGGGATGAATTGGACGTCGCGGCCCAAGTATCCGCCCGCGCGCTCCTTGGTGATGATTTGCGAGAACAATTTGCCGGCCGTCAGGTAGTTGTCCTTGGAAATGTCCTGGTCCAAGAACCGCTCGTACGTGCCGAGGTCCATGTCGCACTCGGTGCCGTCGTCCAGCACGAACACCTCGCCATGGCGGTACGGGTTCAGGGTGCCGGCGTCCACGTTGAGATAACCGTCGAACTTCATGGCTTCCACATGCAGGCCTTGGTCTTTGAGAAGTTTGGCAAGGGAGGCGCTGAAAATGCCTTTGCCAACTCCGGAAATGACCGAGCCGGTTACGAACACATATTTCGTGCGGCCGAATTGGTAATTCTTCGGGATGGGGGTGTAGAATTCGTGCTCGTCCGTCTTTTTGGCCAAGCTTTTGATGAGCGCTTCCTGTTCGGTGTCGGTTTTTTTCGGCGTCATGGTTTTTGCGACCTTGGCGGTTTTCGAGCCGGATTCCGTTACCTGTTCCTTTTGGCCATTTTCGGGCCACAAAACGAGATAACTGGAGGACTCTAGACCGATAATCGGGCGAAAAATTCGTGCCTGACTCTATTGTCGGGTCGAAGGTTTTTAAGGATTGTTGCGGGGGCAGAAAATGTGTTATCCCGTAATTAGTTCCTCTCTAGGTTTTGGTAAGCTTTTCGTACTTTAAACCCTTACTCACTTT
This sequence comes from Microcaldota archaeon, assembly GCA_016212375.1. Taxonomy (GTDB): domain Archaea; phylum Micrarchaeota; class Micrarchaeia; order Norongarragalinales; family Norongarragalinaceae; genus JACPGT01. Next base: position 12,873 of record JACRGH010000001.1, read on the forward strand.
TTGGTTCCAGACTTCAATCGGCGTTTGCCACTCCAAACTCATGTGCAAACGCCGCTCATTGTACGCAGC